>DASZVJ010000114.1:0-46544 GCA_035547155.1 Vicinamibacterales bacterium
CGCTCGTGGCAGACGCTCGAGGACCGCATCGGCGAAAACCTGTCGATCGCGGAGAACTATCTCAGCCTCGTCGGATTCGCCGTCGTCGTGCTCGGCGGGCTCGGCGTGTGGAGCGTCACGCGCGTCATCGTCCAGCAGAAGATCCGCGGCATCGCCGTGCTGAAGTGTCTCGGCGCGTCGGGCGGCAGCGCGCTCGCGATCTCGACGCTGCAGGTGCTGGCGCTCGCCGCGGCGGGCAGCGTGCTCGGCATCGGCCTCGCGGCAGCCGCGCTCTTCGCCATTCCGGCGGCAACGCTCGAAGCGCTCGGCGTCACCCACGTGCCGGTGACCTCGTCCGCGGTCGTACAAGGGGTCGCAGTCGGCCTGCTGGTGTCGCTGCTGTTCGCGATCGTGCCGTTGCTCGAGATCCGCAGTGTGAAACCGCTGCTGCTCCTGCGCGCGCAGACGAGCGGGACGGTCGGGCGCCGCGACTGGCGGACGTGGAGCGCCGGCGCGGCTGCCCTCGCCACCCTCGCCCTTGTCGCGATGTGGCAGGCGGGCTCGATCCGCGCGGGGGCGTACGTATCGCTCGCGCTGGCCGTCGTGGCGGCCGTGCTGTATCTCGCGAGCATCGTCGTCGTGCGTCTGACGGCGCCGCTCGCGCGATCGTCACGCGTCGCAATCAGGCACGCGACGATCAGCCTCGCGCGCCCCGGCAATCAGACGCGCGTCATCGTCATGAGCGTCGGGCTCGGCTGTTTCTTCATTGTCGGCGTGCGCGCCATGCAGGCGACGCTGCTGCGCGAGCTGTCGATTCAGGTGGGACAGAGCTCGCCGGACTTCGTGTTGATCGACATCCAGCGCGATCAGATCGATCGCGTGCGACAGACCGTCGCTCCGTATCTGCGAGCGCCCGCTCGCATCGTGCCGCTCGTGCGAGGCCGCATTGTCGCCGTGAGCGGCGCGAACATCGATCTGCCGACGGTCGACGCGGTCCGGACGCGTCGCGGGCTGAGCCGCGAATTCGGGCTGACGTTCCGCACGTCGCTCGAATCGAACGAGACGATCACGGACGGACGGTTCTGGACGTCACCGCTCGACGTGCCTGTGTCCAATGTCGTCGACACGGACGTCTCCGTCGAACAGCAGTTGGCCGACGAGGCCGGGTTGTCGATCGGCGACGTCGTGCGGTTCGATCTGGCGGGCGTGCCGGTGCGCGCGCGCATCACGAGCGTCCGGAAAGTGGCCTGGGACGACTCGCAGAACGGCGGCTTCGTGTTCGTGCTGCGGCCCGCGCCGGCCGTCTCGCGCGCGGCGCAGAGCTACGTCGGCTTCGTGCAGGTCCACGACGACGCCTCGGAGCGTGGCGCGCTGCAGCGCGATCTGGTACGGGCCGCGCCGAACGTGTCGGCGATCGACGTGCGCGACGTGATCGCCACGATCAAGACGGTCGTCGACAACGTCACGCTCGGCGTGACGATCGTCGGTCTCGTGACGCTGGCCGGAGGCGTGCTCATTCTCGTCGGCGCCGTGGCCATGACGAAATTCCAGCGCGTTTACGAGGCGGCCATCTACCGGACGCTCGGCGCAAGCACCGGTCTCGTCGCGGCCATGCTCGCGACCGAATACGGCCTGCTCGGGCTGCTCGCCGGCGTCCTCGGCGCCAGCGGCGGCCTGCTCCTGTCGTGGGCGCTGTCGCGCTATCTCTTTCACATCGCCTGGGAGCCGCTCGGAGGCCTTCTCGCGGCAGGGATTGGCCTGACCGCGGTGGCCGTCTGCGCCATCGGCGTCCTCGCGAGCCTCGACGTCCTGTTCAAGAAGCCGCTGGCCACGCTGCGAGGCGAGCAGTAGGGTGTTATCATTTTGGGCTGGAACGGCGGGACGGAGCGCCATCTTGCGATGACGGACAAAGTGCTCGACGACGCCCTCTTGGCGAAGCTGAAAGATGCGCTGCTGCGCAAGCGCGGCGAGATTCTCGCGACCTCCACCGGAACGCGGCCGTTACCGGAGTCGATGGACGTCAACAGTCGTCAGGGCGACCTTGCCGATCAGGCCAGCGGCAACAACGAAGTCCACATCGCGCTCAAGCTGAAACAGACCGACGCGAAGATCCTGCAAGCGATCGAAGAGGCCCTCGTGCGCATGGACAAGGGCACCTACGGCATCTGCCGGGACTGCGGCGAGCCCGTCGCCGCGGCCAGGCTCGAGGCCATTCCGTGGACGCGGGTGTGCATCACCTGCAAACAAAAGCAGAACTCGTGAGCGCCAACGAACTCCTCACCACGCTGATCGACTTCCATCGCGAGCGCTTGACGCAGCGCCAGCGGCACGTCGCCGTCGCGCGTTTCGTCAGCGACTACGACTTCAACAACGCGTACCAGAACATCATCTCGCGCGAGGACGTCCATCTGTCCTGGCTCGAGGCGGCGATCGCCGAGCTCGGCGGCACGCCAGCCACCGTTGCGGAACCCGCGCTGGGGACGCCCGGCAAGAAAGCGGACTTTCTGCCGCTCGTCCGCGAGGACGCGGCCGCGGCCGATGCCTTCGTCGCCGCGTGGCGGCCGCGGCTCGGCTCAGTCACCAACGCGCGCCATCGCAACATGCTGCAGGTGATTCTCGGCGAGGCGCTGGAGCACAAGCGCTTCTTCGATCAGATGATCGCCGGCCGCGAGGATCTGCTTGGCCGCCGCTCGAACGGGCCCGGCAAGGACGGCACGGGTGACGGCGTGCTGGCCGTGCGGTGGATTGAATAGCGTCGTCGTCGCGCTTGGGTCGAATCTCGGCGATCGCCGCGCGCATCTTGATTGGGCGGTCGATCGTCTTCGCAATCTGTTGTCCGATCTCCGCGTCTCGTCCTACGTCGAAACTGAACCGGTCGGCGTGCCGGACGCGCAGCCGACGTATCTGAACGCCGTCGTCGTGGGAACGACCACGACGCCGGCGGAAGCGTTGCTCGCGGAGTTGCTGCGGCTGGAAGGGGAGCGCGGGCGCGTGCGGCAGGGACATCGCGCGGCGCGGACGCTCGATCTCGATCTGATTCTCTACGGCGATCTCATCCTCGATCGCGCCGACCTCACGCTTCCGCATCCCCGCTTTCGCGAGCGGCGGTTCGTGCTCGAACCGCTCGTCGAGATCGCGCCGGACGTCAGCGATCCCGTAACAGGCAAGACCGCGCGGGAGCTGCTCGCTGCGTTATCGTAGGGGCCGCCCCTACGATGTCGGCCGCAGGTGCGACGGAACGACCTTCACGCGGGCATGATCCAGCATCGCCATCTGCGCCAGCTCGTGCGCGAACGACGAGCACAGCACGACGTCGCAATGCCCGTCGGCCCAGTCTGGCGTTCTGACCGCCACGCCGCGATACGTCGTGCCCGCGTGGCCCGGATCGGAATCGAGAAACGCGACGACCGGCAGCGAAAGCAGCTCAGGAACCATGCGCAGCAACCGGTGCGTGTGCTGGCCGATGCCGAATACGGCGACTCGCGCGCCAGAGGCGTTCCACGATTGGATGAGAGGCACGAGCCGCGCGCGATAGTCCTCCACTGATCGGCGCGGTTCTTCGGCGGCTTTGGCGGGGAAGCGCGCCGTGTTGAAGGGCTGACGATACCAGCCGTCGCAATACGGATCGAAGAGCGGCGCGGCCGTGCGGCGGAAGAACGCGGTGTACTGCACGGTCTCGACGAGCTCGAACATCGGCTCTTCGCGCAGGAAGGTGAAGAGCCGATGGATCGTGGGGATGTGGATGTCGTCCACGATCAGCCAGCCGCCTTCGCGGATGTGGCGATAGAGCACCCAATACTCCATCTCGGGAAACGGATAGCCGTGGGGGCCGTCGATGAGCACGACGTCGAGCGGCTCGGCGAAGTGATAGTCAAAAAGCGTGCGCTGCGTCGGGCCGTCGACGAACTCGACGCGGTCGACGTTCAAGAGCGGGCTGCGCCGCGTGACCGTCAGGCTCTTGCCGCCGTCGACCGCGAAGACGGTGTGGCGCGCGCTCAAATGCGACAGGAGCAGCGTCGTCTTTCCGGCGCCGGTCTCGACGGATCGCCGTACGTGCGGCCCCAGCAGCCGGACCATGGCGGCGAGCACATCGGCCGACATGGTTCCGGCGCGGTGCCAATCCGACGGGAGCGCGGTGATGCCGGCGAGGATGGCCTCGCACGACGTCGTATCGGAGACGGCCGGGGCCTCGGACGTCAGAGCGGGGAATGACATGTCCTCGTGCACGGCAAGGTCCGCGCCAGCGGAATGGCGAGGCAGACGCGCCAATCGTCGCGCATTCCCCCGGTGTTTCGGCCGGCCGATCGGCGCCGAGTTGTCGAAATCCCGGCGCGGCCATCGGCGGGCGGCCACAGGGGGCCGCGCCTACGGATGGTCACCGACCGCTGTGTAGGGGCCGCCCCCGTGGCGGCCCGCCATCCGACGTACAAACCAAAGGCCCGGCGGAATCGCCGGGCCTTCGATTCGCACGAGCGCGAGAGGCGCTACGACGCTTTCTTGTAGACGATCGACGTCGTCGTCGGCTCACCGCCGTTGCGACCAGGGTTCGTCGAGTCGACGTGCAGATCGCCGTTGACCAGCGACAGCGCCTGCTTCGTCTCGCCGAACTGCGTCGTCGTGGTGATGACGAGCTTGTCGCCTTCCCACGCCGCCTTCGACGTCTGCTCGACGGAGTTGCCGCCGAACGTCATCGTGTTCTTGCTCTCCGATCCGTCGAGCTTGTACACGCGCTTCTGCGGCGTCGGGTTCTGACCGCCCTGCATGTACTCGATCGTGATCGTCGAGGCGTCCTGCGTGATCGTCGCTTCCTGACCGAACCCGCCGCGGCCGCCGCCACGGCCGCCGCCGCCCTGCATCGCGCCGCCCGCGGGGGCCTCACGCGTCCACTTGCCGGCGAAGTTCGCCTTCGCCTGCGCGAGCAGGCCGGCCGTCAACACGACCATCGCCGCCGCGCCCAGTATCGCTGTCATCCGTCGCATAAGACATGCTCCTCGAAAAATCGGCGCGGCCGCCTGCCGCGCCGAGCGCCGTGCTCCTACTCGAAGCGCAAGGCGTCGATCGGATCGAGCCCCGCGGCCTTTCGAGCCGGATAGAACCCGAAGAAAATCCCGACACCCGCCGAGAACAACACCGCCATGACGACGGCGTTCAACGGCACGGACGTGGCCATCCCCTGATAGACCCGCAACAACTCCGATACGAGGTAGCCCATGACGATGCCAATTCCGCCGCCGGCGATGCTGATCGCGATCGCCTCGAGCAGGAACTGCAGCAGCACGTCGGAGCTGCGCGCGCCGATCGCGAGCCGCAGGCCGATCTCGCGCGTGCGCTCCGTCACGGACACCAGCATGATGTTCATGATCCCGATGCCGCCGACGACGAGCGAGACGCCGGCGACGCCGGCGAGGAGGTCCCGCATCGTGTTGGTCGTCTGTGTGCGCAGGGCGACGATGTCGTCCAGCGTCTGGACGGTGAAATCGTCTTCACCCGGCGCCGTCTGGTGCGCGGTCCGCAGCGCGGCCGTAATCGCCGCCGACGCGTTGTTCACGTCGTCGGCCGAGGCCGCTGACGCGTAGATGCGCTGGATGAACGTCTGGCCGGTCAGCTTCTTCAGCACCGTCGTGTACGGCACGAAGATCTGGTCGTCCATGTTGATGCCGCCGCCGCCCGCGCCCTTCGACTCCATCACGCCTAGCACGCGGAAGATCTGATTGCGGACGCGAATCTGGCTGTCGGTCGGATCGGTGCCCTCGCCGAAGAGCGTGTCCGCGACGTTCGAGCCGAGCACCGCGACCTTGGCCGCGGACTTGACGTCCTCGTCGGTGAAGAACGTCCCGTACTTGAGCCCCCACGAGCGAATAGCCGGCAGATCGACATTCGTGCCTTCGACCTGCGTGTTCCAGTTCTGGTTCGCGTAGATGACCTGCGTGCGCGTGCCGGTGCTCTCTGCAACGTACTGAATCTCAGGCAGATCGCGCAGCATCTGCGCGTCTTCCGGCGTGAGACGTGAGCTGTTGCCGGCGCCGCTGCGCACACCACCGGTATTGACGCTGCCCGCGAGAATCGTGATCAGGTTGGTGCCGGCCGTCTTGACCTGATCTTCGATCATCTGCTGCGCGCCGGTGCCGAGCGCCACGACGGCGATGACCGCGGCGACGCCGATGATCATGCCGAGCATGGTGAGCGCCGTACGCATCTTGTTGCGCGCGAGCGCCTTGAAGGCGATGCGGAACGTCATGAGGATGGACATCGAAGGCCTCGTAATCTCGTCTAATGTGCCGCGGCGTGCGCGTCGGCGTCGGCCGGCGGCGGAATCTGATCGGGCTCGGGCGGCGGCAACGCGGCGAGCTCTTCGGCGGCGTCGCGGCGGTGCAGCACGGGCTGGTCGGCGACGACACGGCCGTCACGGAAACGGATGAGCCGCGAGCCGTACTCGGCGATGTCCATCTCGTGCGTGATGAGCACGACGGTGATGCCGCGCTCGCGGTTGAGCCGCTGGAAGATGCCCATGACCTCGATGCTCGTGCGCGTGTCGAGGTTGCCCGTCGGCTCGTCGGCCAGAATCAGCGACGGCTCGTTGATCAGCGCGCGCGCGATCGCGACGCGTTGCTGCTGGCCGCCGGAGAGCTGGTTCGGCGTGTGATGGTAGCGCTGGCCGAGACCCACGGCGTCGAGCGCGGCGAGCGCACGCTTGTGCCGCTCCTGCGCCTTGAAGCCGTTCGTGTTGCGATAGAGCAGGGGCAGCTCGACGTTGTCGATCGCCGTCGTGCGCGTCAGCAGGTTGAAGCCCTGAAAGACGAACCCGATCTTCTGATTGCGCACGCGCGCCAGCTCGTCCTTCGACAGCTTGGACACGTCGCGGCCGTCGAGCTCGTACACACCGCTCGTCGGCCGGTCGAGACAGCCGGTGATGTGCATGAACGTCGACTTGCCGGATCCTGACGGACCCGTGACGGCGACGAACTCGCCATTTTCGATGCTGAGCGACACGCCGCGCAGCGCGCGGACTTCATGGTCGCCCATTCGGTAGATCTTGGTGAGGTCTTTCACCGCGATGACGGGCACGAGCTCAACTCCTTCGTTCGCGTGGATGCCAACTGGCACGATTGAGCGAGCGAGGCGGTTCGAACGTCCTCGAAGCGCCTCGCGCTCGCCATAGGCTAACGACCGCCGCGGCCACCACCACCGCCGCCAAATCCGCCACCACCAAAGCCGCCAGGTCCACCCGGCTGCAATCCGCCGAACCCGCGGCCAGGCTGCTGGCCGAAGATGTTGTTCTGGTTCCGCTGCGCCGACGTCTGCGGCAGGCTGATGCCGGTGACCACTTGCATGCCGACCTTCAAGTCACCCGAGAGCAGCGCGGCGTACTGGGTGTCGGCGATGCCGGTGACCACGCGAATCGGCGTCAGCTTCTTGTTCGCCTCGTCCCACGTGTAAACCTGCGCCGGCGTCCGCGGAGCCGCCGTCGTCGTGAAGAGCTCGTCGATCGTCTGATCGCTGTCGTTGCTCTGGCGTGAGGCGGCGAGTGCCGCCGCGCCCGTCAGCGGTGTCTGGCCGCCATTGGCGCCGTTGCCGCCGGCGCCTGTGCCGCGGCCGCCGCCACGGCGGAACCCGCCGTTCTGCGCGAACTGCGCGCGCAGCTGCTCGCGCTCCTCGGGGGACAGATTCGCGAACCCGCCGCGGCCGAAGCCGCCGCCATTGCGGAAGCCATTGCCGTTGCCGTTCTGGCCGTTGGCGGCTGATGCGGCCATCTGGCCCGTCGGCGCCGCGTTGCCATTGCCGTTGCCGCGCCGCATCGAGGCGCCCTGGCCTCCGGCATTGGCGGCGTTCTGTCCGGCTCCCGGCGTCGCGTTCTGATTGCGCACGCCGGACGCCGGGGCCGCCGCATCGCCAGCCGCACCCGCTCCCGCACCGTTCTGTCCGCGCCGGCCGCCGCCCGTGCCGCGGCCCTCGTTGGCCGGCGGCGTCAAGCCGAGCGCCGTATACATGTCCGCCGTCGGACGGAAGCGCGTGGCCTGCAGCGGCACGCGGATGACGTTCTCGGCGCGCGACACGACGATGCGCACGTTGGCCGTCATGCTCGGCTTCAACTTCAACTCGGGGTTCGGCGCGTCGATCCACACCGGATAGGTGACGACGTTGTTGAGGGTCTGGGCGTTGAGGCGCACCGCATTGACCGTGCCGCGGAACGTCTCGTTCGGAAACGCGTCGACCGTGAAGAGCACTTCCATGTCCGGCTTCAGCTTGCCGACTTCCGACTCGTCGACGGCCGCTGTCAGCTTCAGGTGCGTCAGGTCCGTCGCGATCGTGAAGAACGGCGTGATGTTCATGCTCGACTGGATCGTCTGGCCGATGTCCACCTTGCGATCGACGACGACGCCGTCGATCGGCGACTTGACCTCGGTATAGGAGACGTTGAGCTCGGCCTGTGCGAGGTTGGCCTGCGCCTGCACGAGCTGCTTCTCAGCCGATTCGATCTGCGCCTTCCGCGTCTTCACCTGCAGGTCGGCGTCCTCGAGCTGGGTCTGGTTCACCAGGCCCTTGGCGGCGAGCTCCTTCGTGCGGGCGAGCGTCCGCTCGTCGTTCTCGAGCTGCACCTTCTGGCTGTCGATATCCGTCTGCTGGCGCTCGATGTTCGCCTTCTGGATGTCGACCTGCACCTGCAGCAGCGAGGGATCAAGGCGGGCGACGACCTGCCCCTTGTGCACGATGTGGTTGAAGTCGACGCCCTCGAGCGACACGATCGTGCCCGATACCTGCGGGCCGACCGTGACCGTGCGCAGGGCTTCGAGCGTGCCGGTCGCCTGGACTTCCTCGACGATCGTGCCTTGCGTGATCGTCACCTGGTTGACCGTCGGCTTCTCCTGCGACTGCGTGCTCCGGTAGTAGTAGTAGCCGCCGCCACCGGCCACCGCCAAGACAATCAGCACCGTTACCAGTTTTCTCATGATCGTGTTCTAGTGGGCTTGCTCACCGTTCGAGTGCGCCGCCCCTCGGCGCAATCCGTTTCAACTTCGTGACGAACGCGGCGACCTTCGGTCACCACATTCCGGCCGTCCGACTGGCGGACGCACGCGACAATCGCCGGCCCGATGGCGTCTTTACGACAGCCGCCGCGCCCGTGATTACTCCGGTCGACGCTCGCGGCTCTCGGGCGGCCGACGTTGGCGCGACCAAGGCATCCGCCTATCTTACGCGCGCCGTGCGACCGCCCACGTCTGGGCCCTGCATCCAGTTCAGCACCGATGACGGCCGTCGTTATTGACGTTTTCGTGAAATTCTCCGGGAGCCCGACGGGCTGGTTTGGCCACTCCGCCAGGGCCGTACACGCGACGGCCGCGGCCGGCGAGGTCCGGTGACAGCGTGCGTCACCAGGCTCGTCAACCGCGGCCCTCTGCACTTCGATGTGGCTCGCGTCTAGCGGCCGACGCGCTGGATGCGATCGAACTCCGCCACCGCGTTCAGATACCGGATCAGCGCCTGCAGCTCCGTCAACCGCTGCGTCGTCAAGTTGGTCTGCGCCTGGACGACGTTGTAGTTGGTGGACATGCCGACGTCGAAGCGCGTCTGCTCGGCCGACGCGTTCTTTTCCGCGACCTCGCGCGCTTTCTGCGCGGCCTGGTACTGCTTGTACGAGTTCTCGACCGCGAGGCCCGCATTGGTGACGTCAGCCGTGACCGTCAGCTCCTGCGCCTTCAGGCTCGCGATCGACTGGTCGACCTGGATCTGGCCGCGCGCGTAGTTGGCCTTCGCGGCGCGCATGAACAGGGGATAGGTCACGTTGAACTGTACGTTCCACGTCGGCAAGTCCAATCCGAATGCCTGGTTGAACGCTGCGCCGTATCCCGTGACTCCAATCGGGTTTCCTGCATCGTCGAAGACGCCGGCGTTCTGACCCGACACGCTATATCCCGCCTGCAGATTGAGCTGCGGGCGCGTCGACTCATGCGTCACTTCCAGGTTCATCCGGCTGATGTCGATGTTGCGACGAGCTTCGACGAGATCCGTCCGCGCCGCAATCGCCGACTGAACGGCGGCGGGAATGTCGACGCTCTGCACCGACAATGCGGCGGTTTCGACGGGATTGATCGTCGTCGCCTTGAAGACGTCATCGTCCGGGCCGCTGGCGATCAGTTGCTTGAGCGCAAGCTCGGCCGTGACCCACTGCGTCTGCGCCTGGAGCAGCGCCTGCTCGGCGTTCGCAACCTGCGTTTCGGACGTCGTCGTCTCGATCGGCGCGAGCGTGCCGATGTCGACCTTCGTTTGGTTGTCCTGGAAGAGACGGTTCGCGAGATCCAACGAACGACGCTGGATCTCGATCTGCTCGATCGCCTGGCGCAAATTCCAATACGCCGTGCGGACGCTCGCCTTCGTGTTCTCGATGGTCGTCGTCAACTGCAGATCGGCCACTTGACGCTGGACGCCGAGCGTCCGAACCTGGTTGCGCGTGTCATCGATTCGCAGCCCCTGCAGCAGCGGCTGCGTATACGAGAACGATCCACCCGAGCGGAATGTCGGGTTCGGAAAGATCCTCGGATTCGTCGAGAGGCTCTTGTTGCTTGTGAATCCGCCCGTCAAGCGGCCGCCGAACCACGGCATGAGTTTGGTGACCTGTGCCTGGTAGTTCCCGGTCGTACTGTTGAAGCTCGACACAAGATAGTTCGAGTCGTTGTTCGCCTGAGCGGCGTTCTGATAGCTGTACGAGCCCGTCACCTGCGGCAAGAATGCCGCTCTCGCAGACGCCAACTGGTAGTCCACCGTCTGCGGCGTCAGCCGCGCGGCCTTGAGTGAGAGGTTGTTCTCGAGCGCCATCTCCATCGCCTGCTCGAGCGTGAGATTCAGCATCTTCGTACCCGGCTGTACTTCGGGCACGGCCGAGCCGACCACGTAATGATCGACGTTTTGCTCCGGCACCGCTGCCGGTGCGGCAGGGGCTGGCGCCGGTGCCGCCGGTGGCGTGGCCGGCGGTGCGGCTGGCGGCTGCTGGGCTAGGGCCGGCGCCGCGGCCAGGCTCGCGACCATCGCGAGCGCCCACATCTTCGGATTGCGCAATCCATGCATCATTGCCGTTCTCACTCCTCGGAGGCGGTCCTCACCGCCGCCATCTGTACGGGGCGCTATTCCCGGCGCTACTTGCCGTTGCCGGCCGCATTTTGAGCGGCGGCGCGCCGGGCAAAAATCTCCTGCAGTTTCTTGTACTGCTCGGGTTGAAGCTCGCGATAAATGCGATAGAGCATGACCGTTCGGCTTTCGCCGAGCCGCGCGAAGAGGCCCTGGACCTCCTGCACTTGCAACGCGTATGTCGTTTCGTCGACCGTCGCCGCCCGCGTCATCGCGTCCAGCACTTCTCGCTCGTGCTGGAACTTGTCGGCCATCGGCTTCATGTCCTTGCTGCGTCGCTCGAAGAAATCGTCGATGCGCTTGACCTTGTCGGCCGTCAGCCCCAGCTCCTTCTGGACCTCCGCGTCGTTCCACCACTTCGACCGGCTCAAATCGGGCGGCCGGCCCTGCATGCCGCCTGGGCCCGGTCCCTGCCCCTGGGCCGCCACGTGCGCGCCAGCGGCGCCGAGCGCCATCGTCAACACCGCCGCTGCCAATCCCGCTGAAAAACGGAGCTTTCTGCCAGTCACGCCTAGACTTACGCTCACGGCCATTCGACCGTTTACGCGCCGCTGGCGAGCCGCTCGAGCCGTTCCACGACGTCGCCCACGATGTTATTGGGGGTTGAGGCACCAGCCGTCAAGCCTACAGTTACGTCGCCGGACGGCAGCCAGTTCCGCGTCATCGTCTCCGGCACGGCGCTCGTCGACGGCGCGCCGATGGGCCGATGGCGAATCTCGCCCGAGTCGAGCAGGCACGACGGATCCGCGATGTGAAACGTCGGCACGCGCTCGGCGCAGATGCGCGCGAGGTTGCACGTGTTGCTGCTGTTGTAGCCGCCGACGACGACCGCGAGGTCGAGCCGGCAGGTGTCGAGGAGCTCGACGACGGCGTCCTGCCGCTCCTGCGTCGCGCTGCAGATCGTGTCGAACGCACGGAAGCAGCCGGCAAGCGCCGCCTCGCCATGGCGATCGCGCATCGCGTCGCGCAGCCGCTCGCCGATCGCCAGCGACTCGCTCATCAGCATCGTCGTCTGGTTCGCGCAGCCGATCTTCTGCAGATCGCGATGCGGATCGAAGCCGGGGGAGACCGCGCCGGTGAACGCGGCGAGGAACGCCTGCGCGTCGCCGTCGTGCCGGATGAACGCGCAGACGATCTCGGCTTGCGCTTCGTCGCGCACGATCAAGTAGTGCGCGCCCGGCACGTGCAGCGCCTGCGAGGCCGTTGCGCGCGTCTCCTCGTGATGGACCTTGCCGTGAATGATCGACGTGAAGCCGTCCTGCGCGTAGCGGCGGACGTTCTTCCAGACGTTGAGCACCGAGCCGCAGGTCGTGTCGACGAGCGTGCAGCCGCGCGCCTCGAGCCGCGCGAGCTCGTCGATGGCGACGCCGAAGGCGGGGAGGATCACGACGTCGGACGGCCCGAGCGTGGATGCGTCCTCGCCCGCATCGGTCAGGATGCGGATGCCGCGTGCGCGAAGCTGGTCGTTGACGTGCGGGTTGTGGATGATCTCCCCGGTCAGGAAGACGCGCATGTCCGGGAACTTGCGGCGCGTCTGGTAGGCGTAGTCGACGGCGCGGTCGACGCCGTAGCAGAAGCCGAACTCCTTGGCGAGATGGACGGTCAGGCGCCCGGATCGCCGGACGAAGCCGTCGGCCCGGATCGCGTCGACGAGATGGCTGTGGTACGCGTCGGCCAGCTCGCCCGCCACAGCCGCCTTCAGATCGAGGCCCTTGCGGAAGATCACGGGCGGCATGGACGGGCACCGGGCATCCCGCCGATTGTACTCGACTCGCACGACGGCTTCCGAGCCGCTGCCGCCGCATGTAGAATCTCCGCCGGACGCGTTCTTCGCCTCCCCCGAACCGCGTGACATTCGCCCCGACTGCTTCATCGCCGCTCGTGATCACGCTCGCGCCCACCGGCATGGTGCCGCGGCGGCGGGACCATGCCGCGGTCCCCGAACAACCCGACGAGATCGCTGCCGACGTCGCCGACGCAGTGGCGGCCGGCGCGTCGTGCGTCCATCTGCATGCGCGCGACACGCACGGCGATCCGACGTACACGCTCGAGCGATATCGCGAGACCGTGCGCGCCGTACGCCGCGTTGCGCCGGACGTCGTGATCTCGGTGTCGACGAGCGGGCGCGTGCACACGCGCTTCGAGGAGCGCAGCGAAGTGCTGGATCTCGACGGCGATCTGAAGCCCGATCTCGCGTCGCTGACGCTCGGCTCGATGAACTTCCCGACGCAGGCGTCGGTCAACGAGCCGCACACGATTCAGCGTCTGGCCGACGCGATGCGCGAGCGCGGCATCGTGCCGGAGCTCGAGATCTTCGACTTCGGGATGATCGACTACGCGCACTACCTCATTGGCCGCCGCGTGCTCGCGCCGCCTTTCGTCTGCAACCTGCTGCTGGGATCGCTCGGCACGGCGAGCGCCACGGCGCTCAACCTCGCGCTGATGGTCGAGCGCCTGCCGGCCGGAACGTGCTGGCAGGCGGCCGGCATCGGGCGCTTCCAATGGCCGATGACGTCGCTCGGCGTTGCGATGGGCGGACACGTGCGAACGGGGCTCGAGGACAATCTCTATCTCGACGCTGGCAAGCGGCAGCCCGCGACCAACGCCGCGCTCGTGCGACGGCTGGCGACGCTCGCGTCGGCGTGCGGTCGTGCGCTGGCGTCGGCGGACGAAGCGCGGCAGCTCATGGGACTGCCCGTTGGCGCGCGCGTGCGATGACGCGGCCGGATCGCCGCGTCCTCATCTGCGGTCCGCTCTTTTCACACGAGACCGTTGGCGGCTTGCCGATCGCCCTCCGCGACCTGGCCGTGAGCCTGCGGACGCGCGGCTGGGACGTCGATCTGGCGATCACGCCGGAGACGCTCGGCTTGGGCGATGACTGGCGTGATGCGCGCCGGCTGGGCCCGACGGTGTCCGGTGCCAGCCGATGGCTGCCGCGACTACGATCGCTGTCGCCCGACGTGCGGACGCTCCTGCAGCACGTGGTTCGCAACGCGGGCGTCGGACGCGCGCAGTCGGCGGTCATCGCTGCGATCGATCGTCGTCTCGACGACCGTCAGTACGACGTCGTCGTCGCCGTAATCTCACGCGAGGCGCCGGGACTCGCACACTTCGTCACGCGGCGTCATCCGCGCAGCGTGCTGCTCAGCCTGAACGGCCTTGCGGTGGAGCTGCGCCTGGCGCCGTGGCTGCGAGTGGCGCGCACGATCGGTCAGCGCGGCCTGCACGCGTCGATGTACAGGCCTGTCGACCCTCACACGGTCCGGATGGCGGTGTTCGCCAGCGATACCTGGCGTGACGAGGCGATTCGCGCGGGCCTGCCGGTGCACGTCGCACGCACGATCTATTTCGGGTTGAACACTGATGGATCGCTGCGCGCTGCAGCGCCCACGTCCGGGCGCCTGTTGTGGGCAGGCCGGCTCAGTCGCGAGAAGGGATTGCACCTGTTCCTCGACGCGATCGCCGTGCTGCGCCGGACGCGTCACGTGACCTTGACCGCGATCTGCGCGGATGGGCCTCGCGACTACCGCGCGCAGATCGACCAGCAGATCGCACGACTGGAGCTGAACGACGCGGTGCGTCTGTTGCCGGCGGTGCCGCGCGAGGATCTCCGCGGGTTCTACGCGTCGCACGACGTGCTGTTGTTTCAGTCGATCTTCGACGAGCCGGTCGCGCTCGTGCTCATGGAGGCGTTCGCGGCCGGCCTGGCCGTCGTGGCTCCGAGTGTCACCGCGCGGAGCGCACTCATCAGGCCTGACGAGACGTGCATCTGCTTTTCGTCGCCATCACCGGCAGACATCGCGCGCGCCATCACGCGTGCGCTCGACGATGACGCGCTGCGGCAGCGCGTGCGCACGAACGCGCGACGCGTGATCGACGAGCAGTTTTCGATCGAGGCGATGGCCGACGCATACGATCGCGCGTTGACGGAGTTGATGGCGTCGCCGGGCTACGGGCCACAGGCGACGGGCTGCGACGAAACGCCGTAGGGGCGCCCCTTGTGGTCGCCCGGTCTGGGCCGCCACAAGGGCGGCCCCTGCGCAGGCTTCGGGCCACAGGCTTCGGGCTGCCAACGCGGACGAGACGACGATGACAGATACGAAACCGCTGCTGATTCTTGGCGCTGGATCGTTTGCGATCGAAGTCCTCGAAGTGGCGGAGCTGACGGGCGTGCGCGTCGCGGGGTTCGTCGTGTCGGACGACCACGTGCCGGCCGCAAGACGTCACGCGGACTTGCGGATCTTCGCGGAAGGCGAACTGCCATTCGCGCCGGACGAGGTGGCGCTGATCGGCGGGATCGTGACGACCAGACGACGAGCGTTCGTGGCGCGCATGGCGAATCGCGGGTTCGCGTTTCGCACGCTGGTACATCCGTCGGCGATCGTGTCGCCGCGCGTGCGGATCGACGCTGGCACGTTCGTGGGCGCGGGCGTGATCGTCGCGTCGCACACGCACGTCGGCGCCCACGTGCTGCTGAATCGTGGCGCGAACGTCGGACACGACAACGCGCTGGCGCCGTTCGTGACGATCGGCCCCGGTGCGATTCTCGCGGGCGCCGTTCGTGTCGGTGCAGGCTCGTATGTCGCGGTCGGCGCCGTCGTGCGTGATCATCTGGAGATCGGCGCCGGAGCCGTGGTCGCCGCCGGCGCCGTGGTCGTGAAGCCCGTCGAGGCGCACGCGCTCGTCGCCGGCGTGCCGGCGACGGTCGTCAAGAACGGCGTGGATGGACTGTGACGCGCTTACGGATAGGAAGTCGTAGGGGCGACCTTGTGGTCGCCCCGGTCTGGCCGCTCCGCGCTAGCGCCGCGCGACCGTCGTGTAGCTACTGGCGATGAGCCGCGGCGTCGCCTCGTCGAACACGCGCAGCGTGTCCGGCGTGTACGCCTCGAGATCCATGTCGAGCAGCGAGGGCCCTTCCGGCCGCGCGCCGCTGAGGCTCGCGGGCGTGGCCGGCGTCGCCGCTGGTGCCGGCGTGGACGCGAGATCGATCGCGGCGATCGGCGGCGCCGTCGTCGCAGTCTGCTCGTGACGGGCCGTCATCTGGCCGCTGATCACGCCGACAACGAGACCCGCAGCGGCCGCGACGCCGACCCAGGCCGGCGCCACGCGCCGGCCGTGCGTCTCGCGCGCAACGCGCGCCGATTGACGCGGAAATTCCAGCACACGGGCCGGCTCATCGGCCTGCTCGAGCCGGCGCATGATCTGCGCCTGCTGCGCGGCCAGGCGCTCCGACGGGAATGCCGCATCGACTTCGGCGTCCGCGACGGCCTTGACCTCGTCCAGCCAGCGTCCCAATTCGGCCGCCCGATCGGCGCACAGATCGCAGCGATCGAGATGCCGCGGCTGATCGCCCGTCAAGAGCGCCTTGACGAGCTCCGTCTCCGACACATGTCCTCGACGCATCATCCAATCAACGAGCCGCACGATGACTCCTCCCGACGGACCCGGTCTTCCGTCCGCTCCGGACCGCCAGCAAGCCTCGCAGCCGGCGAATGGCCCGGAACAAGTGCACACGAACCGTCGATTCGTTCAGCCCGGTCATCGCGCTGACCTCACGCGACGTCCGGCCTTCGAAGTGGCTCAGCACGAACACCATGCGTTGCCGCTCCGGCAACTGCGCCAGCGCCGTCGCCACTTGACGACGCCGTTCTTCGGCGAGCACGTGGTCCTCGGGGCTCGGCCCGCGCGACGCGATGTACTCCGCGGGATCGCGCTCGACGCCGTCCGCGTCCACGGCGGGCGGGGCGATCCAACGCTCGCGCCGGCGCCGCGCCTTCAGCCGATCCAGGCATCCATTGATCAGGATGCGCGTGAGCCAGACCTCGAACGGCAACTCTTCACGGAACGTTCCCAGGTGCGTATACGCCTTGATGAAGGCGTCCTGCACCGCTTCGTCCGCATCCGCCGTATTGCGCAAATAGTGGAACGCGATGCGCAATCCGCGGCGCTGATACCGTCCAACGAGCTCCCCGTACCGCTCGCGCGCCGCGTCGAGCCGGCCGGCGGCCTGCAGGGCTCGGACATCCACGGCCACGCGGGCATCGGCTTCGCGGGTGCTCGTGGAGGTCTGCAGAAGCTCTCCTGCCATGATTACGTCACAATTCTCGGGGCGTTTACGTCGCGTCGACGCGCGGCGTGATGAGGGAGATTTTACTACTGGCTGCGGTCCGCCGCCCGCTACGGTTCCACTGCTTGCGCGAGCGACGCTCCGGGGAAGTACGCCGCGAAGATTTCGTCGATCGACTCGCCGCGGCGCGCGCGCGTGGCCGCGCCCACCTGGCAGAGGCCGACGCCGTGGCCGTAGCCGCTTCCCGTGAACGTGTAGGTCTGGCCGGAGCGCGCAATGGTGAAGCGCGTGCTCATCAGCGTGTGCGCGCCGAACGCGTCGTTGAGCAGCGTCCGGAGCTGCTCGCCGCGCAACCGTACGGTCCGATCGCCTTCGACGTCGACCGTCAGCACGCGTCCGCTCCGGTCGCGATCGACGATGCGGAGATTCGTCACGCGTTTGCCGACGGCCGTCGTGCCGCTGACGCTACAGGCTTTGCGGATCTGATCGGCGGAGAGGGACGTCTCCCAGGTGCGATGCGCGCCCGCGGGCAGATCATCCGGGCCGCCGGCGAGATAGGGCAGCGCGGGGCCGCTCCAGACCTGACTGGCGTCGGCCGTATACCCCCCGCAGTCGGCGTGAAACACGGCTTCGATCGGTTTGCCGTCGTACGTCAGGATCTGGCCGCGCGTGCGCTGCACCGCGTCACGCGCCACTTCGGTGAAGCGCGACGCGCCGATCCGTTTTGGCTCGTACAACTGGCAGTGGATGTCGTCGCAGAGATCGAATCCCTCGCGGCCGTGGCGGCCGACGTGTGCGGCGGCGTACGTGCGCGCGATGATCGCCTGTACCTCGAAAATCCGTTCGACGGTCGCTGGCGGCTCGCCGACCGGTGAGACTTCGGAGAGCGCGGTGCCGAGCACGTACTGCTCGAGCGGCACGGACGTGATGCGTCCGGCGACGCGCACGCGAATCTCGTGTGGCAGCTCGAACGTGCGCCGCGACGCCGCGACGGCAGGCGGTGTGGGATGCGTGGTGATGCACGCGCTGCCGAATGCGATTGTGGCCGCGGTGAGTGACACGAGCAGAGCGGAGGCGACGCGGCGCATGCGATCGGCTTATCGGCGGGCGGACGGCTGGCCTGCAGCGAGGCTGCATCTACCGTAACATTGTGCCGTCATGTCGTACGAGCCGGTGATTGGCCTGGAGATTCACGCGCAGCTGCTGACGAAGACCAAGATCTTCTGCGGCTGTTCGACGGCGTTCGGCGCGCCGCCGAACACGCACGTCTGTCCGGTGTGCCTGGGGTTGCCCGGCGCGCTGCCGGTGCTCAACCGTCACGCCGTCGAGCTGGCGATCAAAGCGGGACTCGCGCTCGAATGCACGATCGCGCCACAGTCCGTTTTCGCGCGCAAGAACTACTTCTATCCGGACCTGCCGAAGGGCTATCAGATTTCGCAGTACGAGCAGCCGATCGCGCTCGGCGGCCGTCTGACGCTTTCGGCCGGCGCGAAGACGCCGGTCGTCGGCATCACACGCGTCCACATGGAAGAGGACGCGGGCAAGTCGCTGCATCACGGCCAGCCGGACTCGCATCGCGCCACGTCGCTCGACTTCAACCGCAGCGGCGTGCCCCTCATCGAGATCGTCACCGAGCCCGATCTGCGATCCGCGGCCGACGCGGCCGAGTGCTTTTCGCGCATCCGCGAGATCCTCGTCGCGCTCGGCGCCAACGACGGCAACATGGAAGAGGGCAGCCTGCGGTGCGACGCCAACGTCTCGGTGCGCCGCACCGGCGAGACGAGATTCGGCACCAAGGCCGAGGTCAAGAACGTCAACTCGTTCCGCTATCTGCAGAAGGCGCTCGAGTACGAGATCGAGCGACAGATCGATCTCGTGTCGTCCGGCGGCCGCGTCGTGCAGGAAACGCGCCTCTGGGACAGCGACCTCGGCGAGACGACGTCGATGCGCAGCAAGGAAGAGGCGCACGACTACCGCTACTTTCCCGAGCCGGATCTCGCGCCGCTCGACGTCGACGTCGCGTGGATCGAGACGATTCGTGCCGCGCTGCCGGAGCTGCCGGAAGCGCGCAAACAGCGGCTGATGGCCGTCCACGGCCTGAGCGAGTACGACGCGGATCTGCTCGTGCGATTGATCGCGGGCGGCGCGGACTACTTCGAGACGATGGTCGCGGCCGGGGCCTCGGCGAAAGGCGCGAGCAACTGGGTGCAGGGCGAGATTCGCCGGCGCCTCAAGGATCTCGGCGCCGACGACATGGCGATCGTCCAGGTCGCGCCGGAGGCGCTCGCGGAGCTTGTCGTCCTCACCGACCAGGGCGTCATCAGCAGCACTGTCGCGAAGGACGTGTTCGAGAAAATGTGGGGGACGGGCCGCCGCGCCAAGGCCATCGTCGACGCCGAGGGGCTGGGCCAGATCGGCGATACCGCCGCGCTGGAGGCGCTCGCCGCCACGGCACTCGAGCAGAATCCGGATGCCGTTGCGCAGTATCGTGCAGGACGGACGAACATCCTCGGGTTCCTTGTCGGACAGGTGATGAAAGCCAGCCAGGGCAAGGCGAATCCCAAAGTTGTCAGCGATCTGCTGAAGGCGCGGCTAGGGTAGGGAGTCCTCAGTGTGAGTACTTCCATTGACAGCGGGAGGGGTCCTGTCTACACTGAGATCGCCCCCTGCTGAAATGGCCTTGAAGAGTCGCCCGCAAAGCGCCGACGTTTCGGGTCACCCACACCCGATGTTCGGATCTCCCTGTCAGTGCCTCGCCGATTTCTATCGTGAAGAATTTCTGAAACACCATGCGTGCCTGGAGCGCCAACGCGAGTACTACTCGGACGTCGCGATCACCCAGGCGGAAGATGCGCTCGCGCGCATCATGGCGCAGCTCGAACAGCTCTGCCAGCGCGAGGACGCCTGCCGCATGGTGGGTGAGTTGTTGAAGAAGTTCGATCTCGTCACCAAGCTGTCCGCTTGGACCGACCCAGACCAGCTCCATTAATCCCCGTCTCCATCAACATCTCGCGTCCATCGTCTCAGCCGCCGTGTCGGCGGTCGACGCGCGCCGTGCGACGATTCGCGCCCTCGAGGGGCTGAGCGATCAGCTCGCGCGCGAGCCGCGTGTGCGCATCGTCGCCGCCGGCAAGGCCGCCGTCGGCATGGCGCGCGGCGCAGACGACGTGCTCGGCACGCACATCTCGTCGGGCGTGATGACGGCGTCGGTGGCCGGCAGTGCGGGATTGCACTGGCGGGCGTTCGCGGCGACGCATCCGCGGCCCGGTGCCGAAAGTGAAGCCGCGGGCCGTGCGGCGCTCGCGCTGGCCGATCAGGCGCGCACTGAAAATGGCGTCTTGCTCGTGCTCCTGTCGGGCGGCGCATCGTCGATGCTGGCGGTGCCGGCCGAGGGCCTCACGATCGAGGAAAAGTCCGCGACGAATGCCGCGCTCCTGAGGGCGGGTCTGGACATCGGCGCGCTGAATCTCGTGCGGAAACACCTCTCGGCCATCAAGGGCGGACAGCTCGCGGCGCGGGCGCGACGGACGATCACGCTGGCGATCTCCGACGTCTGCACGCCGGTCGAAGACGATCCCGCGATCATCGGCTCCGGCCCGACGGCCGGCGACGATTCGACGTTCGCCGACGCGCTGGCGGTGATCACGTCGCGGCATCTGGAAGGCACGATTCCCGCAGCCGCGCTGCAGCGGCTGCAGCGTGGCGCGCGCGGCGAGGTGACGGGTCCCGTTCGCCGCGACGATCCGGCGCTGCGCGATTCGGCGTACTGGATCATCGCCTCGCGCCACGACGCGATGCGCGCGGCACGCGAGACCGCGACGCGGCTGGGCTATCACGTCGCCGTCGTCGCGCCGCCGACGATCGGCGAGGCACGCGCCGCGTTCGCGCCGCTCGCGGCGCGCGCCGATCTGCTCGCGCGTCCGGCGTGCGTCATCGCGTCGGGCGAGACGACGGTGGAAGTGCGCGGGCACGGGCGTGGCGGGCGCAATCAGGAGTTGGCCGTCGCCGCGCTCGAAGGACTGGCGCGCCGAACGCCTGCGGCGCTCGCCAGCGTCGGGACCGACGGCGTCGATGGTCCAACCGATGCCGCCGGCGCGCTGGTCGACGGCGACATGTGGACGAGCCTCGGTCCAGATGCGAGCGCACGCGTCGCCGCGGCGCTCGCCGACAATGACAGTTATCCTCTCCTCGACGGTCTCGGCGCGCTCGTACGTTCGGGCCCGACCGGCACCAACGTCGGGGACCTTCAGGTCTTGCTACTGCCGTAGCAGATGTAGGCCGGGTCTTCAGACCCGGCAGTCAGAAAGAGCTATGTATTCAGAAACCGACGTCCTGACGTTGATCCGGGACCACGTCGATCATCCCGCCACCGTGCGCGAGCTGCTGCAGGTGCTGCGGATTCCGCGCGAGGCGCGGACGACGTTCAAACGCCATCTCCGGTCGCTCGTCGCGTCCGGCGCGCTCGTCGAGGTGCGCGGGCATCGCTTCGGGCTGCCCGATCGCATGAACCTCGTCGTCGGCCGCGTGTCGACCAATCCGCGCGGCTTCGCGTTCGTCGAGCCGGAGACGCCGATCGACGGCGAGCCGTCGAGCATCTTCATCGCGGGCGCGAACCTCAATCAGGCCATTCACGGCGACCGCGTCGTCGTGCGCGTCGAGCATCGCCGCGACGCGGATCGCGCCGAGGGCCGCATCGTGCGCATCCTCGAGCGCGGCGCGCAGCGGATCGTCGGGCGCTACGACGTCGACGACGCGGGACGCGGCTTCCTCGTGCCGTTCGATCGCCGGCTCGTCATCGACATGCAGATTCCGTCGGGCGACGCGCGCGGCGCGCAGCCGGGCGAGATGGTGACCGCCGAGATCACGCGCTGGCCGACGCCGACGCGTCCCGCGCTCGGCCGGATCGTCGAAGTGCTGGGGCAGCTCGACGCGCCCGGCGTCGACACGATGGTCATCATTCGCAAGTACAACCTGCCCGATACGCACAGCGACGAGGCAATCGCGGAAGCGACGCGATTGGGCAGCGTCGTGCGCGCGAAGGATCTCGCGCGGCGTACGGACTTCCGCAATTGGCCGACCGTGACCATCGATGGCGAGCACGCCCGCGATTTCGACGATGCGATCTCGATCGATCGGCTGCCGAACGGCAACTACTGGCTCGGCGTGCACATCGCTGATGTCGCGCACTATGTCGCTGAGGGCAGCGCGCTGGATCGCGAGGCGTACGAGCGCGGGACGTCGGTGTATTTTCCCGAGCGCGCCGTACACATGTTTCCGTCGGAGCTGTCGACCGGCCTGTGCAGCCTCAAGCCGCACGTCGATCGGCTCGTGCAGTCCTGTCTAATGGAGGTCGATCGCCGGTCGGGCGCGGTGGTGCGATACGAGCTGCACGACGGCGTCATCCACTCGGCCGCGCGGATGACGTACACGGACGTCAACGCGATCCTGACGGACCGACAACCAGAGCTCATCGAACAGTACAAGGATCTCGTGCCGATGTTCGAGCGCATGCACGAGCTCTTCACCATCCTCAACGAGCGCCGCCGCCGGCGCGGCGCGATTGATTTCGATCTGCCCGAGTCCGAGGTCGTGCTCGACGCCGACGGGCTGGTCGAGGGGATCATCGCGTCCCAGCGCAACGTGGCACATCGGCTGATCGAAGAGTTCATGCTGCTGGCGAATGAAACGGTCGCCGCGCATCTCGAGCGCGTCGGCATGCCGGCGCTTTATCGCGTGCACGAAGTGCCGGATCCGCTCAAGGTCGAGATGTTCGAAGAGTTCATCGCGACGCTCGGCTACACGCTCGCTGCGTCACAGCACGACATCGAGCCGCGGCACTTTCAACGGCTCGTCGAGAAGATCCACGGGAAGCCGGAAGAGAAGTCGATCGCGTTCCTGATGCTGCGCACGATGCAGAAGGCGCGCTATGACGCCGCGAACCTCGGCCACTTCGGCCTCGCGGCCGAGGCGTACACGCACTTCACGTCGCCGATTCGCCGCTATCCCGACCTCGTCGTTCACCGCGTCCTGCGCGAAGCCCGGCATGGCGCGAGCGAGGAACGCCGCGCGGAGCTGACGGAAGACCTGCCGGAGATCGCGCGCCACACGTCGGAGCGTGAGCGCCGCGCAGCCGACGCCGAGCGCGAGCTCGTGCAGTGGAAGAAAGTCCGGTTCATGGCCGACAAGGTCGGCGACGAGTTCGAGGGCTACGTCACAGGCGTCAGCGCGTACGGCCTCTACATCGAGCTCATCGAGCACTTCGTCGAGGGCATGGTGCACGTCTCGACGATGGCGGACGACTACTACCGGTTCGTCGAGCGCGCGCACGTGCTGCGCGGCGAGGCGAACGGCCGCGTCTATCGGCTCGGCGACCGCGTCAAGGTCCAGGTCATTCGCGTGGACCTGGAGCGGCGTCAGATCGATCTCGGGTTGTCGGAGATTCTGGAGGCCGTGCGCCGATCGGCGCGGCCGAATACACGGCGATCGAAGGTCGAAGACCGGAAGGAACAGGGCCGCAAGCGGAAGGGGAGCGGACGTCCCGGCAAGCGGGAGCGTGCGTTCAAGAACGCGACGCGCCGGAAGCGCCGTTAGTCCTTGTCGGCGCCTTCCTTGCTGGCGTCCTTGAAATTCTTGATGCCCTTGCCGATGCCGCGGCCGAGCTCCGGCAGACGATTCGCGCCGAAGATCAGGATCACGATGGCGAGGATGATGAGCAGTTCAGGAAGACCGAGGCGCATGAGCAACTCCTGCCGGAATAGGCGTGCTGCCGATTGTACACCTTTCGCCGCAGGACCACCGCGGCCGGCGGAGGACGGCCGGCGTCCAAAGACGCAGCGACACGGGAAATGGACAATGACGGCCGGAGCGTCCGGCGAGGCATCGCCCTTGCACGGTCTCCTGTGCCTGTTCGCGTAGACGGGTATACTGTCATCAGTTCCACACAGCGCCCATGAGCGTCACGCCGCCGCATCAGCCGACCTCGACGCCGCCTGAACAGACTCGGCCGACTGGCCCTGTCGTCTCGTCCGGCTGGCTTGCCGGCCGGTCGATGTTCGGGAGCCACGACGAGCAACAGGCCAAGCGCGCGCTCGGCGCCACCGCAGCCACGCTCGCGATTCACGCACTGCTCCTGCTGTTGGTCATCCTGATCTTCCACTACCGCGGCCAGATTCAGCAGGCGGTCGTCGACAACACGCCGCTGAGGATGGTGTATCTCCAGGAAGCGGGTCCCGGTGGCGGCGGTGGCGGCAGCCCCGCGCCCGCGCCGCCGAAGCCGATCTCGATTCCGAAGACGAAGCCGCCTGAGCCCGTTCCGGTCGTGCCGCCTCCGCAACCCGTGACGCCGCCGCCGCCGATCCCGACGCTTACGGCGCCGGTGATGACGACGAACTCGGACGTCGTGCAGGCAACCGGCGCGAACGCCGTGTCACTGGCGGCTTATGGCGGCGGAGGGAATGGCGGCGGCCTCGGCGCGGGGAATGGTCGCGGCGTGGGGACGGGCAGCTTGGCAGGATTCGGCGGCAACGCCTATCGTCCCGGTGCCGGTATTCAGAATCCGCAGATCCTGCAGGACGTCAAACCCGCCTATACGACCGAGGCGATGCGTGCAAAGATTCAGGGCACCGTGCTGCTCGAGGCCGTCGTCGACGAGCACGGTCTCGTGAGCGACGTGCGCGTCATTCGCTCACTCGATCGGCTGTACGGGCTCGACCAGGAAGCGATCAAGGCCGCCCGGCAGTGGCTTTTCCGTCCCGCGCGCGATCGCGACAACAAGCCGGTCGCGATCATCGTTCAGCTCGAGCTGGATTTCCGGTTGCACTGAAGAAGGCTCGAGCGGGCTCCGGCGGGCTGAAGCCCGCCGACTACGACGACTGAGCGCACAAAAAAACGGCCCGGCGGCAGATGCCGACCGGGCCGTCTTCGTTACTTCGGGCGTCTGTCTTCTAACTTCGTTAGTACATCCCGCCCATGCCACCCGGGCCGCCAGGCGCCGGAGCTTCCTTCTTCTCTTCCGGAATCTCCGAGACCATCGCTTCGGTCGTGAGCAGCAGGGACGCGATCGACGACGAGTTCTGCAGCGCCGAGCGCACGACCTTGGTCGGGTCGATGACGCCAGCCTTCACGAGGTCCTCGTAGTTGTCGGTCGACGCGTTGTAGCCGAACGACGCGTCCTTCGACTCCTTGACCTTCTGGACGACGATCGAGCCCTCGACGCCGGCGTTGCTCGCGATGTTGCGGAGCGGCGCCTCGACCGCGCGGCGGATGATGTCCGCGCCGACCTTCTGGTCGCCCTCGAGCTTCAACCCATCGATCGCTTTCGCGGAGCGGAGCAGCGCCACGCCGCCGCCCGGCACGATGCCTTCCTCGACGGCTGCCTTGGTCGCGTGCATCGCGTCCTCGACGCGCGCCTTCTTCTCCTTCATCTCGGTCTCGGTCGCCGCGCCGACCTTGATCACCGCGACGCCGCCGACGAGCTTCGCCAGCCGCTCCTGCAGCTTCTCGCGGTCGTAGTCCGAGGTCGTGTCCTCGATCTGCGTCCGGATCTGCTTCACGCGGCCCTCGATGGCCGCCTGCGAGCCGGCACCCTCGACGATCGTCGTGTTGTCCTTGTCGATCGTCACTTTCTTCGCACGGCCGAGATCCTCGAGCTTGATGTTCTCGAGCTTGATGCCGAGGTCTTCCGTGATGGCCCGGCCGCCGGTGAGGATCGCGATGTCCTCGAGCATGGCCTTGCGGCGATCACCGAAGCCCGGCGCCTTGACGGCCGCGACCTGCAGCGTGCCGCGCAGCTTGTTGACGACCAGCGTCGCCAGCGCCTCGCCGTCGACGTCCTCGGCGATGATCACGAGCGGACGGCCACCGCGCGCCACCTGTTCGAGCAGCGGCAGCAGGTCCTTCATCGAGCTGATCTTCTTCTCGTGGATCAGGATGACCGGGTTCTCGAGGACCACTTCCATGCGGTCCGGATCGGTCACGAAGTAGGCCGAGAGGTAGCCGCGATCGAACTGCATGCCTTCGACGACGTCGAGCGACGTCTCCATGCTCTTGGCTTCTTCGACCGTGATGACGCCGTCCTTGCCGACCTTCTCCATCGCCTGCGCGATGATCGTGCCGATGGTGTCGTCGCTGTTCGCCGAGATCGTGCCGACCTGCGCGATCATGTTGCCGCTCACCGGCTTCGACAGCTTCTTCAGCTCGGTGATCACCGCCTCGACGGCCTTCTCGATCCCGCGCTTGAGCTCCATCGGGTTGGCGCCCGCGGTGACCATCTTCAGGCCCTCGCGGTAGATCGCCTGCGCGAGCACCGTCGCCGTCGTCGTGCCGTCACCGGCCGTGTCCGACGTCTTGCTCGCGACCTCGCGCACCATCTGCGCGCCCATGTTCTCGAGCGGGTTCTTGAGGTCGATCTCCTTGGCGACGGTCACGCCGTCCTTGGTGATCGTCGGCGATCCGAACTTCTTGTCGATGACCACGTTGCGGCCCTTGGGGCCGAGCGTCACCTTGACCGCGTCCGCCAGCGCGTTGACGCCGCGGAGGATCTGGTGGCGCGAATCCTCTCCGTACACAATCTGCTTTGCCATTGCGAATCTCCGTTGGGAACAGGAATCTGACTGCCGGGACGGCCGGCGCTACTTTTCGATCACGCCGAGGACTTCCTCCTCGCGCACGATCAGGAGCTCTTCGCCGTCGAGCTTGATCTCCTGGCCGGCGTACTTGCCGAACAACACGGTGTCGCCCGCCTTGACGTCGAGCGGCGTCACCTTGCCGTCCTTCTCGATGCGTCCCTTGCCGACCGCGATGACCTTGCCCTGCTGCGGCTTCTCCTTGGCGCTGTCCGGGATGATGATGCCGCCCACGCGCTGTTCCTCTTCCTCGATGCGCTGGACGATGATGCGATCGTGCAGTGGTCTCACTTTCATGTCTGTCCCTCTCTCCGTGTCCGGCCGCGCCCGATGCCCGGGCGGGCTGCCCTGAAAGATCCGGCCCGTGCCTGGCAGTCCTCTGTACGGACTGTTAGCACTCGCTGTGGCCGACTGCTAACTATAGGAAAGCGGGGAAGGGGAGGTCAAGAGCGGGACGGGCTGCGGTCGGCAGTCTGCGGTCTGCGGGTGCAGGCTGCCGACGAGACCGGCGCATCCTGGCCGGCCGGCGCCGTCATCTTCACAACAGCTCTCTAAGCTTCGTCATTGCGACGAAGATGCCGCCGGCGAGTCGGTCGTAGTCCTTCAACAATGGCGCAACGTCGCCTTCTCGTAAGAAAGCGAGACGTCGCACCAGATCGAGAAGATAGAGCACTTCACGGCTCGACCCATACGCGATCTGCAGAAACCTCAAATAGTCGGCGAGGGACGTTCTGGCGCAACCTTCGACGATGTTCGTCGGAATTGACACGGCCGCTCGCCGTATTTGCGACTGTAGCCCGAAGCGTTCGATGTCGGGCAGATGCTGCGTGATCTGATACACGCCAATCGTCAATCGATCGGCGCTCGCGAAAATCTCGAGCTTGCGATGGTCTCTCGGCATGCCTCGAGACAAAGGCAAGGTCCCGTCCGTCGTCTGTCGGCCAAAATGCGAGGATTTTCGATATTGGCAAAAACGGGATTGAGATTTCTTCAATCGCCCTTGAACGTTTTGAAATCTTCGTGAGGCTGTCCTGCCCGCAGACGGCAGACCGCGGCCCGCAGCCGGTCACGCGCTCTTGCGGATCTTGTACTCGCTCATCTTCCGGCTGAGGGTGTTGCGGTGCAGGCCGGTCATCTTGGCAGCTTTGCAGACGTTGTAGTTCGTCTTCGCGAGCGCGCGCGTGATGAACGTCCGCTCGAACTCGCGCTGGGCATCGTCGAACAGGATGCCCTTGTCGATCATCTGCTGCACGAGTTGGGCGAGATCGTCGCGCATCATAGCGCCAACTCTCGGCCGGTGAGCCGGCGATAGGCTTCGAGATATTTCTCGCGCGTACGGGCGATGACGTCTTCGGGCAGCGACGGGACCGGCGGCTGTTTGTTCCAGCCGATCGCCTCGAGATGATCGCGCACGAACTGCTTGTCGAAGCTCGGCTGCGCTGTGCCGGCCTCGTACTGATCGGCGGGCCAGAATCGCGACGAGTCCGGCGTCAGCACTTCGTCGATGAGGATGAGCTCGCCGTTGGCGACGCCGAACTCGAACTTCGTGTCGGCGATGATGATGCCGCGCGTCGCCGCGTGCTCGACGCCGCGGGCGTAGATGGCGAGCGTCAGCTCGCGCAAGCGCGTGGCCTGCTCGCGCCCGACAATCGCGGCGGCCTGATCCTCGCTGATGTTCTCGTCGTGGCCGGTCTCGGCTTTCGTGGCTGGCGTGAAGATCGCAGCGGGCAGGCGATCCGATTCGCGGAGTCCCGCGGGCAACGCGATGCCGCACACGGCGCTGGTGCGCTGATAGTCCTTCCAGCCCGATCCCGACAGATAGCCGCGCGCGACGCACTCGACCGGCAGCGGCTCCGTCTTCCGCACCAGCATCGATCGGCCGCGCAACACGTCGCGATAGGGCCGCGTCACGGCGGGGAAGCGGTCGACGTCGACGGCGAGGCAATGATGCGGGACGAGATCGCCGACGTGGTCGAACCAGAACGCCGACAGTTGTGTCAGCACTTTCCCTTTGTCGGGAATTCCGGAGCCCAGGACGTAGTCGAACGCGGAGATGCGATCCGTCGCGACGATCAGTAATTCGTTGCCGAGATCGTAGACGTCGCGGACCTTGCCTCGACGCGCGAGCGTCAGACCGTCGAAGTTCGTTTCGAGCACAACCGAAGATGACATCGTGACGCGTGTGGAGTTGAAGGGAAGCGGAAGCCTATCACTTCGTTCGCGTGATCACAATCTCTCCGCCGTCGATGCGCAACGCGACGCGCGCGTCGTTCCCGAACGTGTGGCGCAACGTCGCCGTACGATCGTGAACGTCTGGCGTGAGACCGAGATCCGTTGCGACGATCGTGCCAGGATCCGCGACGGCATCGATCGCGATCGGCAGCGTCTCACGCGCGAGCGTCAGACGCACGCCGCCGCCGGTCGCGATCGTGGTCAGCGGCACGGCGCGCTCGAGTGTGGCGGACACGGTCGCGTTGCGCGCGTCGACGCGCACGGCGCCGCGCGGCTCGACGACGGTTGCGCGGCCGCCGTTGATCGTGAGACGAGCGGCGCCCATCGCATGCGTGAGGTCGACGGACGCGTTGGACGCGTCGACCGTGAACGAGCCGGCGAGATCGCGAGCCTGGCACGCGCCGTTGCGGACCTCGATCGCCGTCTCGCCGCGCGTCCGATCGATCGTCGCGTTGGCGCCGGCCAGCGTCAGCGTGATCGATCCGGCATCCGCGATCGCGATGACGCCGTTGCGATGCGTGCCGGTCACCGCGCCCGTGATCTGCTGCACGCTCGCCTCGCCGGCCGTACCGTCCAGACGCACCGCTCCGACCGACGACACGGTCGCCCGGCGCGCGCCGTCGACGCGAACGGTCAACCGCGCGGGGACGTGCAGCGTCAGCGTGGCCATTTGCCGGATGCCGCGCGGCACACGGACCGACATTGCCAGGATCGATCCCATCTCGTCCGTGCCGAGCGTGACCTGATCCGCGTTGCGCCTCGCGGCCGTGTCGTCGGCCGCCGCCGCGTCGACGGCCAGCGTCCATGCGATGTCCGTGCGCGGCTCGCCGGTCACGATGATCGCCGACGCCCCGCCGATGCTGATTTCCGTCAGTGACGCGGACGCGGGCACGAGGCCCTCGTGCGTGACCGTGGCGTGCACGCCAGGACCGCCGCCGCGACGGAAGGCGTCGCGGAGGGCCGACAGGGAGAAGCGGCGCTCGCCCTCGCGCGGTGGTGGCGCCGTGAGCTCGTACGCCACGATGCCAACGCAGACGAAGGCGGCGATAATCAGTAACTCACGCTTTCCCATGGACTTGCCGCCAATCCTATAGTAGAACCGAGCGCGCCGCGCCACGGGGCGGGGCGAGGGACGTTAGACTCGTCGAGATCATGCCAGCGTCGTCATCGTCAGCGCGCGTGCCATGGCACGCCGTGTTCATTGCCGCCCTGACGATTGGGCTGGTGTGGTTGTTCGTCCGGAACATCAACCCGAGAGAGGCGTGGGACGCGACGCGGCACGCGCATCTGGCGTGGATCGCGCTGGCGTGCATCGTGACGATGCAGACGTACGCGCTGCGCGCGGCGCGCTGGCAGATTCTGCTCGCGCCGATCGGACGCGCGCGATTCGGCCCGGCGTTCCGGACGACAATCATCGGGTTCACCGCGTCGTTCCTGCTGCCGGCGCGGATTGGCGAAGTGCTCCGGCCGTACCTGCTCGCCCGTCACGAGCGGCTCAACGCGGCATCCGCGTTCGCGACGATCATCGTCGAGCGCATCCTCGACATGATCACGGTGCTGCTGATCTTCGGCTTGGGGATCGTCGTGCTCGGCGCGGCGGTCAGCACGGAGATCCGGAGCGCCGGCGTCGTGGCGGGCCTCGCTGCGGCCGCGGCGGTCGTCGTGTTGGTGGTGCTGGCCGGCCATCCGGAGCCGATGGCGCGTCTGACCGCGCGGCTGACGCGCGTGCTGCCCGCGCGCGCCGCCTCGATCGTGACGAGCTTCGTGCGCACGTTCGTCGAAGGCCTGCGTGTGTTGCGCAGCCCGGCGCATCTGATTCTGGCGTTCGCGTGGTCCATCCCGCTGTGGCTGTCGCTCGCGCTCGGCATCTGGCTGACGACACGAGCGTTCGATTTGACGTTGCCGTTCATCGGCTCGTTCCTCGTCGTCGGCTATCTGGCCGTCGGCGTGGCCGCGCCGACGCCGGGTGGCGCGGGTGGATTTCACTACATGTACAAACTGGCGATGACGCAGCTGTTCGGCGCGCCCGAGAGCGCCGCGGCGGCCGCGGCGATCGTGCTGCACGCCGTGTCGTTCGTGCCGATCACGATCCTCGGCCTGTTCTTCATGTGGCAGGACGGACTGACGCTGCGCGGCCTGCAGCGGATGGGCGCCGAGGCGCGGTCGGCGGAAGCGCCGGCGGCCGCGCGCGAGTGACGTGATGACGGCCGGAGCGTGGAGAACGACGCGGTGAAGTGTCCCTACTGCGGCAATCTGGGCGACAAGGTGGTCGACTCGCGCGAGAGCAAGGAAGGCGAGGTCATTCGCCGCCGCCGCGAGTGCCTCGAATGCGGGCGCCGGTTCACCAGCTACGAGCGCATCGACGAGATCCCGTACATGGTCGTCAAGAAGGACGGCCGGCGCGAGCGGTTCGATCGGCAGAAGCTCGTGGGCGGGCTGCTGAAAGCGTGCGAGAAGCGCCCGGTCCGCGTCCCGGCGCTCGAGGCCATCGCCGATCGCATCGAAGCCACGTTGCAGGATCGGCCCGAGCGTGAGATGTCCACCGAAGAAATCGGCGCCGTCGTGATGCAGGAGCTGAAACAGCTCGACAAGGTGGCCTTCGTCCGGTTCGCGTCGGTCTATCGCAACTTCCGCGATCTCGACGAGTTCAAGGACGAGCTCAACGCGCTGCTCCGGACTCGCGAATGATCGGCGCTCGCGCTCTCTCGGCCGCGTGGCTGGTCGCCACGCTGGCAGCCACGGCCAGCTCGACGGGCGACATCCACGTGACGCCGATCGTCGCGGAGGGACACGTGACCGTGTCGTTCACGGCGGGCGCGAGCTTCGGCGACGACGCCCGTGCCGTCATCCAGAGCGGCTTGCCGATGACGATGACGTTCTCGATCGATCTCAAGCGCCCGTCCGGTTTCTGGTGGGATCGCACCGTCGGCAGCGTGACCGTCGCGGCGACCGTGAAGCTCGACACGCTGACCGGCGTCTATCAGGTCTCGAAGTCGCAGGACGGACAGGTCACGTGGTCGCAGCGCACGAACGATCTCGACAGCGTCCGCGAGTGGATGACGACGTTCGATCGCGTGCCCGTATCGACCGGCGACCGGCTCGAGGCCAACGCGGACTACTACGTGCAGGTCCGCTTGAGGGCCAGTCCGCGGCGCACGTTGTCGCTGTGGCCGTTCGGCGGCGACGACGGCGCGGGCCGCGCCGACTTCACGTTCCTCCGGTAGCCCATGTATCTGCGCCCGACCGACGTCGCGCCGCCTGTCGCTGCGCGGCGACGTCTGCTCGACAGCCCGCGGCTGCTCGGCGCGATTGCGGTCCTGCTCGTCGCGATCCTTGCGGCGCTGTTCTGGATCGCGAATCGATCGAGCGATCTCCCGCCCGCGCTGCTGACCGACGTCTTGCTCTACGCGCTGCTCGCCGTCGACCTCGCGCTGCTGGTCGCCTTGTCGTTCGTGCTCGTCCGCAATCTGCTGAAGCTCTGGGTCGAGCGCCGCGCGGCGGCGCCGTTCGCCCGCTTCCGCGGCAAGCTCGTCGGCGCGCTGCTCGCGATGGCGCTGATTCCGGCCGTGCTCGTGCTCATCAGCGGCAGCGAGATCATCCGATCGAGCGCCGAGCGCTGGTTCAGCGAGCCGGTCGACGAAGTGCTCGGCGCCGCGCAGGGGATCGCGCAGCAGTACTATCGCGACGGCCAGCAGCTCACGCAGCTTCGCGCGCGGCGTCTGGCGCGTCTCGTGCCGCCCGCGGCCCTCGTCGCCGGCGACGTCGCCACGCTCACGCCGCTCGTCGAGGACGAGCCGCGGACCATGTTGAACGGTGCGGTCGACGTCTATCGCACGATCACGGCGCCGGGCGAGCCGTCGGATCTGTCGTATCTGTTCGGCGTGGGCTCGGCCAATCTCGGCACCGATCACGCGCCGCCCCCGGCCGATCGGCTCGCCGCACGCGCGATCGCGTCGGGCCACGACGAAGCGCAGCAGGACGATCTCGACGGCGGCGGCGTGCTGCTGCGAACGGCATCGCCGGTGCGCGACGGCGACGAGACGATCGTCGGCGCGATCGTCGTCTCGCAATTCCTCTCGTCCGACATTCAATTGCGGGCGCTGCGTGCGACGGCCGCGTACGAGAACTATCAGGGGCTGCGCGTCCTCAAAGGGCCGATCCAGGGGGTCTATCAGTCGATCTTCCTGGCGGTCAGTCTGCTGATTCTGATGAGCGCGACGTGGCTGGGCCTCTATCTCGCGAAGCGCATCACACGGCCGGTGCAAATGCTGGCCGAAGGCGCGAAGGCGATCGGCGAAGGCCAGCTGGACCTGCGGCTCGAGCCTGAGAGCGGCGACGAGATGGGATCGCTCATCGAGTCGTTCAACATGATGGCCGCGGAGCTCGGCACGAGCCGGATGCGCCTGGAGCAATCGCGCCGCGCGCTGGAAATCAAGAACCTCGAGGTGGACGCGCGCCGCCGGTACATCGAGACGATTCTCGAGCGCGTCGCGACGGGCGTCATCTCGCTCGACGCGGATGGATTGGTGTCGACGATCAACGGCGCCGCCGAGCGTCTGCTCGGCCTCGGCGCGCGCGCCGTCGGCCGGCCTGCCGTCGAAGTGTTTCAGCGGGACGATCTCCAGGCGCTGATGCCGCTCGTGTCGGCGACGACGCGCCGCGAGCTGTCGGGCGTCGTGCGCGAGGTCACGCTGGCGCGCGACGATCGCGAGGTCCATCTCGCCGTGGCTGCGACCGTGCTGACGGGCGAGTCCGGCCGCGCCGAAGGCGCCGTGCTCGTCTTCGACGACGTGACGCCGCTGATTCGCGCGCAGCGCGTGGCCGCCTGGCGCGACGTGGCGCGGCGGCTCGCGCACGAGATCAAGAATCCGCTGACGCCGATCCAGTTGAGCGCCGAACGGATGCGTCGTCATTTCGGCCACGCGCCGCCGCAGACGCACGCCCTCGTGGCCGAGTGCACCGACGCGATCATCACGGAAGTCGAAGTGCTCAAGGGGCTGGTCGACGAGTTCGCGCAGTTCGCGCGGCTGCGCGGCCCACGGCTCCTGCCCGTGGATCTGAACGCGATCGTCGACAACACCCTGCAGCTGTACGCGGGCGTGTTGCAGCAGGGGCGAGTACGGCTGGTGCGTCAGCTCGAGCCGCGAGTGCCGCCCGTGCGCGTCGACGCCGAGCAGATGCGGCAGGTGATCATCAACCTGGTCGACAACGCGCTCGAGGTGCTCGGCGGACCGGGCGCGTCCGATCGGCCCGCGGGCGGATCGTCCGTCGTGATCGTGAGCACCGCGTACGACGCGCGCAACGGCGTCGTGCGGCTCGTCGTCACCGACAACGGGCCAGGAGTGCCGCCGGCGGATCGTGACAAACTGTTCATGCCGTACTACTCGACGAAAGGACGCGGCAGCGGGCTCGGCCTGGCGATCGTCCGCCGCATCATCGTCGAGCACGGCGGCGGCATCGAAGTCGGCGCCGCGCAGCCGTCGGGGACGACGTTCACCATCGAGTTGCCGTGTCAGCCATCCTGATTGTCGACGACGAAGCCGGTGTGCGCGCGGCGCTGGCCGGCGTGCTGCGCGACGAAGAGTACGACGTCGACGTCGTCGAGAGCGGCGAAGCATGCCTCGAGCAGGTGAGCCGCCGCACGTACGATCTGATCCTGCTCGACATCTGGCTGCCGGGCATCGACGGGCTCGTCACGCTCGAGCGCCTGCGCGATCGCCGCCTCGACGCGCCCGTCATCATGATCTCTGGACACGCCAACATCGAGTCGGCCGTGCGCGCGACGAAGCTCGGCGCGTTCGACTTCATCGAGAAGCCGCTGTCGCTCGAGAAGACGGTGCTGGCCGTGCGCAACGCGCTGCGGCAGCGGCAGCTCGAGGTCGAGAATCGCGCGCTGCGCGCGCGGGTCGATCGGCGCTACGCGATGGTCGGCGACAGCCAGGTGATGCGTGCGCTGCGCGAGCAGATTGCGATGGCCGCGCCGACCAACGGACGCGTGCTGATCTCCGGCGAGAACGGAACGGGCAAGGAGCTCGTCGCCCGGCACGTGCACGCGTTCAGCCAGCGGCGCGGCGGACCGTTCGTCGAGGTCAACTGTGCGGCGCTGCCGGAAGAGTTGATCGAGTCGGAGCTCTTCGGCCACATCAAGGGGGCGTTCACCGGCGCCGTCGGCGATCGGCGCGGCAAGTTCGATCAGGCCAACGGCGGCACGCTGTTCCTCGACGAAGTCGGCGACATGAGCCTGAAGATGCAGGCGAAGGTGCTGCGCGCGCTGCAGGAACAGGTCATCGAGCCCGTCGGCGGGCAGGGCAGCGTGCGCGTCGACGTGCGCGTGCTCGCGGCCACCAACAAGGACATCACGGAAGAAATCCGCCGCGGCCGCTTCCGTGAAGATCTGTTCTTCCGCCTCAACGTCATCCCGATCTTCGTGCCGCCGCTGCGCGATCGCGCCGACGACGTCCTGCGGCTCGCCGAGCACTTCATCGCGGAGTTCTCGCAGGAGTACGGACGCCGGCACAAGACGCTCTCGCCGGACGCGACCGAGATGCTGCGCACGTATCGCTGGCCGGGCAACGTGCGCGAGCTCCGCAACGTGATCGAGCGCCTCATCATCATGGTGCCCGGCCATGTGATCGACGCGGCGGATCTCTCGTTCCTGTCGCCGCCGCCGGCGCCGGCGGCGGAGGCTCGCGGGCCGATGCCCGTGCAGCCGCTGTTCGATGCGCGCGACGAGTGGGAGCGCGCCTATATTCTTGGCGCGCTGTCGGCGTACGGCGGCAACATCTCGAAGACGGCCGAAGGCCTCGGCCTCGAGCGCAGCAATCTCTACAAGAAGATGCGCGGCCTGGGTATCGCGCCGCCGAGGGAATAGGGCGAAGAAGTTCGAAGGGTGACGTTCGAAGTTCGAAAACGTCAAGCGCCTTGGCCAGAGCTCTTCGACAGGATTTGCACTTCCAGCAGCATTTCCGGCTTGAATCGCGGCAGCGCGAGCGCCGCGGCGCCGGCGGACGCCAGCGCCTCGGCCGGCACGAGACCGATGAGCTCGCTTTCGAGCACGGCGACGCCATGGTGCGCCGCTTCGGCAGCCACGGCGCGGAACGCGTCGGCCATCGACGTCGCTCGGAAATCGGTCAGGTTCATCGACACTTGGACGATGCCGCGATCGGCGAGGGGCAGGCCGAGCGCTTTGACGCACGGCAAACCGCCCGAGCTCTGGCGCACCGCGCGCGCGACGGCCTTGGCGACGTCGAGGCGATCGGTCGCCAGGTTGACGTTGAACGCGATCAACGGCTTCCGCGCGCCGATGATCGTGGCGCCAGCGGTCGGATGCGGCACGGCCGGACCGAAATCCGGCTGCCACTCGGGCTGCCGCAGCTTGTCCGCGAGGCCCTCGAACTGGCCGCGGCGCACGTGCTCGAGCGGACGCCGATGGATCGCCGATGCGGCCGCCTCGTAGAGAAAGACCGGCAGATGAAATCTCTCCGCGACATCCGCGCCGATCGTCCGCGCGAGCGCGGCGCAGTCGTCCAGACTGGCGCCGGCCAGCGGGACCAGGGGCACGACGTCGATGGCGCCCATGCGTGGGTGGACGCCCGCATGCGTACGCAGATCGATCGCGGGCATCGCGGCTGCGAACATCGCCATGACCGCGCGACGCACGACGTCCGGCTCGCCCGCGAACGTCAACACGGAGCGATGATGGGCCGCGTCGCGGCTCACGTCGAGCAGCGCCGCGCCCGCGGCGCGAACCGCCGCCGCAATCGCCTCAATCACCTCGACGCGGCGTCCTTCACTGACGTTGGGAATGCATTCGATCAAAGGCACGGGAAGAACTTTAACTGGATCGGGTTCCAGGTTCCGGGTTCTGAGGTTCTGGCGTTCGGTTCTACGGTTCAGGTTCTGACGTTCTCGGTTCTCGCGTTCGGAACCCGAATCCCAGAACCGGCCAGAACCGAACGCCGGAACCCCAGAACCTGGAACCTCAGAACCTGGAACCTCAGAACCCGATCTTGTCTTGTACCATCCATCCCCGCCCGCTATAATCCGCGAGACGCGTTGCATGGCTGAGCTCAGGCGCCTCGATCCTCATGCCGCCGACACGGCCGATCGCGATGGCCGCGCGGAGACGCTGCTCGTCGAAGGGCTCGATCAGTATTTCGCCGGACATTACGACGACGCGATCCATTTGTGGACGCGCGTGCTGTTCCTGGATCGCGCGCACGCTCGCGCCCGCGCGTACATCGATCGCGCCCGCACGGCGCTGGCCGAGCGGCAGCGGCGCGCGGATGAGATCCTCCACATGACCGAGGACCTGCTGACGCGCGGCGAGGTCGTCGAAGCGCGCCGGCTGTTCGTGCAGGCCGTCGCGATGGCCGGAGAAGACGAGCGCGTCGCGGCGCTTCGCACGCAGCTCGATCGTGTCGAACGGGCGGGCGTCGGCATGCCGCCGCCCATCGCGTCTGCGGCGGCGGTCGTCGACGTGCTGCCGATCGGCCGCTGGCGGCGCCGCACGATTTCGGCGGCCGCGCTCATCGCGGCTGCGGCGGTGGGCGGTCTGTTGGTCATGGCCGCCATGAGCCCGGCCGTTCACGACTGGGTCCGCGCGCGCTCCGGCGCCACGTTGCCGGCGCCGGCGGTCGAATCACCGGATCCGACTGTGTTGTCGCGATCGGACGTGGCAATGATTCGGGCGCGCACGCTTTATGCGCACGGCCGGCTGGCCGAAGCGCTCGCCGCCCTCGATCGCGTCGACAGCGCGAGCGCCCGGCGCGTCGAGGCGGATCAGCTTCGCGTCGAGATTCAAACACTGTTGCTGTCGACGCGACCCGTCACGGTCCCGTCGTCCACCGCGCATTCCACCAGGGCAGGCCGACCATGAAGTGTCCGAAGTGCCACTATTTGAGCTTCGATCCCGAGCCGCGCTGCCGGAACTGCGGCTACACGCTCGCGCTCGACGAGGGAGAGCTGACGATTGATCGCGTGGAGCCGGACGCCGCCGAAGCTCGGCCGGATCTCCTGTTTCGACAAGAGGCCGATCCGGTGACGAGCCTGGACGACATCGCACTGGCAGAGCCAAAACCGGCGTCGCCAAGACGCCGGCGTCGCACGCCCGCGGCTCGCGGGCCCTTCGACGGGCCGGAGATCACGGACGCGTCATCGTCCGCTCTCGCGCCCGCGCTCGATGCGCCATCCGGCGATGCCGACGATGAAGTCGTCACGCTGACGCCGGAGCCGGGGTCGCCGATCGTGCCGGAGCCTCCACCGCCGCTCACGCTCGTGGAGCGGCCCGTGCCGCCAGTCAGGCCGGCTCCGGCGCCGGTTCCCACGGACACGATGATTCGTCACCCGAAAGCGCCCGTTGCGCCGCCCACGACGGAGCTGCCGCTGTTCGTCAAGCCGATGGCACCGCCCGAGCGCGAGCCTCGGATCGATCCGGTCGCGCTCGCCGTGCCCGAGGCGCCGGCGCCGGACATTCCGATCGCCAGGCCGAGCGCCACGTCAGTCTCGTCGCGTGTGGCGGCGGCCGCTGCCGCGGAGACGATCACACGGCCGCTGGCAGCAGAGAAGCCGCGCAAGCTGGGCCCGCTCGATCACGACCTGCTCGAGGATCTCGAGCGCATCGAGACCAACGAGCGCCGCGAGGCCGCGGTGACGGCCAGCGCGGGCCGTGTCGGATTCGTGAGCCGCCTGGGCGCCGCGACCGTCGATGCGCTGCTCCTCGGCGGCCTGAGCGCCGGCATGGTTTGGGCGACGTTGCGCTGGTGCGAGCTGCCGATTCAGCAAGTGCGCGTGCTGCCGATCGCTCCGACCGTCGCGTTCTTGTTGCTGGTCGGTCTCGGCTATCTCCTGCTGTTCACGGCTGCGGGCGGTCAGACGATCGGCAAGATGCTCTTCGGCATCCGCGTCGTCGGCGACGAGACGCCGTACTCGACGGGAGGCGCGCTGTCGCTGCGGCAGGCGGTCTACCGCGAAGTCGTGTCGTTGCCGTCGATCCTCGCGCTCGGGCTGGGCTTTCTGCCGGGCCTCTTCGGCGAGGAGCGTGCGCTGCACGATCGGCTGGCGCAGACGCGGGTCGTGCGCGCATGACGCGACTCGCGATCGCGATCGCCACGAGCGCGGGCGCCGGATATTTTCCAATCGCGCCAGGGACCGTTGGGTCGGCGGTCGGCATCGTCATCTATCTGTTGACGCGACAGATGGGGCCTTCCTGGCAGATTGGCCTGCTCGTCGCGATTTCGCTCGTCGGCATCTGGGCAGCTGACGTCGCGGAGCGCCATTGCCAACGCGAAGATCCTGGCCACGTCATCATCGATGAAGTCGCCGGACAGTTGATGACGCTGCTGCTGCTCAATGTCGGGATCGTGGGCGCGGCGATTGGGTTCTTCGTGTTCCGCATCCTCGACATCATCAAGCCGTGGCCCGCGCGCCAGCTCGAGAGCCTGCACGGCGGCCTCGGCATCATGGCCGATGATCTGATGGCCGGCGTGTACGGCTGGATCATCATGTGGGGTCTCATCCACCTCGTTCCTGCGATTCGATGACCCGCCGGATCGAGACCGCCGAAATTCTCGCCGTCGGCAGCGAGATGCTGACGCCGTTTCGCGTCGACACGAACTCGCTCTTCCTCACCGCGCGACTCAACGAGCTCGGCGTCATCGTGCGCCGCAAGTCCGTCGTGGGCGATCGACGCGATGATCTCGCGGCGTGCGTGCGCGAAGCGCTCGCGCGCGTGGATCTCGTCATCACCACGGGCGGCTTGGGTCCGACCGACGACGACCTCACGCGGGAAGTCGTCGCCGACGTGCTCGGACGCGCGCTGACGATCGACGAGACGATCCTCGCCGCAATTCAGGCACGATTCGCTCGGCGCGGCGTGCCGATGCCTTCGATCAATCAACGTCAGGCGTGCGTGCCCAGCGGCGCGACGGTCCTGCCGAACAGCGAGGGCACCGCGCCGGGACTGTTGCTCGAGCACCATGAACGGTTGATCGCGCTCCTGCCCGGGCCGCCGCGAGAGATGCAGCCGATGTTCGTGCGGGCGATTGCGCCGCTGGTCGAGGCGCGCTCGCCCGGCCGTCGTCTGCAGCGCCGCGTCGTCAAAGTCACGGGCCGATCCGAGTCGCAAGTCGAGGAGATCGCCAATCCGATCTACACGGCGCTGAGCCACGGCGGCATCGTCGTGGACGCGACGATCCTCGCGACGCCGGGACAGATCGAAGTCCATCTGGAATCCGCGGGGGACGATCACGACGCGATTCGTGCCGTCCTCGACGACGGCGTCGCGCGGCTGGCGGCAGCGTTGGGCCCAGCCGTGTTCAGTACGGACGGGCGCACGCTCGAGGAAGTCGTCGGCGATGCGTTGCGTGCGCGCGGTTGGCGGATCGCCGTGGCCGAGTCGTGCACGGGCGGCTTGCTCGGCGGGCGATTGACGGACGTGCCCGGCAGCTCGGCGTACGTCGTCGGCGGCGTGATCGCGTACGACAACGCGGTGAAGGTTCACGAGCTCGACGTGCCCGCGACCATGATCGACGAGCAGGGTGCGGTGAGCGAGCCCGTTGCCGCGGCGATGGCGGCGGGCGCGCGTCGGCGCTTTCAAGCGGAGATCGGCGTGGCGATTACCGGCATCGCGGGCCCCGGCGGCGGGACGCCAGCCAAGCCGGTGGGGACGGTCTGCGTGGCGGTGTCCACGCCGGACACCGCCTCGATCCGCACACTCTCCTTTCCCGGGGACCGTGACGCCATCCGCCGGCACTCGACGGCGGCCGCGCTCGACATGGTGCGACGCGCGCTATCTGACTGAGCCGGCGTTACTTCCGTCCCGTTTCGATCGCGTTCACACGCCGTTAAACCTTCGAAGAACCGGGCCGATTCCAACAGGGAGGTATTCCGCCTCCTTGTGCCCGTGTGCCCGCTGACCTCCGATTCCTGATGGCGAGTCTCGTCCTCATCCCAGTCGGTCTGGTGTCAACCGTGCTGGCGTGGCGTCTGTCGCGGGACGGACGTCTGGCGTCGCGCTATCGCGTCGTCTGGCAGATGCTCGCCGCTGGCCTGCTCCTCGCCGCAGTCGGCGACGTCTGGTCGATCGGACTCGCGACGTCGCGCGGCCGCGACCTGGCCATCACGGCCGCAGACGCACCGTATCTCCTCAGCTATCTCGTCATCATCGCCGCGACGTTGTGTCTGATCGAAGGACGGCCGTCGCGCGGCGAGGTCGTCACGCTGACGCTCGACGCGTCGATGGTCGCCGTGGGCGGCGGCCTGGTGATCTGGCACACGGTCATCGTGCCCGCCTATCGCGCGGTGCCCGCCGACGCGCTCTCCCGTCTCGTGTCGCTCGCGTATCCCGTCGGCGACCTGCTTCTGCTGACGGGACTCGCGGTCGTCTTGCTGCGTTGTCAGGACGATGCGCGGCGCCGTGTGCTCCTGCTCCTGGCCGGCTCGCTCGGCGCGATGCTGTTCGGCAATCTGCTGTGGATCTACGAGTACACGGAACGCGGCTGGCTCGTCGAAAGCGCTCGCGACGTCTGCTTTCTGACGCACTACGCGTTGTTCATCGCCAGCGTCGAAGTCGAACGGCGCCAGCTCGGACGGGAAGCCGAAGACGTGCGGACGCCGCTCGTGCCCATGGCGCTGTTGCCATATGCCGCGGTCATCGGCGGCTATGCGCTGCTGCTGAGCGTGGCGTGGCGCGGCGCCGACGAGCACACGTTCCAGTTGACGCTCGGCGCGCTGATCCTGACGATGCTCGTGACAGCGCGGCAGATCGTCGCGCTCCGCGAGAACGTCGCGCTGCAGCGCGAGCGCGTCGTCATGTCGGGCGAAGCGCGATTCCGCTCGCTCGTTCAGCACGCCTCCGACGTCGTCAGCATCGTCGACGTGCATGGTGTCGCGAGCTTCGTCAGCCCGTCGGCGACCGCCACGCTCGGCTACACGCCGGAGACAATCGTCGGCACGTCGATCCTCGCGCTCCTGCATCCGGATGATGCGGTGGATGCGGGGCGGCGCCTTGAGGACGTCGTGTCCACGGGACGCTCGGCGACCGGCCGCTGGCGCATGCAGCGCAAGGACGGCACCTGGATTCAGACCGACAGCATCTGCACCAACCTGATGAGCGACGAGAACGTGCGCGGTCTCGTGCTGACGACGCGCGACATCTCGGAGCGCTGCGCGCTCGAGGCGCAGCTGCTGCACCAGGCGTTCCACGATCCGCTGACCGGGCTCGCCAATCGCGCGCTCTTCCTCGATCGCGTGCGCCACGCGCTCGCGCGCCGCCAGCACGGCAGCGACGGGCTCGGCATCCTGTTCATCGACCTCGATCAGTTCAAGACGGTCAACGACAGCCTCGGCCACCAGGTCGGCGACCTGCTGTTGCGTGGCGTCGCCGATCGGCTCGCGAGCGGCCTGCGGTGCTTCGACACGATCGCGCGGCTCGGCGGCGACGAGTTCGCCGTGCTCATCGATGACGCGGAGGGCGACGATGGCGTCATGGTCATCGCCGATCGCGTCGGCCAGGCGCTGCGTGATCCGTTTCTGCTGGAAGGACGCGAGGTCGTGACGCTCGCGAGCATCGGCGTCGCGCTGGTGCACGCCGATCAGTCGGCCGAGGACCTCCTCCGCAACGCTGACCTCGCGATGTATCTCGCGAAGAATCGCGGGGGAGGGCAGACCGCGCTCTTCGAGCCGGAGATGCACGCGGCGATGCTCAACCGCCTCGAGCTGCAGGCCGACCTCCGCCGCGCGCTCGAACGCGAGGAATTCAGCCTCGTCTATCAGCCCGTGCACGCGCTGGAAACGCAGGCGCTCGTCGGCGTCGAGGCCCTGCTGCGGTGGGCGCATCCGACGCGCGGCTCCGTGCCGCCCGGCGTCTTCATTCCCATCGCGGAGCAGACCGGCCTCATCGTGCCGATCGGCAAGTGGGTCATCGAGCAGGCGTGCCGTGACGCGCGCGAGTGGCGTAATCAGCTCGGCGAGATCGCGCCGCAATCGGTGGCGGTCAACATCTCGGGCCGGCAAATTCCGGAACCGGCGCTGTTCGACGACATCCAGGCCGCGCTGGCACGCGCGGAGCTGCCGCCGAGCGCGCTCGTGCTCGAGCTCACCGAAAGCATCCTCCTCACGCACACGGACCAGACGCTGTCGGTCATGCATCGGTTGAAGGACATCGGCGTCGGCCTGGCGCTCGACGACTTCGGCACCGGCTATTCGTCGCTGAGTTATCTGCAGCGGTTGCCGATCGACGTGCTCAAGATCGATCGCGCGTTCGTCGAGCGCCTCGAGACGGACGCGAGCGCGTCGGCGTTGACACGCGCGATCGTCGGTCTCGGCAAGACGCTGTCGCTGCGCACGGTTGCCGAAGGCGTCGAGAACCGCACGCAGGCCGATCTCCTTCAGCATCTCGGCTGCGATCACGGCCAGGGCTTTCTCTACGGCATGCCCATGCCCACGCGTGAGCTGCAACGCTACGCCAGGCGAGTCAGGAAGTTTGTTGCGGCGTAGGTTCCGGGGTTCTGAGGTTCCGATAGTTCTGGGGTTCGGGTTCTGAGGTTCTGATAGTTCTGGGGTTCAGGTTCTGAGGTTCCGCCGGTTCGGGGGTCTCGGCGCTCGAACCTGGAGTCGCAGAACCCCCTCACCTCAGAACCCCAGAACCTCAGCACCCCGGAACCCCGGAATCCCGGAACCCAGCTTGTATGATCCCCTTCGAATGCCTTCACCGATCGGCCATGGCCTTGGGGGACTCGCTGTCGGATGGATCGTCGCTGAACCGCCTCGCGCACCGCGCGCCGCGTGGATGCAGGCCATCATCTTCGCCGCCGTCGGTGCGGCACCGGACTTGGATCTTCTGATCGGCCATCATCGCGAGGCCGCGCACAGCGTCGGCGCGGCGGCGATCGTCGCGTCCGTTGCGGCCATCATGCGCTGGCCGGTGGCGCCCACACGCACGCGCGTCTGGCTCGCGATCTTCGCTGCCTGGGCGAGCCACGCGCTGCTCGACGCGCTCGGCACCGACACGGCGCCGCCGGTCGGCATCATGGCGTTCTGGCCGTTCTCCCACGCGTACGTCATGACGGCGTGGCATCTGTTCGGGCCGATCTCACGCCGGTGGCACGAAACGGGCTGGATCACCGGCAACATCCCTGTCGCGCTTCACGAGATGCTGATCATGGCGCCGGTGGCTGCCGGCGTCTGGATCGCGCGGCGGCTCAGCGCGCGTCGTCGCTGTCGATAACGATCGTGCGCACGGCGTCGTCGCCGAGGAACTGCGCGAGGCGATGACGCGTCAGCGGTGTCGCTCGGCGCAGCTCGTCGCGCCAGGCGGCCGACTTCGCGCGAACGCGCAGCGTGCCGTCGGCGAAGCTCACGGTAGCCGCGCGCGCGAGCGCCGGTCCCACCGCCATCGTCCACGCGAACCGCACTTTGGCCTCGGTCAGCGGCTGCTCGTCGAGCAGCAGGCGCATCGCGCGCGTCGCGGTGCCGTCGAGACGTTCCACGACGCGATTCTACGGGATTGCGACCCGGCGCGTCCGTGCCGCGCCGACACTCCAGGGCAGTGCCCGCGCGAGCGCGCGTCTTCACAAATGCAACTCGTAGTTGCTTTTATCCATCGATGCGATAGAGTGCGGAAGCTGGTGACTGATCGTCGTTCCGCTCTCTCCGTGACACGACGTCCGGGCGGACGCAGCGCGCGCGTGGTCGCGTGCGTGCTCCGCGCGACGCTCGAGGAGCTCGGCCGCGTCGGGTACGGCCGGCTGCGGATCGACGCCGTGGCCGCACGATCGGGCGTCAACAAGACCACCATTTATCGCCGCTGGCCGGAGAAAGCCCACCTGGTATGCGCTGCGCTCAAGACGATGGGCGGGCCGCCGGGCGATCCCGACACCGGATCGGTGCGCGCCGATCTAATCGAGAGCTTCCGGTCGTCGATGCGCGGCTGGACCACGGATCGCGGCCGCGGGCTGCTGCGCGTGCTCGCCGTCGAGCGCGCCGACGACACCGTCGATCGGATCGCGCGGGCGCTGCGCGGACGGTACGAGACGTCGCGGCGCGCCATGCTCGCGCGTGGCGTCGCGCGCGGCGAGCTGCCGGCGTCGACCGACGTCGATCTGTTCCTCGACGTGCTGACGGGCGCCGTGCTCACGCGCGTGCGGAATCACCGCGGACCGCTCGATCCCGAGTGGCTCGCACGCGTCGTCGACTTCACGATTGCCGCCGCACGCGCGACCGCATCGGCGCCGTCGCATCGTCTTTCTTCATCCGCTCAGCGTTCCTAATCCTGGATGTCCGCCATGGCCTTCATGTCACCGTTTCGCCGCGTCCGAGGTCTTCCCGCCGTTGCGCTTTCCGCGTTCGCCGCGCTGGCCGCCGGCACCAGCTGCAGCCGCAACGAGGCCACGCACGCGGCTGACGCCGCTGCCGCGCCGGCCGTGTCCGTGATCGAGGTCCGGCCGGAGACGGTCAATGACACGACCGAGTGGAATGCGACGCTCGATGGCTACGTCAACGCACAAATCCGGCCGCAGGTCAGTGGCTATCTGGTCACGCGCCTCTATCGCGAAGGCGCCGAGGTCCACAAGGGCGACGTGCTGTTCGAGATCGACGCGCGGCCGTTCGTCGCGGCGCTCGAGCAGGCCAAGGCCAAGCTCGCGGAGGCGCGCGCCGCGCTCGACAAGGCGCAACGCGACGTCACGCGCGACACGCCGCTCGCCGAGCAGCGCGCGGTGGCGCAGAGCCAGCTCGACAACGACGTCGCGGCGCAATCGGCGGCCGAGGCCAGCGTCCAGTCGGCCGACGCCGCCGTCTCCGTCGCGCAGCTCAATCTCGACTTCACGAAGGTGACGTCCCTCGTCGACGGCGTCGCGGCGATCGCCACCGCGCAGATCGGCGATCTCGTCGGACCGACGACGCTGCTCACGACCGTCTCGCAGGTCGATCCGATCAAGGCGTACTTCCCGTTGAGCGATCGCGAGTACCTCGGCGTGGCGAGCCGCCTGAACCAGGGCGACGCACGGCTGTGGAACAACGACCTCACGCTGATCCTGTCCGACGGCAGCGTGTATCCGTCGCGCGGGCGATTCCTCGCCGCCGACCGCGACATCGACGTCAAGACCGGCACGATTCGCGTGAGCGCGGCGTTCCCGAACCCGAACCGCGTGCTGCGACCGGGCCAGGCCGCGCACGTGCGCGCGGAGACGGCGACGCTGCCGAACGCGCTGCTCGTGCCGCAGCGGGCGGTCACCGACGTGCAGGGGGCCAGCCAGGTGCGCGTCGTCGACGCGCAGAACCACGTCGCCACGCGCCCAGTCACGCTCGGCGGCCATATCGGCAATCGCTGGGTCGTGACGAAGGGCCTCGCAGCCGGCGATCGCGTCGTCGTCGAGGGGCCTCCAACGAAGGACGGCGCAACCGTCGCGCCGACGCCGTACGCGCCCGCGGCGGAGGATCGCTGACATGTCACGGTTCTTCGTCGGACGTCCCATCGTCGCGATCGTCATCGCGATCGTCACCGTGCTCGGCGGCCTCGTCGC
>DASZVJ010000115.1:0-6372 GCA_035547155.1 Vicinamibacterales bacterium
GAGGCGCGCGAAGCGCTCGACACCGCGCACGTCGACCACGAGTCGCGCGCGAGCGCGCTCGGCGCCGAGCTGCACGACGTCCGCACGACGCTCGACCGTCACCAACAAGAGCGCGACGCCGAGCGAGCGGATCTGCAGCAGCAGCTCCGCGACGCGCAGACCGCCGTCGAGCGGCTGCAACACGAGCTCGATGCGACGCGCGGCGATCACGAGTCGCACACGGGCGCGCTCGATGCGGAGCTGCGCGAGGCACGCGCCGCGCTCGATCGTCATCAGCAGGAACGCGACGCCGAGCGCGCGAATCTGCAGCAGCAACTCCACGACGCGCAGACCGCAGTCGAGCGGCTGCAACACGAGCTCGACGAGGCTCGCGCGCAGCACGACACCGCGCATCAGGAAGTCCACGAGCGGCTGCAGTCGGAGCGGCAGACGTGGGAGTCGGCGCGCACGCAGCTCGAGGCCGATCTCGCCGGCGCGCGTGACGCGCACGATGCCGGCCGTCAGGTCTGGGACAGTCTTCGCGCCAGCCTGGAGGACGAGCTGCATCGCACGCGCGAGCAGCTCGGCACGGGTCAGCAGGAATGGGAAGCCGCGCGCGCGGATCTGCACGAGGCCGTGCAGCAGCTCCAGCGCCGGATCGACGACGCCGAGCGCGACCGCGATGCGGCCCGCACACAGCTCGACGCCGATCGCGAGGCCTCCGCGGCCGCATCGTCGGCGGCGCACGATCAGTGGCAGCACGAGCGGCAGTCCCTCGAGAGCCAGTTGCACGGCGCGCGCGAGCGGATCGACGCGCTGCAGCGTGACGTCGATGCGGCGCGTCACGACGCCGAGCGCACGCTGGAATCCGAACGCCAGGCGTGGGACGCCACGCGCGCGCAGATGGACGCCGATTTGCGATCCGCCAACGACGCCCTCGCGGCCCACCAGCGCGAGTGGGACGAGCAGCGCACGTCGCTCGAATCGCTGCTGCGCCGCGCCCACGACGACGCCGACAGTCTCCAGCGGGAGCTCGACGCGACGCAGGCGCAGCTCGAGCGCGATCGCGAGGACACGCGACAGGCCGCCGATCGCGCGCACGCCGAGTGGGACGCGGCACGCGCCGCGCTGGAGCGCGAGGTCGACGAGCGGCAGTCCGCGTTCGACGCGCTGCGCCGCGACCTCGAGTCACGTGTCGCAGAGCTGACGGCGTCGTTGCAGTCAGCGGCGACGCGCGCGAGCGAGCGCGACCACCTCGAGAGCGCGCTCGATGCGGCGCGCGCGGAGATTCGTCACACCGACGAGCTGCATCGCGGCCAGCGCGCGGCGTGGGACGCCGAGCGCATGGCGCTCAGCGCGCGGCTCGCCGATCTCGAGCAGCGCCTCTCGGCCGAGCGCGATCAGTGGCAGCAGGAGCGCGCGACGCTGGACGCGCAGGTTCAGCAGGCCGCCGCGCTCCACGACCAGCACCGGCAGATCGATCAGGCGTTGAACGCGCTGCGCGCCGACTACGCCACGATGGTCCAGACGCTGGCGGCCGAGCGCACCGCGCGCGATCAGGATCGCCAGGCGATCGACGCGCTGCAGCAGGCGCTCGCCGACGCCGACACGCGGCGCGCCGAGCTTACGCGCCAGCTCGAAGAGGCCGCGCGCGAGGCGGCCAACCGCGCCGCCGCGCGCGAAGCCGACCTGTCGTCGCGGATCCGCGCGCTCGACGACGAGATCATCGCGGGCGCGCAACGGCTCGCGCGCGTCACCGAAGAAGCGGACGCCGCACGGCTCGCGCTGCAATCGCAGTATCTGCGCGCGTCGGAGAGCCACGCGCGACTCATCGCTTCCGATGTGTTCGCCTACGCCGTCACCACGCTCCCGGGCGAGCTGGTGCGCTGCAACGACGCATTCGCGCAGCTGTTCGGCTTCGACGACGCGCCCGATGCACTGACGCAGACCGCCGGCGGGCTCTTCCCTGGCCTGTCCGGACGCCCCGCGTTCATCGAGCGTCTCACCGCCGACGGCCGCGTCGACGGCCTCGAATCCTGCCTCGACCGTCCCGACGGCCAGGCCATTCGCATCGTCGAGTCCGCGACGCTCTTCACCGACACGGACGGAGACGACGAAGCGCTCGTCGAGCACGTCATCGTGGGCGAGCTGGCCGGGCCGGATCCGGACACGCTTCGCGCGCGGCGCCTCGAAGACGTCGGCAGCCTGACGACCGCGATGATTCCGGAAATCGAGACGCTCGTGTCGACCGCGCACGAGCGCGTGCACGATCTGCGGCGGCTGCTGCGTGACGGCCAGGCCGGCGGCGCCGACACCGACGCGCTGACGACGCTGACGTCCCAAATCAACGCGCTGGTCCGACAGCTCGCGACCTTCAGCCGGCGCCAGGTGCGCGACGTCGAGTCGGTCGATCTCGCCGACGCCGTGACGCGCACGGAGCCGGTGCTCGTGCGGCTGGCGGGCGACTACGTCGGGTTCACGATGCGCCTGGAGCCCGCGCCGCCGGTGCTCGTCAATCCCGACGATCTGGATCAGCTGCTGACGTCGCTCGTCACGTTCGGCCGCGATCTGCTGCCGGCGGGCGGCTCATTGCTGGTGGAAGTGCAACCGCCGTCGCCGGCACGCGGCGAAGGCGACCGCGCGGCGACGGTCCTGTCCGTCACCGCGTCAGGCTATGGTCTGCAGTTGCCGACGGCCGCGCCGTCGCTCGAGATCGGCGCGCAGCGCTGCGGCGCCCGGCTGCGAATCGTCGGCGAGCCCGGCTGGATGGCCCGTCTGGAAGTCCACTTCACGCGCTGTGGCCACGCGCCGCGCACGGCATGGACATGGCTGGAGTAAAAGACTCCGTCAACTTCGAACTGGGAACTTCGAACTTAGAAATCCTCTCTTCGACGCATCTCGGTAGCTCGATCAACCGATCCTCTTCGAAGAGAGCCTTTCGAAGTTCGCAGTTCGAAGTTTCGTAAATATGAGCGACGCACGCGTCGCTCATATTTACGACGCACACTCTCCTTCGCTCGTCTCCGGCGTGAAGGCGTGATCTTCGGCCAGGTCGATGAAGTCCTCCGGCCGCGCGGTCTCCATCGTCAGCGGCTCGAGATCGGCGAGCAGCTGCTTCACCTTCACGAGATCGACGCGATTGAAGAACGCGGCAGCCGACTCGTCATCACGGCGCTCGGCCGCGTAGAAATCGGCGAGCCGCTCGACCGCGATGCCGCCTCGACGCGCGGGAATCTTGGCGACGACGCGTCCGAAGGTGGCGCCGTGGACGCTGACGCCGCCGCCGACCATCACGAAGTACTGCGGCGCCGGACGACCCTCCACCTTGCGCAGGCTCCCCTGGAATCCGACCGCAGCGATGTGATGCTGACCGCAACCGTTCGGGCAGCCGCTGACCTTGACGTCGAGCGTCGGCGCCAGCGGGATCAACCGCGGGTTCGCGCGCACGTGCTCTTCGACCAGCCGTCCGAGCCCGCGTGACTGCGTGACGGCGAGCTTGCACGACTCGGCGCCGGGGCAGCTCGTCACGTCGGCAATCGTGTCCGCGTCCCCCAGCGGCAGGCCGGCCGCTGCGAGCCTCGCGTACAGCCCGCGCGCGTCTTCGCGCTTCACCCAGCGGAACACGAGATTCTGCGTCGGCGTCACGCGCACGGTGCCGTCGCTGTACGCCGTCGTGAGATCGCCGAGGATGCGCATCTGCATGCTCGACAGATCGCCCAGGTGCACCGTCGCGATCACCGAGACGTAGCCGGCCTGTTTCTGCGGCCGCACGTTGGTCACCGCCCAACGCTCGAAATCCTCGTCGGTCACCGTGACAGGTACGGGCTCCGGCCGAATGCCAGGGCCGCGCACTTCGCCTGACACGACGCGCGAGGCAATCGACGCAATCGACGGCGGCTCCGGCCGCGGCCAGTCGGGCGCGCCTTCGGCGGGCTGTGCCTCCGGATCGAACGGCAGCGGCACGCCACCTTCGGCGCGCACCGCGGCGAGCCGCGTCTCGAACTCGGCGTGGAACTTCTCCCAGCCGAGCTGCTTGATCAGGAACTTGATGCGGTTCTTGTGCTTGTGCTTGTAGTCGCCGAGATCGTGGAAGACGCGGACGACCGCTTCCGCCGCGGTGAGGATGTCGCGCGCGGGCAGGAAGTCGAACAGCCGCATGCCGCTCACCGGCATGATCGCCGTGCCGCCGCCGACCAGCATGCGGAAACCGCGCTGGCCGTGCTCGATCCGGCCGAGGAAGCCGATGTCGTTGATCGTCGCTTTGATGTGATCTTCCGGGCAGCCCTCGAACGCGATCTTGAACTTGCGCGGGAGCGACGAGGACAGCTTGTGCCGCAGGAAATAGCGCGTCGTGATCTCCGCGTACGGCGTGACGTCGAACGGCTCGGTCGCCGAGACGCCCGCGAACGCGCAGCCCGTGATGTTGCGCACCGAGTTGCCGCACGCCTCGCGCGTCGTCAGGCCCGCGTCGGCGCCGCGGCGCTGCGCGAGCTCGGCCTCGCGGACCTTGATGAAATGGAACTGCATGTTCTGCCGCGTGGTGATGTGGCCGAAGCCGCGCGAGTAGCGATCCGCGATGTCCGCGAGCGCGTCGAGCTGCTCGACCGTCAGGACGCCCTGCGGAATCTTGACGCGCAGCATGTGCAGATCTTCCGGCTGCCGCTGGCCGTACGTGCCGCGCAGCAAACGGAACGCGCGCCACTGATCGGGCGTGATGTCGCCGCGCTCGAACTTGCCGAGCATGTCCGCGAACTCGTCGACGTCCGACTCCTTCGCGAACGACAGGCGCGCGCGGCCGAGCGTCTTGGGATCGTCCTGAACTGCCATGGCCCTCTCTCCTCGCCGAAACTCGCTATCCTCGTGCCGGCCGCGTTCGTGACGCTTCGCGGACGACCTCGCCAATCACCATCACGCCGGGCCGATGCCGGCGGTTGAATCCGTCCTTCACGCCGAGCCGCGCGAGCGTCCCGGTCCAGACGTGCTGGCTCGGCTGCGACGCCCGCATGACGATCGCCACGGGCGTGTTCGCCGGCCACCCCGCCGCCATCAGGCAGCGTCCAATCCCTCGTCGCCGCGCGAGCCCCATCAACACGACGATCGTCGCGCCACCCGCCGGCAGCGCGCTGAGCAGCGGCTCGTAGCGCTCGGGCGCATGGCCGCTCAGCACGATGAACGCCGACGACACGCCGCGGTGTGTCATCGGGATGCCGGCCAGCGCCGGCGCGGCGAGCGCGCTCGACACGCCCGGTACGACCTCGGCCGCAATCCCGGCCTTGGCCAGCGCGGCCAGCTCTTCCCCGCCGCGCGCGAAGACGAATGGGTCGCCGCTCTTCAGCCGGACCACCCGCTGGCCCTGACGCGCCGCGGCGATCATCCGCGCGCTGACGTCGGCCTGTGTCAGGCGCTTCGTGCCTGCGCGCCGCGCCACCGATTCCCGCTCCGCGTGCGGCGCGAGATTCACGATCGCGCGCGGGACGAGGCCGTCATACAGCACGAGATCCGCGGCCTTCAGCCGCTCGATCGCCCGCGTCGTCAACAGCGCCGGGTCACCTGGCCCCGCGCCGACCAGCGACACGATACCCCGCCGCCGCGTGGATTGGCGACGCGCCGGGCGTCGTGCCTTCATGAGCCATCGTCGCGCCGGCCCCGGCACGACGTGAGCGTCCCGCAGTAGCGAGCGGCGATCGCTTCGGCCAGCTCCGGCCGGCGCTCGGTCATCGGCACGCCCGTCGAGCGCCACCGGCGCTTCAGCGTGTCGGCCTCCGCGAACCACGCGTCCAGCTCGTCGTCCGACGGCAGCAGGTCCTCGATCCCCTCGCGCAGCAGTCCTGCCAGCGCCGGCGCGCGGCCGCTCGTCGAGATCGCAATCGTCGCGCTGCCGCGCCGGATGACCCCGCCGAGATAGGCACTGGCGTTCGGCGGATCGTCGACGGCGTTGACGAGCAGCCGTCTGGGCTCGGCGGCCTTCGCCACGGCCGCATTGACGTCGGGCGTGGCCGCTGCGATGACGAACCACGCCTCGTCCAGATCCGACTCCTGGAACGGCCGTTCGACCAGCCGGACGTCGGCGCGCCGCATCGCCTCGCAGATGGCCGGCGCGACGACCGTGACGGATGCGCCGGTCGGACGCAGCGTCTCGAGCTTGCTGGCCGCTACCGTCCCGCCGCCCACGATCAACACGGGCCGGCCGGACAGCTTGACGAATATCGGCAGCAACGCGGCGTCAACACTCACGGCATCCGGGGCCCAACACCCCCCAAAAAGACGAAGCCCGCGAACCGGTGCCGATTCGCGGGCTGCAGAACACACTCTCGACGCTGACCCTCAGGCCACTCCTGCAACACGACCGGCACGCCACGCGGCGCCAGGACAGGAGCAACAACATGCAGTCGG
>DASZVJ010000116.1:0-68510 GCA_035547155.1 Vicinamibacterales bacterium
GTAGGGGCGGCCCTTGTGGCCGCCCGGCTCCCATCCTTACAACTCCGCCGCCAGCACCGCGGCACCCAGCAACCCAGCGGCTGGATTCAGAATCACTTTCACGGGAATCGTCCGCAGCAGATCGGTCAGCGGCTCCTTCTCCCGAAAGGCGTCCATGAACGTGCCGGCCTCGATCGCCGGCAGGATCTTCGGCGCGATCCCGCCGCCGATGTAGACGCCCGCCGTCGCCATGTAGCGCAGGGCGATGTTGCCGGATTCGGCGCCGTACGCGTCGACGAACATGTCCAGCGCCTCGACGCAGAGCTGACACGTGTGATCGAGCGCGGCCGTGCTCACGGCGGCTGCGAGCTCCGGTCCTTCGACGTCGGGTCCGATGTGCCGGCAGACGCCGCGCGGCGATTCGTGCCGGTGCGTGAAGCGCGAGATGTTGACGAGCCCGCGGCCGGAGACGACGGCTTCGACCTCGACGCGGCCGTGGCTCTTCGCCAGAAACTCGACGAGCGCGAGCTCGCGCGGCGTGCGCGCGGCGAAGTCGGCGTGCCCGCCCTCCGAGGCCGCCGGCGTGAACGTGCCGTGCAGGTTGTGCAGCAGCGCTTCGCCGAGACCAGTGCCGGCTGCGACGATCGCGCCGTTGCCGCTCGGCAGCGCGACGCCTTCCTGCAGCACGCGCAGCTCGTCCGGCTCGAGCACGGGCACCGACGAGGCCATCGCTTCGAGATCGTTGATCAGCCGCGCGCGGCAGCCGCCGATGCGTTTCGCGATCGCGCCGAGATCCGCGACCCACGGCGCGCTCGTCAGGCGCGCCACGAGACCGGTCACCGGACCGGCGATGCCCGCGCAGATCGCCTCGATGCCTTCGCCGCCCGTCTCGTCGAGAAATGTGTCGACCAGCTCCTCGAAGCTCTCGAAGTCGCGCGTCGCATACTCGCGCGTGACCGTCGACGCCGGACGATCCTCGCCTTCGCCGCGGTCGAACAGGCCAATCAGAGTTTTCGTTCCGCCGATGTCGGCCGCCAGGAGCATGAGCAGGATGATATGTGGATTCGGCCCAGGATTTCAGATTTGAGATTGACTTCCTCGCGGCCGGCGTTCCATCGTGACTTCGGCGTGGTGAAAGCTCCCGGCGCGCTTCCCCTGTCCGGTCAGCACGTGGCGCTGACCGGAAAATTGTCCGTGCTGTCCAGGCGCGACGTGCGCGCGATCGTCGAGCGGCTCGGCGGCACGTTCTCGGTCGACCTCACGCCGCGGACGACCGTGCTCGTCGCCGGCGCGGAGCCCGGCGAGGTGCCGGCGCACGTGACGCGCGTCCTCGCGGAAGACGACCTCTGCCGCGAAGCGGGCCTGCCCGATCTCGACACGCTGCGGACGCGGTACTACTCGGCCCGCGATCTGCGCGCGATGTATCCGGTCATCAAAGACGAGCACCTGCGCTATCTCGAGAAGTGGGGCGTGCTTCGTCCCATCGCCGGCCGCTACTCGTTCAACGACCTGCACGTCGTCCGGCAGGCGGCCGCGGAGATCGAGCGCGGCGTCGCGCTTCCGGGCTTGCTGCGCGCGCTGTCCGCCGAAGCCCAGGGCCAGCTCGCGCTCGACTTCCAGTCACGCGCCGAGCGGCCGCCGGCCAGGGTCGTCTCGTTGCCGGCACCCGCGCCCGCGCCGGCCGCGCCGCCGTCGGATCGCGCGCAGGCGATTGCCGCCGCCAGCCGCGCAATGGCGACGACGTACTTCCTCGAAGGCGCGGAGCTCGACGATGGTCCGACGCGGGATCTGGACGGTGCCGCCGCGGCATATCGCCGCGCGGCGCTGTTCGACCCGCAGCTCGTGCCGGCGATCGTGAATCTCGCGAACATCCACTACGAGCGCGACGAGCTCGTCGAGGCCGAAGCGCTGTACGAGCGCGCGATCCGGCTCGATCCCGAATGCTTCGAGGCGTTCTTCAACCTCGGCAACATCCATCACGATCTCTCGCGATTCCCCGAGGCGATTCAGGCGTACCGCGAGGCGATCGCGATCAACCCGACGTATCCGGAGGCGCACTTCTATCTGGCGGTCACGCTCGAGAAGACGGGACGATCGGCGGACGCGCGTCCGCACTGGCGCGAGTACCGTGCGCTCGCGCCCGACGGCGAGTTCGTCGAGCTGGCGAAGGAATTTTCCGACTGAGCTACGCGCGGGCCGACGAGGCGAGCGCCTCGCCGATCTCGCGGATCTGCGCCGCGTGCCGCGTCTCGTGGCCGGCGACGAAGACGACCCACTGATACAGATTGAGCGAGCCGAGCCGCGGGTGCGGCGCGGAGAGCGTTTCGAGCGCCCAGCCGTCGCCCTCGCGCAGCGCGTTCTGCAATGCTCTGCGCGCGCGCGTCAGTGCCCGCCAGGCGTCGTCCGCACTGACCGTGCCAGTCGGGCGAGATGTCTCTCCAGCCGTCAGCCGCCGCTCGCGATTGGCGAGATCCGTCAGGCTCATCGACGTCAGCACCGAGCTCGTCGACGTCTCGCGCGCGAGGCCGGATGGCTTGGCCTCGGCGATGGCCTTCGCAACGAGGCCGGCGATGCGTGCCTCGACGATGGAGAGGTGCTCGAGCACTTCGGCGACCGACCAGCGATCGGCGTCCGGCTTGTCACCGCGACGCGCAGCCGGCACGGCGTCGACCGCGCGCCGCAGATCGGTGCGCGTGCGGTCGAGCAGATCGACGAGCTCGGCCGTGCGAGGATGCATCGTCTGCACCGGCGCGTCGTCGCGCCCTTCGTCCGCGGCGGTGGCGTTCTCGTTGAGGAGCTTCAGGCCGAATGCCTTCTCGACCTGCTCGAGATCCGCGCGCTCGTGCGGATCGGCGAGCGTCAGCGCGTGGCCGGTCGCGTCGTTGCGGCCGGTGCGTCCGACGCGATGCACGTAGCTGTCGAGGCCGTGCGGCACTTCGTAGTTGACGATCAGGCCGACGGACTCGATGTCGAGGCCGCGCGCGGCGACGTCGGTGGCGACGAGGACCTTGATGCGGCCGGAGCGAAACGCTTCGATCGCGGCGGTGCGATCCTTCTGCGATCGATCGGCGTGGATCGCGACGGCGCGCAGGCCCGCCGAGTGCAGCTGCCGCGCGAGACGATCGCAGCCGATCTTCGTGTTGACGAAGACGATGGCCGGCTCGTGGAATTTGCGCAGGTACTTCGCGAGGAACGACGGCTTCTCGCGCGTCGGCAGGATCCGCGCTTCGTGCGAGATCGTCTGCGCCGGACCGCGCCGCGATCCGACCTGGATGAACACGGAGCTCGGCGCCAGCGCGTCGGCGAAGCGCATCACTTCGTCCGGCATCGTCGCCGAGAACAGCATCGTCTGGCGCGCGGTCGTCGGCGGCAGCGCTTCCGCGATGCGCCGCACGTCCGGCCAGAAGCCCATGTCCATCATGCGATCGGCTTCGTCGAGGACGAAGATCTCGAGCTTCGAGAAGTCGCCGACGTTGCTTCGCATGTGATCCAGCAATCGGCCTGGCGTGGCGACGACGATGTCCACACCGGCTTGCAGGGCGCGCGCCTGCGGCTCGATTGCGACGCCGCCGTAGACGGCGACGCTCGAGACCGGCGCGTGATACGCGAAGCCCTGGATCTCGTCGTCGATCTGCGTGGCGAGCTCGCGCGTCGGCGCGAGGATCAGCGCACGGGTGACGCCGCGCGGCGCGCGGTAGCCTTCGCGGTTCTCGCGCAGCAGGCGCGACAGGATCGGCAGCAGATACGCCGCGGTCTTGCCCGTGCCCGTCTCCGCGCAGCCGATGACGTCGCGGCCCTCGAGCGCGTAGGGCAGCACCGCGCTCTGAATCGGCGTCGTCTTCTCGAAGCCACGCTGCTCGAGCGCGTCGAGCAGGTCCGTGTCGGTGATCAGGGAGCGGAACGGTACTGGCGCGGGATCGAACGACGACGACTCCCGCGTCGAAACCGGTGACGATGCGGAAGAAGACGAAGGACGTGACGTGCTGCGACCAGCGCCGGGGCCACGACCCCCGCGCCGCCGTCGGCGTTGTGGTCCGTGGGATTTCGCGTCAGTGGTCAAGGGCCGTGGGCTAGCGAGCGCGGAAGGTGATGATGCCTCGAACCGGATCGTAGGGCGAGACGCCAACGGTGACGCGATCGCCCGGCACAACCTTGATACGGAAGCGGCGCATCCGGCCGCTCAACTGGGCCAGCACTTCGTGGCCCGAATCGACCTGGACGCGATACAGCCCGCCGCTGTGCACGGCGACGACGGTTCCCTGGACATCAATAAGGTCGTCCTTACTCAAATTCGCTGTCCTCTCAACACACAAGCATAGCATTGGCACGAGAAGGGGCCCCGTGGCCCGTGGATGGGCGGGCCCCCGTGCCCGCCCGACGTCACCCTGAGAGCCCTTTGACCGCGTCCTCGACCTGCCTGGCCAGCGCCGGATAGTCATCGCCATTCAGGCGCATCGGCGCGCCGAACGCGACACGGACGGGCCCCCGTTTGGGGAAGCGCATCTTCGGATGCAGCACGTTCTCGAGGCCGTCGATGCGCACCGGCACGACCTGGACGTCGAGCTTCGAGGCGATCATCCCGATGCCCGGCATGAAGCGTCCGACCCCTTCATCTGAACGACGGCCTTCCGGAAAGATCAGCACGGAGTACCCGTCCGCGAGGACCTCGCCGATGTAGCGCAGCGTCTGCCGCGTGCCGGCTTCGCGTTGTGGCAGCGGAAACGCATTGAAGAACTGACACGCCAGGTAGTAGTTGAGGCTGTTGGTGAACCACGCGCGCCGCGAGAACGCTTGCGGATTGAAATGCGCCTTGAAGAACTCCTTGGCCATCGCCGGCGCGACGCGATACCGCCAGCGCGCGGGCAGCGCGATCAGGATCGCCGGCGTATCCATGTGGCTTTGATGGTTCGCCGCGAAGATCACCGGCGTGCGCAGATCGCGCAGGTGCTCGAGGCCGCGCACGTCCATCTGCATGAAGAGGCGTCCGAGCGGCAGGATCCACGTCGGCAGGCTGATGCGGCGGATGAGCCATGACAGCCACGATCGATTCCACGACGGGAACGCGATCGGCTGATCGGCGGGACGCGGCGTCGCGGACGCGCGCGTCGCCGGTGCGTTCGACGCGGCGGATGACGACGTCGTCACCTCGTCTGATTTGAGCCGCGTTTCCAGCTCGCCCAGCGTGCGCGGGCCCGTGAGCGACGACTCGTCGAGCGTCGTGTGAAATGCTTCCTCCAGCGCCATCATCAGCTCGACGCGATCGAGCGAGCTCAATCCCAGCTCATCCAATGTGGTTTCCGGCGTGAGCGCACGGCCAGCCGTGTAGCGGCCGACGATGTCGATGAGCGATGTGCCGGTGATCGCCGAAGCCGCCGGCGTTTCGCCCGCGGCCCACTGCTGGATCTGCCGGCGCTTGAGCTTCTGCGTGCCTTCGGTGCGCGGCAGCGAGTCGCCCGGCCACACCGACGTGCTCCAGACGCGCTGATGATCTTCGAGGTGCGCGTTCGCGCCGCGGACGATGGCCTGCGTGTCGGCGCCGGGCGCGAGCACGAGCACGGCGTGGATGCGCTCTTCGCCCTCGACCTTCAGGCCGACGACGGCCGCCTCCTTCACGCCGGGCTGTGAGAGCAGCGCACGCTCGACGTCTTCCGGAAAGACGTTGAGGCCCTGCGGCGTGACGATCATCTCCTTCTTGCGGCCTTTGATCAGCAGCCGCCCCGACGCGTCGAGCTCGCCGATGTCACCGGTGTGGAACCAGCCGTCCTTGAACGCCGCGTCGCTCTCCGGCGCGCTTGTCGTCGCCGCGCCTTCCGGCTTGTAGTAGCCGGACGTGACGTTCTCGCCGCGCACGAGGATCTCGCCGTCCGGCGCAATGCGGACTTCGACGCCGCCGATCGGCGTGCCGACCGTGCCTTTCGATGCGCGCAGCGGATGGTTCAACGTGACGATTGGCGCGGTCTCGGTCAGGCCGTAGCCCTGCACGACGAGGAATCCCAGCTTGCGCCAGAACGCTTCGAGATCGGGATCGAGCGGCGCGGCGCCGCAGACGAGACACCAGAACTTCCAGCCGAACAGACGATGGACGTGCCGATAGCGCCACCAGCGCCAGGCCCAGTGCTTGCCGACGAGATCGTCGGGGCCTTTCGTGTCCGGGGCCACGCGCTCGATGTGCTCGCGCAGCACGTCGAGCACCTTGGGCACGGACACGAGCACGGAGATGCGGCGCGATTTGATCTGACGCAGGATCTCGACCGGACTGTAGCCGTGCGAGAAGACGACGGTGCCGGACAACATCGGTGGCACGAACGTCGCCATCGACTGGCCGAACATGTGGCTCAGCGGCAGCAGGTTCAGAAAGCGGATCGGATGGAATGGCCGAGCGTACCGCAGGTACTTCTGCATCTCCCGTTCGATCGGGATGATGTTGGCGAGCACGTTGCGATGCGTGATCGTCACGCCTTTCGGATCGGCGGTCGCGCCGGACGTGAAGATGATCTCGGCGAGGGTGGACGGAGAAATTGGTTCCGGGGTTCTGAGGTTCTGGGGTTCCGAGGTTCGGGTTCCGGGGTTCCGGGTTCTACGGTTCTGCGCTGTGTCCGTGTCGATCTCCGCCAGCTTCCACACTGCGCCCGCCACATCCGCGGGCACCTGTACTTCGTCGCCGGCGAGCACGACCTTCGAAGAAACGATGTGCGTGATGCGTGAGAGCAGATCGGCAGACGCGCGGTAGTCGACAGGGACGAGCACGGCGCGCGCGAGCAGGCAGCCCCACAGCGCGACGACCCATTCGGTGCGGTTCTCGGACCAGATGACGACCTTGTCGCCCGCGCCGACGCCGGCGTCCGCCAACGTCGCCGCGAACGCGCGTGCCGCCACACCGACCTCGCGATAGCTCGTCTGCCGCACGCGATAGCCATCGTCGTGAACGAGAAAGACGTCGTCGGTCTTCGAGTAGTCCTCGAAGAAATCGAGGAGCGTGTCGCGCGCCATGTGGCCTCATAATACAGACCGTTACACCCAACGGAGGATTGGACCTATGAAGCGAGTAGCGCTGTTCGTGGCGGCGATGGCGATCGCCGCGCCGGTGTTGGCCCAGCAGCCGGGTGCGCGCGGCGGCGGTCAGGCACCGGCGATCGACGTGCCGTGGAACGACGCCATTCCGCCGGGCACCGTGGACCATGCGACGCGCGCGCTGAAGGAATCGCCGCGGCACGGCGAGTGGGTCGACATCAAGATGGCGGACGGCACCGCGCTGAAGAGCTGGGTCGTCTATCCAGAGCGCGCGGACAAGGCGGGCGTCGTGCTCGTGATTCACGACATCTTCGGCATGCGCGACCTTGCGCGCGCGCTCGGCGATCAGCTCGCGCAGGACGGCTTCATCGCGATTGTGCCGGACTTCTTGTCAGGAAAGGGTCCGAATGGCGGCGGAGCCGAGTCGCTCGGCACCGGCGTGAACCAGGCGATCTCGTCGCTGTCGCCGGCCGACGTCGTCGCGCGTCTCAACGCCGCGATGGAGTACGGCAGGAAGCTGCCCTCGTCGAACGGCAAGACGGGCGTCGTCGGATTCTGCTGGGGCGGATCGCAGAGCTTCAACTATGCGGCCGCGCAGCCGAATCTCGATGCTGCGGTCGTGTTCTACGGTCAGGCGCCGGGCACGTCGACGAATGACGCGACGGCGGATTCCGTGGCGACGTCGCTCGCGAACCTCAAAGCGCCGGTCCTCGGCATGTATGCCGGCAACGACAACCGGATCGATTCGACGATTCCGGTGACCGAGGCCGCGATGAAGAAGCTGGGCAAGCCGTATGAGACGCACGTCTTCGAAGGCGCAGGCCACGGCTTCGTCTTCGCGCAGGCCGGCCAGAACGGCGCCAACCTGAAGGCCACGCAGGACGCCTGGCCGCTCGTGCTGCAGTTCTACCGCGCGCATCTCCAGTAACTGACATCGCGCGAACGGCGCCGTGTAATCGGCGCCGTTCGCGGCTGTGTTCCTGCCGCGCGAGCCGCTGTGATTGACGTCCTGCTGTTCGATCTCGGCGGCGTGCTCGTCGACTATTCCGGCGTCCGCGATCTCGCGTCGCTCCTGCCGGATCACCCGTCGGAACAGGACGTCCGCGCGCGTTGGAGCCGCTGTCAGCCGACGGAGGCCTATTGCCTCGGCCATCTGAGTCGGCAGCAATTCGGCGAGCGCTTCGTCGGCGAATGGAACCTCTCGCTGAGCCCGGACGCGTTCCTCGGCGAGTTCCGCGCGTGGCCTCGTCGGCTGTTTCACGGCACGCCCGAATTACTCACCTCGCTGCGATCGCGGTATCGCGTCGCGATCTTGAGCAACTCGAACGAGCTGCACTGGGAGCGCATCATGGACGACCTCGGCGTCGCCGCGCTCTGCGACGTCGCGATCTCCTCGCACCACGTCCACCTCGCGAAGCCGGATTCTCGCATCTTTCTGGCGACCCTCGACCGGCTCGCCGTGCGGCCAGAGACCGTGATGTTCTTCGACGACGCAATCGCCAACGTCGAGGCCGCGAGGACGCTCGGTATGCAGGCTTGCCACGTCGCCGGCATCGACGACATCCGCGCGCATCTGACAGCGGCCGGCGTGTTGTAGCGCGGCTATCGAACTACGAGCCCCGCCGCGATCCGCTCGGCTTCCGTCTGCGAGTAATGTCCCGTGATCACCGCGGATGTGTCGATCGCGCTGCGGATCACAGGCGCGAGCGCCACGCGGCCGTCGATCAGGATCGCCAGCGGCTCGCCGATGTGATCGTCCGTGGCGCGACGCATCTTGTCCGCGCCTTCTGGCGTGAACGTCACCTCGACGCTGAACTCCGATGACGAATTTCCCGGCACGACGACCGCGCTCGCAATGTCGGCATTCGTGACGATGGCTTGCTCGTCGAGATAGATGCGCCGACTGGAGGCTGCGACGACGGCTTCGTGTCGATCGGAGGACGGCGTCGTCTCGGCGAGGCGCACTTCGAAGCGCACGGCCGCGGCCGAGACATTGACGGCGGGACTCGGCGCGACACGCCACCCGACGCCCGCCGCGACCACGAGCGTCGCCGCGGCGACGACCTGGACGAGCCATCGGCGCGACGGCCGCGCAGGCGCGCGACGCGCGGCGGCTGCAACGATCGCCGATCGCCGCGCCCGATGCGCGTGCGCGTCCCACGCCGGCTCGTCGCGCAGCGGATCGGCGTCACGAAGGATGTCTGTGAGTGCGCTCATCGTGTCTCTCCTTTGGGGCTGTCGAGCATGCGCGCCAGATCGCGACGTCCGACGGACAGATGCCATCGCACGGTGATGGCCGTGATGCCGAGCAGCGCGGCGATGTCCGCGACGGTGCGCTCTTCGAGCTCGTGCAGGACGATGACCGCGCGGCGCCGCGGTGGCAGGACGTCGAGCGCGCTCCAAATCGCAGAGCGCGCGATCAGCGCTGATTCCTGATCCGGCGCGTGTCGAGGCGGCGACGTGTGCATGCGCGCGTCTGCGCGATTCCGGCTCGCCATTCGCCGCCACTGATCGCGGCGCAGGTTGACGAGCACGCGCACGAGCCAGGCCTCTTCGTTCGTGTGCCCCGTGGGAATCGGCCTCCGGGCCGTCGCGGCACGGAGAAACGTCTCCTGCACCAGATCGTGCGCGTCGTCCGCATTGGCGACGAGCCGGCGTGCGAGGCGATAGAGACGGGCGTAGTGCGTGTCGAACAACGCCGCGAGGCGATCGGCGCGGTCACCCGCCACGTCGGCCGGCAGCGCTGCGGCGAGCGGATGTGCGTCCATGCTTTTCTAAACGCGAGTCTGCGTCCGATCGTTGGTTGCAGCGCCAAGTGCCATTCTGGCGAGTGGTTAGACCAGTTCGCTCGCGTGTTTTCGACCTCCCAGACAGGTCGATTTCGCTGTAGGCTAGAGCCCTCCGGAAATTCTTGACGGCGCGCGCGCGTCCGAGGGGCAGACATATGTCGTTTGTGACGGGCCGATCGATTCCACGTCGAACGTTCCTGCGCGGGATGGGGACGGCTGCCATCGGCCTGCCGTTCCTCGACGCGATGTCGCCGGCGTTCGCCGCTGCGCCGAAGACGCCGGTGCGCCTCGCCTTCATGTACGTGCCGAACGGCATCGACATGAAGCACTGGAACATCGAGCAGGAGGGCGCGTTCGGCGAGTTCCCGCGCGTCATGAAGCCGCTCGAGGCGTTCAAGAACGACATGCTGCAGATTGGCAATCTGACGCACAACAGCGGACGCGCGCTGCTCGACGGCGCGGGCGATCACGGACGCTGCGCGGGCTCGTATCTCACCGGCATCCAGGTGAAGAAGACGACGGTCGACATCAAGGCGAGCGTCTCGTGCGATCAGATCATCGCGAACCACATCGGCAACGACACGCGGTTCGCATCGCTCGAGCTCGGCATGGACGACTCGCGCCAGGCGGGCGACTGCGACTCCGGCTACTCGTGCGCGTACACGAACAACCTCGCGTGGCGGAGCGAGACGCAGCCGCTGCCGCCGATTCTCGATCCGCGCGCGCTGTTCGAGCGGCTCTTCGGCGACGGCGCGGTCCTGAGCCCGGAGGAAAAAGCGCGGCAGGCGCGGTATCGCCGCAGCATCCTCGACTTCGTGATGTCCGACACGCACACGCTGCAGACGTCGCTCGGGCCGACGGACAAGCGGAAGCTGGACGAATATCTGTCGTCGATTCGTGAAGTCGAGCGGCAGCTCGAGAAAGCCGAGCGCGAGAGCGTCGTGATCGATCCCGGCATGCCGAAGCCGTACGGCGTGCCGCCCGACTTCGGCGAGCACTTCAAGCTGCTGAGCGGCATGCTCGCGATCGCCTTCCAGGCGGATCTGACGCGCGTTGCCACGTTCCTGATGACGCGCGAGGGCACGAGCCGGTCCTATCGCGAGATCGGCATCTCCGACGGCCATCATCCGTGCACGCACCATCAGGGCAAGCCGGATCTGATGGAGAAGGTGACGCGCATCAACGAGTACCACACGGCGCAGCTCGCTGGCTTCCTCACCACGCTGAAGTCGATGAAGGAAGGCGACTCGAACGTGCTGGACAACTCGATGATCGTGTACGGCGCGGGGCTTTCGGACGGCAACCGCCATCTGCACGAAGATCTGCCGACGCTGCTCATCGGCCGAGGTGGCGGCTACTTCAAGCCGGGCCGCCGCATCATCTACCGGAAGGAAACGCCGATGTGCAACCTCCATCTCACGCTGATGGATCGCATGGGCGTGCACCTCGACAACTTCGGCGACGCGTCCAGCCCGCTCGATCCCGCGAGCCTGACCTAGCCTTCACGCGGAGCTCGACGGCATGCAAGCGGGACGCGGCACCGCCAAGCCGCCAATCGGCATCGCGCTCGACGGCGATCTCGGCGCGCGCCTCGACGCGCTGCTGGCGATTGCGATGCTCAATGGCCTCGCGTCGAAAGGTGAGGCGCGCAAGATCGCGGTCTGCATCTCGCGCTCGAGCCTGAAAGCCGCACAGCTCGCCGACGTCGCGACCGCGTTCTACAGCGGCCGTCCGCTGCCGGGGCCCGGCGGCGCCGTCGGCGGCAATCCCGACACCATCATCGGCATGCCGGACGGTCCGTCGTTCGCGACGGACAATCCGCCGCTGGCCGCCGTCCTGTCGCAGAAGGCCGCTGACGGCACGCCGCAGTATCAGAGCGCCGTCGCGACCGCGCTCGACACGGCCGACGATGCCGTGCTGATCCGGAACATGCTGCTGGCGCAGAACGACGGCAACGCGGCGATCGTGCTGGCGGGGCCTGCGTCGGGCCTCGCGCGTTTGCTCGCGCTCTACGGTTCGAAACCGCAGATCGCGACGAAGGCCGCGCGGCTCGTCGTTGCCGTCGGTGCGTTCCCGTCAGGACCGCCGGACGCGGCACTCGCGAGCGATGTCGCCGCCGCGCGCAAAGTGTTCGCGGAATGGCCGACGCCCATCGTCGCCGCCGGCGCGGAGCTCGGTGCCGCGCTGCCGTATCCGGGCGCGAGCATCGAGTCCGACTTCGCCTGGTCGAAAGCGCATCCGATTGCCGATGCGTATCGCGCGTTCAAGCCGATGCCGTACGACGCGCCGGCGAGCGCGCTCGCGGCGCTGCTCTATGCCGCGCATCCCGACGAGGGCTTCTTCAAGCTGTCGGAGCCAGGCACGATCGCTGTGCTTGACGATGGCCGCACGCAGTTCACGGCGAGCGCAGAGGGCCAGCATCGATATCTGATTGCGGATCCGGCGCAGACCGATCGCGTGATCAAGCTGTACCGAGGCCTGGTGTCCGCGCCGCCGATGCCGCGTGCCGTGCGCGGTGGACGCGGCAATGCGGCGGCGCAGCAACAACAGCAGCAGCAACAACAACCGCCGGCTCAAGCGCCGAAGCCGGACGGGATCAAGCCGCCAACGCCGTGAGCGGACGGAGACACACGTGCGTCTGAAGCTCAGCCCTGTCATCGTCGGAACCGCCGTCGCCGTGTTGTGCCTGGCGGTCGGCATCAAGTCGCAGGCGCCCACGGGCGCTGCGAACGCGAAGAAGACGCCGGCTGCGCCCGCGCGGCCAGCCGCGACGGCTCCGAAGCCGAGTGCGCCTGCGCGCCAGGCGCCACGTCAAATCGCAGAAGCGCGTCCCGCTGCGCCAAAGCCTGCCGCGCCAACCGTGCCGGCACATCCTGACGAAGCGGCGTTCCTCGCGGCGACCGGCCCGCTGTTCGACGGCACGTGCGGCGATTGCCACAACGAGTTCGAGCTCGCCGGCGATCTCGATCTCGGTCCGTACTACGAGGTCGCGACGCTGACGTCCGATCGCGACACGTGGGAGAAGATCCTCGCGAAGCTGAAGGCGGGCGAGATGCCGCCGAAGGACGTCGAGCGGCCAGACGCCCAGATCAAGCAGCTCATCGCGTTCCTCGACAACGAGCTCGATCGGCAGGATGCGCTCGTGCCGCCCGATCCAGGCCGCGTGACCGCGCGCCGGCTGAACCGCACCGAGTACACGAACACGATTCGCGATCTGCTCGCGATCGACTTCCGCGCCGACAGGAATTTCCCAACCGACGACTCGGGCGAAGGCTTCGACAACATCGGCGACATCCTCACCGTCTCGCCCGTGCTGATGGAGAAATATCTGTCGGCGGCCGCGCGTATCGCCGATCGCGCCATTGCCGCCGAGCCGCTGCCGAAGCCCGTCGAAGTCGAGTACAGCCTGCGTTACAAGAATCTGCGGCGGCTGGATCCGAGCAACGTCGAAGCCACGCATCGCTTCGATTTCGACGCCGACTACGATCTGCGCATCGGCCTGCCCGGTCAGCGCGCCGACGATGCCGCACCGGTGACGCTCGGCTTGTGGATCGACGGCAAGCTCGCGACGACGAAGACCATCGAGACCAAACCGTCCGGCCTCGTGTACTTCAATCCGTACTCCGAAGAACAGCTCCGCGTGCCGGTGCCGGAAGGCGACCACACGCTGCGCCTCGGCTTCATCGACGACGAGTTCGTCAAGACGCTCGCGAAGGACGACATCTACAAGGACAAGGTCAACAAGTGGATCGGCTCGGTCACGATCGTCGGCCCGTTCGCGCCGAAGGATCCGAAGCCGAGCCGGACGAAGATCCTGGTCTGCGATCCGAAGACCGGCGCCGTCTGCGTCGACAAGATCCTGTCGACGCTCGCACGACGCGCGTACCGGCGGCCCGTGACGCACGCGGAGGTCGCGGCGCTGACGCGCTTCGTCAACATGGCGAAGGCCGACGGCGAGTCCACCGAGCAGGGCATTGCGCTGGCGATTCAGGCGATGCTCGTGTCGCCGAACTTCCTCTTCCACATCGAGCACGATCCGAATCCGACGGATCCGACGGCCGTGCATCGCCTCTCGGACGTCGAGCTCGCGTCGCGGCTGAGCTACTTCCTCTGGAACTCGATGCCCGACGACGAGCTGCTGTCGCTGGCGGAGCGCCGTCAGCTGCGCACGCCGTCGGTGCTCGAGGCGCAGGTCAAGCGCATGCTGGCGGATCCGAAGTCGTCGGCGCTGGCGGAGAACTTCGCCGGACAGTGGCTCGAGATCCGCAACCTCGACAGCATCAAGCCCGATCCCCAGAAATTCCCGGCGTGGGGGCCTGAGCTGCGTGACGCGATGAAGACCGAGACGCGGATGTTCTTCGACGAGATCCTCCGCGAGAACCGGCCGATCAGCGAGTTCCTCAACGCGCGGTACACGTATCTGAACGAGTTCCTCGCCGACTACTACGGCATCGAGGGTGTGAAGGGACCGGAGTTCCGCCGCGTCGAGCTGACGACCGACGAGCGCGGCGGCGTGCTCGGACAGGGCAGCGTGCTCGCCGTCTCCAGCTACCCGACGCGCACCTCCGTCGTCATTCGCGGGAAGTACATCCTGCAGAACATTCTCGGCGCGCCGCCGCCCCCGCCGCCGCCGAACGTGCCCGCGCTCGACGAGAGCGCCGTCGGCACGGCCGCGTCGTTGCGGCAGCAGATGGAGAAGCACCGATCGAATCCGATCTGCGCGTCGTGCCATTCGCGCATGGATCCGCTCGGCTTCGCGCTCGAGAACTACGACGCGGTCGGCAAGTGGCGCACGCAGGACGGCGCGTTTCCGGTCGACGCCAGCGGCGTGCTGCCGAACGGGAAGTCGTTCTCGAGCCCGGCAGAGATGCGCGAGGTCCTGAGCGGGATGCTGCCGGATTTCGCGCACTGCCTGACGGAGAAGATGATGACGTACGCGCTCGGCCGCGGCCTCGCGCGCTACGATCGGCCGACGATCAACGGCATCACGAAGCGCCTCGCCGCCGAGGGCTACGGGTTCCAGACGCTCGTGATGGAAGTGGTGAAGAGCCTGCCGTTCCAGTCGCGCCGCGGCGAAGCCGTCGCGCCGCCCAAGACGCTGCAGACCGCGAGCCGGTGAAATGGCGTTTTTTACTTGATCGAGATCCCCGCGGACAGCACGAGCAACCGCGATCGCTGACGTCCCGGATACGTGATGGTCGGATCCTCCGGCCGCGTCAGATAGAAGCGCATGTCGAAGCAGAACGCGAGGTGCGCGGTGTTGAACCAGCGCGCGCCGGCGCCCATGTTGATCGTGCGCTTGCGCGGCGCCGGATCGTCCGGCGCCGTGTCGCGCTGATAGCTGGCGAAGCTGAGCGGGCCCATGCCGGCGCTCAGATAGCTCCAGCCCTGGCGATGACCGAAGTTGAAGGAGATCTGCGGCGACAGGCCCATCAGCTTCTGCGTGATCGGCAGGCCGACGGGATCGCCGGTCGTCTCGTCGTGCGCCTGCCTGCGGCCGCGCGCGAGAATTCCTTCTGCGCCGATGCCGAGCGCGAAGCCCTTCGTGTGAATCGGATAGACGTGCACGCCGGCCACGCCGCCGAGGCCGCGGGACGGGAGATCCGTTGGCTGGACGCCGAGCCCCGCCGCCGTCACGGGGTCCTGCTTGAGACCAGCGTAGAACCCGCGCAGGTCGAACGCGAATCGGCCAATCGGCTCGGTCGGCTGTTGCGCGCGCGCAACGGTAGGCGCGCAGATCAGCGCGGCGGCGATCAAAGCGAAGACACGCATCTCAGGGAGCGTACAACAAGACCGCGGGGCTGAAGTCCCGCGGCTACGATGACGACGGGATCATCGTCTTTGCGAGCGCAATCGCCTCGTCGAGCGTCCTGACCTCGCCGTCCATCTGTTTCTCGTACACGGCTTTCAGAATCTCGCCGACGGCCGGCCCAGGCTTCAGGCCCAATTCGAGCAGATGGCGGCCCATGAGGATCGACACGGGCGGCGCGTGCTCGATGCCGAGCGCGCGGGCGCGCTCGAGGAACCAGTCCATCGCGGAGCAGTCGAACGCGCCGCCGCGTCCGTGACAGTCGGCCTTGGCGAGCCGCACGAGCAGCTCGAGATCGACTTTGTGCGCGAGCCGGCGGAACGCGCCGTCGCTCACGGGCTTCGGCGCCTTGAAGAACGCGCTCGGCTTCAGATGCTGAGCGACGAGGCCGAGCACGGCGTAGCGCACGTCGAAGCCGTCGAGCGAGTGCAGATTGAGCGTGTCCAGCACGCGCGTCGACGGCTCGACGCCGGCCTCTTCGTGGCCCGGCGATCGCCATCGTCCATCGATCATCGCCGTCGTCTGCGGCTTCGCGATGTCGTGACAGAGCGCGGCGACCATGATCGCGACGGCGGGCCCGCGCTCGAGGTCGCCGATGCGCCGCCGCGCCTGGTCGACGACCATCAGCGTGTGCGTCCACACGTCGCCTTCGGGATGCCACTCGGGATCCTGCGGGCACGTGGCGAGCGGGACGAGATCGGGAAAAAGCGTGTGAATGACGCCGATTTCCCACGCCAGCGCGAGGCCGACCGACGGTCGCGCGGCCTGCAGGAACAGCTTCTCGAACTCGCCCCAGATGCGCTCGGCCGGCAGATCGTCGAGCGGGATCGTTCGGCACAGCGTCTTCGTCGCATCGTCGACCGTCAGCTCGAACCGCGCGGCGAATTGCAGCGCGCGCAGCACGCGCAAGCTGTCGTCGCCAAACGTGCGCGCGTCGACGGCACGCAGGATCTTCGCATCGAGGTCACGTTCGCCGCCGAACGGATCGACGACCTCGCCGGTGAGCGGGTCCATCGACATCGCGTTGATCGTGAAGTCGCGCCGCCGCGCGGCATCCTCGAGCGGCAGGAACGGATCGCCGTCGACGACGAAGCCCTTGTGGCCGCGGCCGGTCTTCGACTCGCGCCGCGGCAGCGACACGTCGACGTTCGCGATCTTGAAGACCGTGAAGCTCTCGCCGACCGTATCCACGCGTCCGAAGCGCTGGACGATCGCGCGCACGCGATCCGCTGGCAGGCCGAAGACTTCGACGTCGATGTCCTTGGACGTCCGCCCCAGGCGCGCGTCGCGGACCCATCCGCCGACGAGCAGCGCACGCCCACCGGCATCGCGGACCGCGCGCGCGAGATCGAGAACGAGGTCAGGAATGAGAGGCCCCATCCGCATCGGCTCGTGCGTGGTGCCGCCGGCGTCCGAATCGCTGCACGACGCGATCGGCCTTGGCCGGAGCGACGACGCCGAGGACGGACAGCCACCACGCCTTCGGCAGGGGATAGACCTCGGCCTTCGGTGAGATCACGCATTGCACGATCGTGCGTGCGACGTCCTCGGCCGACTGGCTCGGGCCGTGGCCGGCGGTCTCGTGTCCGAAGTCGCGCGAGATCGCATCGCGGAACTCGGTCCGCGTCGACACCGGCAGCACGACCGACGCGTGGAACGGCGTGCCGACGAACTCGGCGCGCAGCGATTCGATGAACGCGACTTGAGCGGCTTTCGTCGCGGCATAGACGCTCGATCCGCCGACGCCGCGCCGGCCGACGATCGACGACACGGCGATGATGTGCCCATGGCCCTGCCGGCGCATCGCGAGAAGCGCGGCGTGCGCCGCGTACAACGTGCCCAGCAGGTTCACATCGACCAGCCGTCGCATCGCGTCCGTCGACGTCTCTTCCAGCGTGCCGTGATAGCCGATGCCGGCGTTGCAGATCATCACGTCGAGCCGTCCGCCGGCGTCGACGGCGCGTGCGACGAGCGCCTGCATGTCGGTTTCGCTCGTGACGTCGCCGGGACACGCGACGATGAGCCCACCGCCCGCGATGGGCTCATTCGCGAGCGAGTCGAGGCGATCGCCGCGTCGCGCCGACGCGATCACGGTTGCGCCTTCGGCTGCGAGCTGTCGCGCGACGGCACGGCCGATGCCTGCGGACGCGCCGGTGATGGCGATCACGCGTCCCGCCAGCCGGCTCATGCGCCCGCACCTCGATCCTCGCGAAACAGGCTCTTGAGCACGAATCCGACGTTGGCCGGGCGCTCGCCGAGACGCCGCATGAAGTACGGAAACCACTCCTTGCCGAACGGCACGTACACGCGGAACCGATAGCCGGCTGCCGACAGCGACGCCTGCAGATCGCGGCGAATGCCGTAGAGCATCTGGAGCTCGAAGCGGTCCTTGTCGATGTGCCGTTCGTCGGCGAACCGGCGGGCCGCGTCGATGATGGCGGGATCGTGCGTCGCGATCGCCGGATACGTGCCCTGCGCCATGAGCACGCGCATCAACACGAGATACTGGCCGTCCACTTCTTCTTTCGTCTGGAACGCGACGTCCTTGTGCTCGCGATAGGCGCCCTTGACGAGCCGCACGCGCGCGCCCAGCTCGTTCAACCGCGTCACGTCGTCCGGCGATCGCCGCAGGCACGACTGAATCACGACGCCCATGTTGCGATAGCCGATGCTCCAGAGGTTCTCGAAGATCTCCAGCGTCTGGGCCGTGTACGCCGATCCTTCCATGTCGACGCGGATGAAGAAGTCGGACTCGTTCGCGGCTTCGAGAATGCGCCGGAGATGGTCGGTCGCCGTCGCGCGGTCGACGTCCAGACCGATCTGCGTGAGCTTGACGGACAGATTGCGGCTGATGCCCGCCGCCGCTGCGGCGCGCATCGTCTCGATGTAGTCCAGCGTGGCCGCGAGTGCGGGCTCGATGGCGGTGACGCGCTCGCCGAGGTGATCGAGCGTGACCGTGCGTCCCTGCCGCTCGATCGCCTGCGCTGCGGCGATCGCTTCTGGCAGCGTCTCTCCAGCGACGAATCGCCGCGCGAAGCTGTTCGGTCGACGCATGCCGTAACGCGATGCGACGCGCTTCAGCATCGCGCTGCCGGCGAGCATCGAGAATGTCGCCTTCGACAGAGACGCGATCATCAGTGCGTCGTCCTGCGCGGCGTCAGCAGATGTTGGATCGTCCGCGCGTAGTAGCGCAGGACGATGCGATCGCGCACGCGGATGCGTTGTCGCTCGACGACGATGACGCCGCGTTCCTCGAGGCGCGCGACGCCGTCGTCGACGGCCTGACGGCCGGTTTTGACGGATAGATTCGCGCCGCTGGCGGAGAGCAGGCCGATCAGCTCGTCGATCCGCGCCTGCAGCTCGCTGATGGGCATCTGCGGCCGGCACATCGCGGCGACGAGCGCCGTCGGCAGCACTTTGTACAGGCGGCCGATCTCGTCGTGGACCTGATGGACGAGCGTCACGAGATCGCGGCGCGACTCCGGATCGACGTTGGCGAGCGGCACGGGCGTGCCGAACGTCACGAACGCGCGCCCGCGGAAGCCGACGGCGTGGCGGATCATCTCCGCGAGCTCCTGGCTGAACGGCCGCGCGCGCTTCTTCAGCGCCTCGCGCGAGATGATGCGATCTTCCAGCGTCAGGTCGTACGCGATGGCCATCGGCATCAGCACGATCTCCGCGCGATCCGCGGCGAGCGCCGCCTGGAACAGGCCGGTCTTGAACGGCTTCAGCTCACCGCTGTAGCTGCGGCCGCCTTCGGCGTAGTAGAGCAGATCGCGGCGCTTGAGCAGCTCCGCGACGTACGCGCGCAGCGTCGCGAGATACAGCGGGTCCTTGCTGTTGCGGCGCAGCGGCAGCGCACCCGTGACGTGACGATGAATCAGGCCGAGCGGGCCGGTGAACAGGTTGATGCCCGCGGCCGTGACCGGCGGACGCACGCCGTTGTCGTCGAGCACGAGCGGCTCGATCAGATAGTCGAGATGGCTCTTGTGATTCGAGACGTAGACGACGCGGCTGTGGCGCGTTGCGTCGATCGCGCGATCGACGTGCTCGGTGATGCGCTTGACCTTGCGGAGGATCGGATAGAGCGGGTGTTGTAACGCGCGATAGAAGCGATACCGCTGCGTGGTGCGCAGCTCCTCGAGATAGCCCTCGATCCGCTGACGCGCGTCCTCGTCCGGCCCGCCCGCGTCGCCGCGCAAGTACTTGGCGACTTCATCGCGAGCCAGGACGGCCTGAGTGATCTCGTCCGGCCTCACGGTTTCCGAACTATAGCAGAGCGTGACGCCGCGGATCGGGCGTCAGCGCGCCATCGCCTGAACGATCGCGCGGCCGAAGTCGGACGTCGATGCGGTGCCGCCGAGATCGCGCGTCCGCACGCGCCCGTCGGTGAGGACGCGATCGAGCGCCACGCGAATCGTCGAGGCGGCGCTCGTCTCGCCGATGTGATCGAGCATCAGCAGCGCAGAGAGCAGCAGCGCCGTCGGATTCGCGACGTTCTTGCCGGCGATGTCCGGCGCGGTGCCGTGGACGGCTTCGAACACGGCGGAGTCCGCGCCGATGTTCGCGCCGGGCACGACGCCGAGCCCGCCGACGAGACCCGCGCACAGGTCGGAGACGATGTCGCCGTACAGATTCGGCAGGACGAGCACGTCGAACTGTTCCGGCCGCATCACGAGGTGCATGCAGGCCGCATCGACGATCCGCTCTTCGTACGTGATATCGGGAAAGTCCTTCGCGACCGCACGCGCCGACTCGATGAACAGGCCGTCGCCGAGCTTCATGATGTTGGCTTTGTGCACGGCCGTGACCTTTTTGCGGCCCCGGCGCACGGCGTGCTCGAACGCGAATCGCGCGATGCGCGTGGACGCTTTTGCCGTGATGATCTTCAGGCTCTCGACGACGCCGGGGACGACGACGTGCTCGAGGCCGGCGTAGAGATCCTCGGTGTTCTCGCGGACGATGACGAGGTCGACGCGATCGAAGCGGCTCGGCACGCCGGGCAGATTGCGGACAGGACGCAGGTTTGCGTAGAGATCGAGCGCCTTTCGCAGGCCGACGTTCACGCTCGTGAAGCCCTGTCCGATCGGCGTCGTCACCGGCCCTTTCAGCGCGACGCGATTGCGCCGGATCGATGCGAGCAGCGCGTCGGGCAGGGTCTGGCCCGTCTGTTCCGCCGCAATCAATCCGGCGTCGTGCCGTTCCCAGGTGATGCCCGCGCCGGCCGCGTCGAGAATGGCGACGACCGCGTCGGTTACTTCAGGCCCGATGCCGTCGCCGGGAATGAGCGTGATGGTGTGACGCGATGAGGGCATGGCCTACAGCGTGACATATAATCTGCGCTCCAGTCGTGCCGTGCCGCCGCTCGTGAAGGATCTTCGATCGTTCAGCGTCAGCGGGCGCGCGTCCTGCGGCCGGGCGGCAGCCATCGCGGCGACGCTCTTCCTCATCTTCAACGTCAACTTCCGCGCCATCAACTCGCGCGACACGGCCGTCAACCAGTACGCCGCGCTGGCGATGGCGGCCACCGGCGGTGTCGATCTCGATCGCTATCCGGCCCTCGTCAAGATCGGTCTCGCGCGCGGCTACATTCAGATGGTCAACGGTCACGCGCGCTCGTCCTATCCGCTGTTGCCGCCGCTCGTGGCGGCGCCCCTCTACCGCGTCGCGATAGATTTTGGATTGATCGACGCCAGTGATCCGAATGCGGCATGGCTGGAAGGTATCGGCGCGCTGACGGCGAGCGCGTGCGTCGCGATCGCGTGCGCCTGCGTGTATCTCACGATCCTCGCGTGGCGCCCCGACGCGCCGGCGGCGGCGATCGCGATCGCCTGCGGCCTGGCGACGCCGCTCTGGTCGTCCGCATCGCAAGCGCTCTGGAGTCACGCGCCGGCGGCGTTGCTGTTCGGCGCGGGTGTGTTCACGATGTTCCGCGTCCCTGCGCGCTCGTCGTGGCGCACCGGATCGCTCCTCATGGCCGGCGTGCTGATCGCGCTCGCCGTGTCCTGCCGGCAGTTGCTCGTGGTCTTCCCGATTGGCCTCGGCATCGGGCTCTGGCGCTCGCGCGAGCCGCGGCGTCATCTGCTCGCCTTCGCGGCGGGCGCGGGCATCGCGGGCGTCGTGATGATGATCGTCAACAGCCTCGTGTTCGACACGTGGCTCGGCGGTCAGGCGCATCTCTACACCACTGGCGTGAGCCAGGCGACACATGGCGTGGCGAGCGCCTGGAGCGGCCACTGGCTGTCAGGCATGGCGGGATTGCTTGTCAGCCCGAGCCGCGGCCTGCTGATCTACATGCCGATCGCCGCACTCGCGGCGATCGGCGCGCGCGACGCATGGCGTGATGGCCCCGTGCCGCGGTACGGGCTGGCCGCTGCGACGGCGGCCTTCGTGGTGCTCTGGGGCAAGTACGCCGTGTGGTGGGGCGGTCATTCGTACGGACCGCGCTTCGCGGCCGATATCGCCATCCCTCTGGCGCTCCTCGCGTCGTATCCGCTTGCGCGCTGGGCGACGATCGGCCTGCGTGTGCGTGCGCTCGTCATCGTGGCGCTCGTCTGGTCAATGGGGATTCAGGCTATTGGCGCGGCGTGTTATCCGGCCGGCGAGTGGAACGGCCTGCCGCGCGACGTCGATCTCGCACACGAACGGCTGTGGGACTGGCGCGACTCGCAGATCATTCGTACGGTGTCGGCCGGCACGTATGGCCACTACAAGTCGAGCCTGGCGCAGATGCCGGCCGCGGCGCCGGCGGATCGCCCCTGACCGGCGGCGGCCGATGTGCGTCAGATTCCAGCGCGCTGCAGCAGCGCGCGTGTGGCGGGATGGCTCGGCGCCGTCAGCACCGTCGCCGGATCGCCTTCTTCGACGACGCGGCCGTCCGCGAGGATCAGGACGCGCGACGCGTAGTCTCGCACGAAGTCGTCGTCGTGCGAGGTGAGGACGAGCGCGCGGCCGGCGGTCGCCAGTGCGCGCAAGCTCGAGCCGAGCTCGTGACGCCGCGCCGGATCGAGTGACGCCGTCGGCTCGTCGAGCAGCAGCAGCGGCGGATCCATGGCGAGCGATCGCGCGATCGCCACGCGCTGCGCCTCGCCGCCCGACAGCTCGCGCGGCCACGCCTGCGCGCGCGCACCGACCCCGAGCTCATCGAGCAGCGTTCGTGCCCGCGCCGCTGCCTCATTTCGCGCGCGGCGCTGCACGTGCACTGGCGCAAGGCAGACGTTGTCGAGCGCCGTCAGGTGCTCGAACAGCGCGTGGAACTGAAAGACGAGGCCGATCTTGCGTCGCAGCGACGCCAGCGCGTCCGATCGCTGCCGCGGCCCGGCGGCGAGCGTCGTGCCGTCGACGTGAATGTCGCCGCGATCGAACGGCTCGAGCCCGGCGATCGCGCGCAGCACCGTGCTCTTGCCGGCGCCCGACGCGCCCATGAGCACGACGAGATCGCCGGCGGCGGCCGAGACGTTGACGCCGCTCAGCACGTCGCGCGTGCCGCGGCGGAGATGCAGATCGCGAACGTCGAGGATCGTGCTCATGCCGTCGTCGGCGCCTTCCATTTCGCCTCGAGCCGGCGCGCGACGCGCGCGACCGGCAGCGACATCGCCAGATACAAGGCGCCGCACAGCAGGCCCGGCACGACCCAGCTCGCCAGATCTGTGGCGAAGATCTGCGTCTGCTTCGACAGCTCCGGTACCGCGATCACGGAGACGATCGACGAGTCCTTCAACATCGAGACGAAGTCGTTGGTCATCGGCGCCAGGGCGAGCCGCAGGGCCTGCGGCGCGCGGACGAGGCGCAGAATCTGCGCTTCGCTCAGGCCGAGCACGCGCGCCGCCTCGAGCTGCACGGTGGGAATCGCTTCGAGCGCCGAGCGATAGATTTCACTTTCATAGGCGGCGTAGTTCAGGCCCAGGCCGATCAGCGCCGAGACGTACGCGTCCAGCCGCACCACGGTCGCGAAGCCGTAGTAGATGACGAAGAGCTGCAGCAGGATGGGCGTGCCGCGCATGACTTCGACGTACGCGGACAGGACCGCGCGCACGGGCCACCCGCCGTAGACGCGGCCGATCGCGATCGCCATGCCGCCGGCGATCGCCAGCGCCATCGCGACGCACGACAACCACAGCGTCGTCCACGCCGCCCGCAGGAGCGTCGGCAGGAAGTCCCACGTCATCTCCCAGGTCGACGGCGCGGGTGCTGCTGGAACGGCCGCGGCGATCGGCGTCTGAGAATCGGCCGCGGCCAGCAGGCGCGCGAACAACTTCGGCTGATCGTCGTTCCACACCCCGGGATACTTGCGGAAGATGGCTTCGAGGCGGCCATCGCGCATCGCCTGCCGCAGAATCGCATCGACGCGATCGCGCATCGCCGGATCGCGTGGCGACACGATGACGACGTACTGGCTGGTGGCGATGGCGTCTGGAAGGGTGATGAGGCCGTGCTCGTGCCGCAGCGCGCGATCGGCCAGGATGTGATCGAGCAGGACGCCGTCCACGCGTCCGATCGCCAGGTCCTCATACGGATGGACGTCGTCATCGTACGGCTTCGCGATGATCCCGGGCGTGTGATCGAGGATGTCCGCAGCGATGGTGCCGGCGAGCGTGCCGACGGGATGACCGGCCAGATCTGCGAGCGCATGGACGCGCGCGCGATCGGCGCTCCGGATCGTCAGTACTTCGCGAAACTCGTAGTAGGGAATGCTGGTCGGGATCGTGCGTCGCCGTGCAGGCGTGTTCTCGATGCCGCTCAGGCCGATGTCGAAGTCGCCGCGCAGCGCGGACTGATCCAGCGACTGAAACGTCAGCTGGACGAATTCCGGACGACGACCGAGGTCGTGTGCGATGAGCGCCGCGATGTCGGCGTCGAAGCCGACCATGCGCGACGGATCCCGCGGATCGGCCTGCACGTACGGCGCGCCGCCCTCCTGATCGCCGCCCCACCGCAAGACGTCGGGCGCCTGCGCATGCAGACCGACGCTTGTCAGCGTGAGCACGGCGATGGCGAGCCGCCACACACGCCTCGTCTCGCACGATGTCGTTTCGGCGCGCTTCGTCACGGCGCGATAGTCTACGTCGAGAAACGGCTTCAGTGCTGCGCGAGGAAGGCCTCGATCGCGGTCTTGATCGACGACGAGAGCGAAGCTGGCACGTCCGGAGTGGGCAGGCGCCGGCATGTGGCGAGCACGCGTTTCAGGGAGTCGCACGCGCCTCGGCAATGCGGACAGTGCGCGAGATGCGTCTCCATCGCCGCGCAGGCGTCCGGCGCGATCTCGCCTTCGAGATAGCGCGAGAAGAGCGCCGGTACGTCGGGACACGCCGGCGTGCTCGGCGGTGCCGTGCGCGCCGGACCGTCGAGGATCGGTGCGAGCGTCTGCCGGACCGCGACTCGCGCGCGGTGCAGCCGGCTCTTGACCGCGTCGACGCTGACGCCAAGGACCGAGGCGACGTCCGGCGCGGACAGGCCTTCGACGTCTCGCAGCACCAGCACCTCGCGCTGCGGGGGATCGAGCGCGTCGATCGCGTCGAGCAGCGCCCGCGCGAGCTCACGATTGGCGGCGATTCGTTCGGGGCCCGGCGCTGGATCGGCGAGACGATCGGCGAGGCCCGGTCCGGTCGCGGCGTCGAGCGATTCTTCGGCGGCCGGCGCGAACTTGCTGCGGCGCCGCTTCTTGAGGCAGAACCGGCGCGCGATCGTGTAGAGCCAGCTCGAGACCGAGGAATCACCCCGGAAGTCGCGCACCGCGCGCGCCATCGACATCAGGCTTTCCTGCGCGACGTCGCTGGCGTCCTCGGTGTTGCCGCACATCCGGAGGCCGAATCGATAGAGGTGCGGCTGATAGCGGACGAGCAGGGTCTCGAGCGCGGCCCCATCTCCATCACGCGCGGCCCTCACCAATTCATCGTCGGTCGGTGCGTCCGTCGCGCCGGCGTGTGACGGGCTCGCGCTCATTGGACCGGATTTTCGCACGATCCCCGCGCATCCGCTCGTCTCTACGGCCTGCGTGAACCCTTTCCGCACCGGCTGGCTCTTATGAGCCATGACCGTCGACGCCGGCGAGCGTGCCGCAATCGGTGCACGCGAACCGAAAAGCGCAATCAGTGGGCTGACCAGTGTCGTCCTGCTCGGCCTTCTTGCGGCCGCACCGGCTCTTGCGCTCGCGCAGACGCCGCTGACGCTCGAGGACGCGATGCGGCGGGCGCGAGACGACACCGCCGACGCGCGGGTGCTCGCGTCCTCGGTGGCCGAGGCGGCCGCGCGTGTGCGCCTCGCGCGCGCCGGATTCTGGCCGCGCGTCGACGCGGCCGAGACGGCGCAGCGCGGCGACCAACCCGTGTTCGTCTTCAGCTCACTGCTCGCGCAGCGGCGTTTCGCCGAGGCCGATTTCGCGATCTCCGCCCTCAATCATCCGGACGCGGTCACGAACACGCGTACCGCGATCTCGATCCAGCAGTCGATCTTCGACGGCGGCGGGACGCAGGCCGGCGTGCGGGCGGCCTCCCTCGACCGTGATCTCGCCGAGGCACGGCGCGATGCGGCCCGGCAGGACCTGGCGTTCAGCGCGGCGCAGGCGTTCGTCCATGCGCTGGAGCGCGAAGCCGGCGTGCGGGCGGCGCAGGCGGCCGTGGACGCGGCCGAAAGCGATCGCGAGCGTGCGCGCGCGCGGCGTGACGTCGGTCTTGCTACCGATGCCGACGTGCTGGCCGTCGACGTGCACCTGGCGGACGTGCGCCAGCAACGAATCTCGGCGTCGGGCGATCTCGCGGTCGCGTACATCCAGCTGGCCGACATCGTCGGTCTGCCGCTGACGTCTCCGCTCGCGCTCGTGCGACCCGCGCCGTGGCCGGCGCCCGACGACGATGAGGACGCGCTCGTGCGAGAGGCGCTGGCCAGACATCCACGGCGCCGTGAGGCCGACGCGCAGATCCAACTTGCCGACAACGCACGACGTGCCGCGCACGCGGCGCTGCTGCCGGCGATCAGCGCCCAGGCCGGATGGGAGCTCAACGGCGCCTCGCTGTCCACGCAGCAGTCGAGCTGGGGGCTCGGCGTGGACGTGCGCATCAATCTCTTCGACGGCTTCGCGACGCGCGCGCGTGTGGCCGAGGCCGCGCACATGCGCGCGACGGCGATCGCCGAGCGCGAGCGCCTCGATCGGCGCATCGACGTGGACGTGCGTGCAGCGCTCGCCCAATGGACGGCGGCACGCGCGGGCGAGGACGTGGGCCGCGCCGCGCTGGCGCAGGCGCGCGAATCGCAGCGGATCGTGCGCGAGCGCTACGACGGCGAGCTCGCGACGATTGCCGACGTGCTGCGCGCCGCCGAGGCCGTGCGCGCCGCGGAGTTGCGCGCGACGGCCGCGGAGATGGCCGTCATCCTCCAGCGCCTCGCGCTCGAGCGCGCATTGGGGCGGCTGTAGCCGCACGGGCGAAAGAGAGGGCCTCGAATCATGAAACGACTGATGGGAATCGTCGCGCTCGGCCTCATCGCGGCCCTCGTGTCCGCGTGCCGTACGAGCCCGCACGCGGCGGTGGCGGCGCATCCGCAAGAGCCGATTGCGGTGACGATCGCGGCCGCGTCCATGACGGACACCGCCGATCGTCTGGAGGCTGGAGGCGTCGTGACCGCTCGCGAGACAGCCGTGATCTCGAGCCGGATCACCGCGACGATTGCGCGCATCGCCGTGGCGGCCGGCGATCGCGTGCGCGCGGGCGACGTGCTGCTGACACTCGACGCGCAGGATGTCGTCGAGCGTGCGCAGCAGGCGCGCGCCCTCGCGCGGGCGGCCGAGAAGACGCTCGTCCAGACGAAAGCCGAAGAGAAGGCCGCCGAGGCGGAGGAGACGCTCGCCGCGGCCTGGCAGGGGCGGATCGTGACGTTGCATGAGCGTCGCGCCGCGACCGATCAGGAGCGCGACGAGGCCAACGCGCGCCTGGCGGCGGCCGACGCGCGGATCAGCGCGGCCCGTGCCGGCGCCGACGCGGCCGATGCGCAGCTCGCCGCCGCGCGCGCGGCCGCCGACGCCGCGACCGCCGCCGAGGCATTCGCGATCGTGCGCGCGCCGTTCGACGGTCTCGTCGCCGAACGTCTGATCGATCCCGGAAATCTCGCCCTTCCAGGCGTGCCGCTACTCCGGCTCGAGTCGGCCGGCGACCGGCAGATCGTCGCCCATGTAGATGAGGCGCGCGCCGCATTCGTGCGTGTCGGCGATCGCGTGACTGTCGCTCTCGCCGATATGCCTTCCAGCGATCGTGCCGTCGACGCGGTCGTCGCTGAAGTCGCGCGAGCCGTCGACGTCGATCAACGCGCATTCACCGTCAAAATCGATCTCGCGTCTCCGGTTCACGTGCGGTCCGGCAGCTTTGCGCGTGTCGTTTTCGCGGGCGCGCGGCGCCGTGCTCTGGTCGTGCCTGCCGACGCGGTTCGCCGGCGGGGCCAGGTATCGTCGCTCTTCGTCGTGCAGGACGGCGTCGCGAGGCTGCGCCTCATCGACGTCGGGGCCATGCTCTCCGGCGGCGTCGAAGTGCTCGCCGGCCTCGACGCCGGTGAGTCCGTGGTGACGTCTCCGCCTCCGCGCCTCGTCGACGGATCCAGCGTCGTCGTCGGCCATACCGGAGGCGCATCGTGAGGCCACGCCTCGGCCTGGCCGGACGGCTGGCGTCGGCGTTCGTCTCTTCGACGCTGACGCCCCTGCTGATCGTGGCGTCGATCGGCCTCGGCACATTCGCGATCCTCGCGCTGCCGCGCGAGGAGGAGCCGCAGATCGTCGTGCCGATGGTGGACGTGTCCATCGATCTCCCCGGCGCGTCGCCAACGGAGATCGAGCAGCGCGCGACGCGTCCCATCGAGAAGCTGCTCTGGGAAATCCCCGGCGTCGAATACGTGTACTCGACGTCCAGCCCCGGTCAGTCGATGGTGATCGTGCGCTTTCGCGTCGGCGAGGACGAGGCGCGTGCGCTCGTGCGCTTGAACCAGAAGCTGCAGGCGAATGCCGATCGCCTGCCTCCCGGCGCGTCGGCGCCGCTCGTGAAGGCGCGCGCGATCGACGACGTGCCGATCGTCGCCGTGACGCTCTGGAGTGACGATCACGACGACGACGTCCTGCGGCGTCTCGGCGTGCAACTGCGCGAGGCGCTCGCGGAGGTGCCGGACGTGTCGGATGTGGCCGTGATCGGCGGCCGTCCGCGCGAGATCGGCGTGCAGGTCGATCCCGCCAGATTGGCCGCCGCGCGGATCGATCCGCTGGATTTGTCCGCGACGCTCACCGACGCGAACGAGCGCGCGACCGGAGCGGGTCCCGTATCGACCGGCGGCATCGCGCGTCTCGAAGCCGGGCGCCAGGTGAATACGGTCGACGCCCTTCGCGCACTGGTTGTCTCCGCCGCGGATGGGCGCACGATTCAGCTCGGCGACGTCGCGACGGTGACCGACGGCGGCGCGCCGCCGACGTCGTACGTCCGCTTCTACTCGCCGGATGGCGGCGCGCATCCCGCCGTGACGCTCGCGGTGGCCAAGCGCGCAGGTGCCAACGCGATCACGGTCGCGCGCCAGATCGACGCCAGGCTTGCAGCGCTGCGCGGCGTCCTGCTGCCTGGCGACGTGAACGTGACCGTGACGCGGAACTATGGCGAGACGGCCGCCGAGAAGTCGAACGAGCTCCTGTTCCACATGGGGCTCGCGGTGGTCTCGGTGTCCATCCTCATCGCGCTCGTGCTCGGTATCCGCGAGGCGCTCGTCGTGCTCGTCGCGATTCCGGTCACGCTGGCGCTCACGTTGTTCGTGTTCTCGCTCTACGGCTACACGCTCAATCGCATCACACTCTTCGCGCTGATCTTCTCCATCGGCATCCTCGTCGACGATGCGATTGTCGTCGTGGAGAACATCGTGCGGCACGCGCGCCTGCACGGCGGCGATCGATCGCGTCTGGCCGCGACGGCCATCGCCGCGGTCGACGAAGTCGGCAATCCGACAATCCTGGCGACGCTCACGGTCGTCGCCGCCATCCTGCCGATGGCGTTCGTCGGCGGGCTGATGGGGCCCTACATGCGGCCGATTCCCGTCGGCGCATCGGCCGCGATGCTGGTGTCGCTCGCCGCGGCGTTCGTCGTGACGCCCTGGGCTGCCGCGCGGCTGCTGCGGCCGACCGGTGACCACCGCCAGACGGCCGAGGGCGCGGCGACGAGGCTCTATCGGCGTGCGATGGGCGTGCTCATCGGCCGCCGGCGCGCGCGAATCGCGTTTCTCGCCGGCGTCTCCGTGCTGCTGCTGGCTTCCATCGCGCTCGTGCCATTGAAGCTCGTCACGGTCAAGATGCTGCCGTTCGACAACAAGAACGAGTTCGAGGTCATCGTGGACATGCCCGAGGGCACCGCGCTCGAACAGACGGCGCGTGTGTCCGGAGAGCTTGCCCGCTCGATTCTCCACGACGATGCCGTCGTCGACGTGCAGAGCTATGTGGGCACGTCGTCGCCGTCGACGTTCAACGGGCTCGTGCGCCACTACTTCCTGCGCCGCGCGCCGCATCTGGCCGACCTGCAGGTGAATCTGAAGCCCAAGAGCGAACGCCGCGAGCAGAGCCACGACGTCGCCAAGCGCGTCCGCGACCGTCTCGCGCCGATCGCACGACGGTTCGACGCCACGATCCAGGTGTCCGAGGTGCCACCAGGGCCGCCGGTGCTGCAGACGCTCGTCGCGGAAGTCTACGGACCGGATCCGGCGAGACGTCTGCAGATCGCCGAGCAGGTGAAGTCGGTATTGGCCCGCACGCCGGGTGTCGTCGACGTCGATTGGTACGTCGCCGCCCCCCAGCCGAAGACGTCGCTCGTCGTCGACGACGCGCGCGCGGGCGCGGCTGGCGTGACGGCGGCGCACGTTTCCGCCGCGGTTCGCCTGGCGGCCGACGGCCGCGTCGCCGGGCTCTTTCACGATTCCGACGCGCGTGAGGACGTGCCGATCGTACTGCGTCTGCCGCGAAGCGCTCAGGGATCGATGGCGGCTGTGCGCGCGCTGCGGCTGGGTCCGCGCGGCGTGGCGATCGGCGAGTTGACGCGCGAAGCGCACGGCGTCGAGGCCGACAGCCTGTATCACAAGAATCTGCGGCCGGTGACGTACGTGACGGGCGACGTCGCGGGCGCGGCCGAGAGCCCCGTGTACGCGATTCTCCGCATGAACGAGGCGATCGCGGCGATCACCCTGCCGGAAGGCTACGGCCTCGAGATCGACGATTTGCACCCGCCGTCGGACACGACGAGGTACGCGATCAAATGGGATGGCGAATGGCAGATCACGCTCGAGGTCTTCCGCGATCTCGGCCTCGCGTTCGCCGTCGTGCTCGTGCTCATCTACGTGCTCGTCGTCTGGTGGTTCGACGATCTCGTGGTGCCGCTGGCGATCATGGCGGCGATTCCGTTCTCGCTCGTGGGGATTCTGCCCGCGCACGCCGCGATGGGGGCGTTCTTCACCGCCACCTCGATGATCGGCTTCATCGCCGGCGCCGGCATCGTCGTGCGGAACTCGATCATCCTCGTGGACTTCATCGAGCTGCGGCTGCGCGAGGGCATGCCGCTCGCGGATGCCGTCGTCGACGCCGGTGCCGTTCGGTTCAGGCCGATGGCGTTGACGGCCGCCGCGGTGATCGTCGGGTCCGCGGTCATCCTGTTCGATCCGATCTTTCAAGGGTTGGCGATCTCGCTGATGGCGGGCGAGGTCGCATCGCTGCTGCTGTCTCGCGTGACGGTGCCCGTCCTGTATTTCGTGACCCACCGCGCGCGCCGATCTGTCCATTCCGTCGTGTACGCGTCGTCCGAGGACGAGCGCGTCGAAAGGAGCCTGTCATGACCGTCGAACGTGCATTGCGATTGATTGCGGGAACCGTCGTGATCGCCAGCGTGGCGCTGGCGGTTTATGTGAGCCCGACCTTCCTCTGGCTCGCGCTCATCGTCGGCGTCAGTCTGTTCCAGTCCGGCTTCACGAACTGGTGTCCGATGATGACGGTGCTGCGATGGGCGGGGCTGCGGGACGCGCGGTGATCGTCGGGACTCACGCGGGGAGCGGGACGTCATCCGGACGCGATAGGCGGGGTGAGCTAGGATAGGGCCTCGATGGACGCCAAACCCGCCGCTCCGGCCGACGTCTTCGTTCACCCGCAAGGGCTCTGTGAGACGTCGCGCGTTGGCGCACGCACGCGGATTTGGGCCTTCGCGCACGTTCTGTCCGGCGCGACGATCGGCGTCGACTGCAACATCTGTGATCACGTGTTCATCGAAGACGACGTCGTCGTCGGCGACCGCGTGACCGTCAAGAGCGGCGTGCAGCTCTGGAATGGCGTGTCTCTCGGAGACGACGTCTTCGTCGGACCGAACGCGACGTTTTCCAACGACAAGTATCCGCGGAGCAAGCAGTATCAAACGCAGGTCTCGCGTACGGAGATCGGGCGCGGCGCATCCATCGGTGCCGGCGCCGTGATTCTGCCTGGCGTACGCGTCGGTTCGCGCGCGATGATCGGCGCCGGCGCGGTCGTGACGCACGACGTCCCTGCCCGCGCCATCGTCTCGGGCAATCCCGGGCGCATCGTCGGCTACTCGGACGCCACGCGCGTGAACCCGATCCCGACGCCGGTGTCGTCCGGGCGAGGCGAGGTCCCGTCGTCGCTGGGCAGTGTCTCCGGCGTGTCGTTGCACGCGCTCACGCTCGTCGAGGATCTCCGTGGCCGGCTGGCCGCTGGCGAGTTCGTCGATCAGATTCCGTTTCAGCCGAAGCGATTTTTCCTGGTGTTCGATGTGCCAGGAAAAGAGGTCCGCGGCGAGCACGCACATCGCACGTGCCACCAGTTCCTGATCTGCCTGCGCGGCCGCGTGTCGATCGTCGTCGACGACGGCCGTCATGCGGCGGAAATCGGCCTGGACGGGCCAGAGCTCGGCGTGTACGTGCCGCCCATGATCTGGACGGTCCAGTTCAGATATTCCGACGACGCGATGCTGCTCGTGCTCGCATCGGAGCACTACGATCCGGCGGATTACATTCGCGACTACGACGAATTCCTGTCGGGGCCGATGGCGGGCGGCCGCTAGCGGGGCGAGTCGAACCGTTCCAGCGTGCGGACGATGAACGCCGGCCGATCGCGCGTGTTCTGCAGCGTGAGCCACAGATACTGGCCGACGATGCCGAGGCCGAGCGCGGTCAGGCCGCCGAACGACGTGATCGCGAGCATCAGCGGCGTGTAGCCGAGCACGGGGATCAACCCGACAGACCACGCCACCAGCACCGTCACACTCGCCGTCAACGCCAGCACCGTCGCGGCCGTGCCCAGGATCAACAGCAGCTTGATCGGAATGTCGGTGAAGTTGAAGACGCTGTCGATCGCGTACCGCAGCTTTCGGCCGAACGTCCACGCGCTCCGTCCGTGCTGTCGCGCGCGTCGCTCGTACGGCACCGACACGCGCCGGAAGCCGACCCACAGCAGCAGTGCGACGAGGCTCGAGTTCGTCTCTTTGAGGTCGACGAGTCGATCGCGTACCGGCTTGGTGCAGCCGAAGACGTCGACGCCGCCGCGCGGCATGTCCGGCACGACGAACCGGCGATACAGGCTCCAGAACGTTTCGGCCGTCACGCGAGAGAACCAGGGATCGGCTCGGCGCTCGCGATATCCCAGAACGACGTCGACGTCGCCGGACGTGAGCAGCCGGTCGAACGTCACGGCGAGCTCGGGCGGCTCCTGGAGATCCGCGGTGATGACCGCGAACCGGTCGCCTCGGCCTTCCCGTAGTCCCGCCGCGATCGCGGCGAATGATCCGAAGTTTCTCGACAGCTCGACGAGCGTCGACGGCAGGCCCCACGACGGCAGCTCGCGGCGGAGCACGTCCGCGCAGCGATCAGGGCTGCCATCGACGACGAAGACGACCTCGAGCCCGCTGGTGCAATCCGGTGCGATCGCACGAATCGCGTCGAGCAGCGCCGGAAGACCGTCCTCGTTCTTGTAGACGGGGATGACGAGCGACAGCATGCGCGAGGATTATAGATGCCGATCACTCGACGACGACGGGCTGCGCGGGCGTTTCGTACGCGCAACGTCCGTCTGCGGCCGCGATGCGAAGGATGAGCGTATGTGAGCCGCGATCGAGCTGGCGCGCTGGAATGGCCGTCATGAAGCCGCTCTGCAGGTACGCCGGTCGCGAGAAGTGCGCGGCAACGTCCTGGCGTTCGAGGCCATAGATCGTCTGAAACAGCCTGCCGTCCACGCGCACGTCCACGCCCGTCCCCGTGGACTGCGCCGCGTCGTCGACGGCCCAGCCTTCGACTCTGATCGCACGAGCGGCTGCGACGTGGATCGGCTCACGCGATGACGGCCGCGTGGCCGCGTCCACGCGGTCGATCGAGAACGTCGCCGGCGCCGCGCAGACCGGCAGATCGGCGGTTGCCGCCGCGGCGCCGCCGGCGCGCGTGAGGAAGGCATCGGTCGATGATGGAGCGGTGACGCGACGAAGATCGACGACGACATACCGCTCCGTCTGCGCGAGCACGCTCACATTGGGCTGTTGCTCGATCGATGCCACGACTGCGGCGCCGTTGTCCGCATAACCGTCACGATCGATCTCGATCGCCGAAAAGCCCTGGGACGCGAGCTCGGGCACGAGGCGAGCGACCGGCAGCAGCGATGTCGCCTGCTGCCACCGCACCTGCTGATTGCTGAGCGCGGGATAGCTCCAGCGCAGCGTGCGTGAGACCAGGTACATCCTGGCGTGATCGTAGGGCTGCATGCGCAACGGGCTGTCGCCGTCGGGGTACAAGCGCAGCGGGAGCTGAAACACCATCGCACCGGCGGGCAGCCGTGATTCCAGATCACGCACGAGACCGCGCACGGCCGTGTACTCCGACGCGATGTCCTTGGAGGTCGCGTTCACGTTGACCGTCGCGGCGCGTTGATCCGCAAGTCCGACGAGCGCCACGACAATGGCCGCGCCGGCACGCGCCCGGCGCGATCGGATCGCGTCGAGCACCAGCGCGACGGCCGCGAGCGAAAAGAACGCGATGAACGGCGAGATGCGATTGTAGGCGCGGATCTCCGGCGAGATCAGCAGATTGAAGAGGCTGCCGAGGCCGCCCACGGTGGCGAGCAGCAGCGCGGCAAGCGCCAAGCGGCTCGAGGCGGCCAACGTCTCGCGATGCGCGAGCCGGTCACCGAGCCGGGGTACCAGGAGCAACGCCAGCAGCGTCAGGAATCCGAGCGATCCGATCACGCCGAGACGCGCCGTCTGATTCTCGTTCTCGAGCGGAAACGCGGCGATCTGATCGCGAGCGAGCCAGGCGCGGAACGGCGGAAAACGGTGCCAGAGGCCCGGGCTCAACAGATGGCGAATCTTGAGGCCGTAGATGTCGGCTTCGGCGGGCGTCTTGTCCGGCACCGCGATCGGCACGCCCCGCTGCGCCCACGAGTGCAGGCTGGGCGCGAGGTTGATCGCCGTGCCACCGCCGATCACGACGAGGCAGAACATCCCGATCCAGAGCACACGGCGCGATCGGTGCTGAATCGCACCGGTCAACGCACCGGCGAGGATGACGAAGGCCCCGAAGAACGCGTAGTACACGTAGTTGAATGCGAGCAGCAGGCACCCGGCGATGAAGCCGGCGAACGGCCGTTCGCGGAGCGCACGCGGCCGCCCCATGGCCAGGAATAGCGCTGCGGTGCAGGCGAACGGCACGAGGTAGATGACCAGCCAGGGTTGGCCGGTGTTCTTGTAGAGCGCGTAGGGCAGCAGCGCGAACAGCGTGCCTGCGACCAGCGCGCTGATTCTCGAGGCACCCAGCGTCCCGATGCACCACGTGGCCGAGAGGCCGCTGAGGACGACCATCAGCAGCCACGTGGCGTTGATCGCCGTCATCGGATCACGTACGACGCGGCTCACGATCCAGACGAGAGCCTGGTCGACGTTCGGTGCGGCCGGATACTGCAGCGCATCCAGGCCGAACGGCGCGCCGACGCGCGCGTTGAACCACCACCATCCGTTGTCGATCGTGCTCTTGCTCTGCAGCGCCGCGCTCAGACTGTCGCGCGAGAAGCGCAGCGGCATCGTGAAATCACGATCCCATCCGCGTAGATAGACGAAGACGATTGCCGCGAGCAGCGCCGCATGCGCGAGCACGAGCGCCGCGTCACGCCAGCGTGGGCCGTGAGACGACGGCACCGCCGCCGTGGAGGCGGCGATCGGAGGGACGGAGCTCATGACGGCGCATCATCATCTCACACGGGATCCGTGACGCCCCGGTCCGACGCCCGCTCCCGCGGCTCGCCGATCGCGTGGCGTCGGTCAGCTGCTCAGCAGCTCAGGCAGCCGCGTCAAGAACGTACGGATGACCTCGAGCTGTTCCGTCGTGGCGATGAAGTCGAAGGCGCCGGCATCGATGGCGCCGACGCGTCCTTCGACCGTCGCGACCAGCGCAGCCGGCACGACCGGGCACTCGCCGAAGAGTCCGATCAAGCTCGTCCACGCCGGCATGTCCAGAATTGCGACCACGTCGAGCGCGTCGCTCGCGAGCCACGGCGTCTCTCGATGGGTGCGCACCTGGCGCGCGAGGGCATGCAGCGCCAGCAGCGCGTGGGCGTCGGTGCAGCGAAGCGCGTCGATCGTCACGAGCAGCCGTTGGACGACGAGCTGGGTGACGTCCTCATGCAGGATCGACCAGCCGACTTCGAACACGGTCACGAGATCGTGATGCACGAGGAAGTCGTCCGGCATCGATGAATCAGCCGCGTGTCCACGCATAGACGGCGGCCATCGATCGGGCCAGTGCTCGAGCCCGAGGTTGCACGCGCTCACGGCCGCCGCAGAGGCGCGTTCGGGAGTGAACGGGCCCGACGGCAGCGCACATCCCGACATCAGCACATTCGTGAGAAACGCGAGGTCCCGTGCGCGTGCATCGTACGCGGCCTCGTTGGCGTGCTGCAGGTGCGCCATCAGCCGCCGAATCGTCGCGAGATGCGACGGCGCACCGGCATCGCCTGTCAGCAGGCCGCGCGGCCGGCTTGCACCGAATGTGATGTCGGCGACGAGGCCCTCGATGGCGCGCACGTCCGCGTCGACGTCGGGATCGGACGTCGTGCGCGCGTCGCGTCGCAGCGGCATCGCCTCCGCCGCCGCTTCGCCCGTACGTCGATAGGCGACGGCGATGGGATTGCCGTCCGCGGCGTCTGCGCGTCGACGAGGCGACCGTGCCACGGCGAGGAACGCGCGCGCGTCGGCGGCGCTGAGATAACCGCGGTCCGACCGGCGTCCTTCGCGGCCGACGGCCAGATCGTGCATCTGCTGCCCGGTGGCGGCGAGGAGATCGTCGAGGCCGTCGCGCTCGAATCCGCGGCTCGACAGCCGGCGGCATCCGCGCATGATGTCGAGAAATCGTTCGGGCTCGTGCGCTTCGAGGGCGGTCAGGACCGCGACGATTGCGTCGAGGACGTCGGAGTGCCCGGCGCGCAGCAGATAGCCGGCGAGCTCCTGCTCCGCGTCGCCGGATGCCGCGGGACGGCGATCCCACGGCTCGTCGTCGCTCGGCGCGATCGGGGCGAACGACGCGAGGTCGAAGACGCGGACGTGCCGGGAAAGGCCGCCGACGATGAGATCGACGTCCATCGTCGCGGCGATCCGCGCGGCGTCGGCGTCGTCCATGCCGGCCAGCAACGCGAGCCAGTCCGCGAAGCGCACCGCGTCGAAGTGCTCGTCTTGACCAGCGGCGACGCCGCGCCAGAGATCCAGATCGAGGACGGCTGTCAGCTGGTCTGGAGTTGCACCGGCGATGAGCGCGCCGCACGCATCGAGGCCGTGCGCGTAGATGATCGTCTGCAGCGTCTCCGGCGCGAGATGCGGGACGAGGTGTGCGAGATCGGATCGATCCAACAGACGCGCGATTCGATCGCGCACTGAGACCGCGAGCGCGGAGTCCGATAGTTTGGACATGGGCCGGCCATCATAGCGGCCGCACGCGGATCGAAACAGTCTTGAAGTTCGCGCGCCTCTGGCGGATCCTGATAGTGGGCACTCCGCCAAACCTCCACGCGCCGCTGCCGCGCATCGCCGAGCGTGCGCCCCATCATCCTTCGGCAGCTCGCAGCTCGCAGCTCGCTACTGCTGCTGCTGCTGCTGTCGCTGCTGGATCTCGTCGTCGGGCGCCGTCGCCGCGCGCGGCGGGACGATCCAACTCACGCTTGGGGAGAGCTCGCGCACCGCGATGGGCGATGTCGCGGGCGCGACGGCGACCGCGACGCTGAGCTCGCTGCCGGCGTCGCCCTTGAACACGCCGCGCGTCGGCGGCACGTCGCTGTAGTCGCGACCGATCGCGACTGCGATGTGGCGGTCGCCGGCCATGGCGTTGTTGGTGGGATCGAAGCCGACCCAGCCGATGTGCGGCAGGAACGCCTCGATCCACGCGTGTGTCGCGTTGGCGCTGGCGCGGTCGTGCGCGGACTCGCGCGGGGCGATGTAGCCGCTCACGTACCGGCTGGGAATCCCGAGACTGCGCACGAGCGCGATCATGATGTGCGCGAAGTCCTGGCACACGCCTGCACGCGCCCGCAGCGCATCGTCGATCGGCGAGTCGACGCGCGTCGTCCTGGGTTCGTACGCAAATTGCGAATAGATGGTCGAGTTGAGCCCGCGCAGCGTCGACAGGGGATCGCGCTTCCGCCCGAAGCCGATCGCCACGGCGAATTGGCTGAGCGCAGCGGTCTGCCGCGTGAAGAGGCTCGGCATCAGCCAGTCGACGTACTCGCCCGACGCGGCGAGGTCGTCGACGTCGGTCCAGGCGTCTTCCGGCAATTGCCTCGGCAGATCGGGCGGCGCGGCCACGTCAACGGCCGCCTCGATCGACACGTCGAGCCGCGCGTGACGGCCTGGAATGTCGAAGTAGTGCACCGCGTTGCCGTAGTGGTCGCGGTACGCGAACAGCCGCGCGCGGTGCGTCGTCGTCACGTTGAATCGCAGGCAGCGCTGGCGATCGAGCTCGAGCGGCTGCATGCGCAGCTCCATGACGCTCTCGCAGATGGGCGTGGTATAGACGAAGCGCGTGAGATGGCGGACGAGGTATTGCATCGGATGATTCCTGCTGACTTGGGACGTCGAGTGAAGCCCTATCGAGCGATCGCCGCTTCGAGCGCGTAGCTGATGTACGTCTGGTTCAGCGCCGCATGGATCTGATCGCACTGTTCGCGGATGCTCTCGACGTATCGCACGAGATCGTCCGCGATGATCTCGTCGATCGTCCCGAAATTCAGCGCCGCGCGCAGCCGGCCGGCGAAGCGCTCCGGCCGGCCCGTCGCCTCGCGGCCGAGCACGCGCGCGATGGCGCGCAGCGAGTCTTCGATGCGATCGGCGGCGAACCGGACGGACCGCGGGCAGTCGGCGTTGAGCAGCAGGAACTCGACGAGGCGTTCGGGACGGACGTCGGCCGTATGCGCGCGCGTGTACGCCTCGAACGCCGCGCACGCCCGCAGCAGACCGACCCACTCGACGTACTGACCAGTCTTCGGCGCATCGGCCGACGGATTGCCGCGCTCGGCGAAGTACTCCGCGAGCATCGACGCCGTTGTCGTCGCGCGCTCCATGTACCGGCCGAGCTGCATGTAGTGCCAGCCTTCGCCCTGGCTCAGCGTCGCTTCTGCCACGCCCTGGAACAAATGCGTCCCCTCGATCACCGCCCGCATGAACGCCGGACCATCCGGCTGCGACTCGCGCGACACGAGATACAGCCGGTTGAGCTGCTCCCACATCTCCGCGCTGATCTGCTCGCGTATCTGACGCGCGTTCTCGCGCGCCGCGGCCACGCAGCCGACGACGACGGCGCGATGCGCGGGATCGACGCGGCCGGTCGCTTCGGCGCGTGCCGGGATCTCCGGGATCGGCACGCCGGCCGGGCGCTCACCGACCGCCGACAGCAGCGTGCGGCCGACCGTATCCGTCGGATCGTCGAGACTGAGGCTGAGATGCACGTTGATCACGCGCGCGGAGTGCTCGGCGCGCTCGAGGTAGCGCCGCATCCAATAGAACGAGTCGGCCACGCGTGACAGCATCGTCGCTACTCCGCGAGCACCCAGGTATCTTTGCTGCCGCCGCCCTGTGACGAGTTGACGACGAGCGATCCCCGCCTGAGCGCGACGCGCGTCAGGCCGCCGGGCACGACCGTGCACGAGTCGCCGCTGCACAGCACGTACGGCCGCAGATCCACGTGCCGCGGCTCGATGCCCTCGTCGAGGAAGCTGGGCGCGCGCGAGAGCGCGAGCGTCGGCTGCGCGATGTAGTTGCGCGGGTTCGCGAGGATGCGCCGGCGAAACTCCTCGCGCTCGGCGGCCGTGCTGTGCGGGCCGATGAGCATGCCGTAGCCGCCGGACTCGCCGACGGCCTTGACGACCAGCTCGCCCAGGTGCTCGAGCGCGTACGCGCGATCCGTATCGTTGCCGAGCAGGTACGTCTCGACGTTCGGCAGGATCGGATCCTCGCCGAGATAGAACTTGATGATCGCCGGCACGTACGCGTAGACCGCCTTGTCGTCGGCGACGCCCGTGCCGATGGCATTCGCCATTGCGACGCTGCCCGCGCGGTATGCGTTGAACAGACCCGCGACGCCGAGCGCCGAGTCCGTTCTGAACGCGAGCGGATCGAGGAAGTCGTCGTCGACGCGGCGGTAGATGACGTCCACGCGCCGCAGCCCGCCCGTCGTCCGCATGTAGACGATGTTGTCGTGGACGAGGAGATCGCGGCCCTCGACGAGCTCGACGCCCATCTGTCGCGCGAGGAACGCGTGCTCGAAGTATGCCGAGTTGTAGACGCCTGGCGTGAGCACGACGATCGTCGGCTGCGGCTGCGCCGGCGCGAGCGATCGCAACGTCGCGAGCAGCGCCTGCGCGTAGTGATCGATCGGCTCGATCTCGTAGTCGACGAACAGCTGCGGGAACACGCGCTTGGTGATTTGGCGGTTCGTCAGCATGTACGACACGCCGCTCGGCACGCGCAGGTTGTCCTCGAGGACGGCGAACGATCCATCCGGCAGCCGCACGAGATCCGTGCCCGCGACCGAGATCCGCACGTCGGGCCGCTGGTAGAGCCCGCGCATCTCGCGCCGGTAGTGCTGCGCGGTGACCACGAGCTCGCGCGGGACGATGCCCTCCTTGAGGATGCGGCCGTCGCCGTAGACGTCGCGCAGGAACAGGTTCAGCGCGAGGAGGCGCTGCGACAGGCCGCGGCTGATGCGCTGCCATTCGTCGTGTGTGAGGATGCGCGGCAGCAGGTCGTAGGGAAAGACGCGCTCGGTGCCGCCTTTGTCGCCGTAGACGGTGAACGTGATGCCCTGCTGGAGGAACGCGGCGTCGGCTTCGCGCTGGCGGCGCCGCAAATCCTCCGCCGGCAGATCGAGCAGCCGCGAGAGGAGCGCCTGATACGGCGGCCGAGGCCGGCCCGCGGCGTCGAACATCTCGTCGAAGCTCGTGTCGAGGTGATAGCTGGTGAAGAGCGCGGACAGCGCGACCGGGCCGCTGCCGGACACGGGAGCCATGACGCAGTAAAAACCGGCGTTTTCAGGCTGTCAAGCGACGCAAGTGTTGGGTCCGACAGAAATGTGGAAGCGGCTACGGGCGACAGGCGACGGACTACGGGCGATGACTCGATTTGAACGTGCTACTTCGACCCTTCGAATCTCAATTCGTACAGCCGGCCTTCGCCGATTGTTGCGATCAGCACGACGCGGTCGGCGAAGGCCGCAAAGCGCGCCTCGACCTGCGCGCGCTCGACCGGCGGAATCAGCGACGTGTGCAGGATCACGTGCGTGAAGCCCATGCGCGCGATCGTCTGCAGGCTGCGCTCGTCGGGAAACGTCGTGAGCTGCCAGAAGGCATCTTGATAGCCCGGCGGCTGAATGCCGCTGTAGCCCTCGAAGATCGGACGGAAGTGCCCGAGTGAATGAATCATGTAGCGCGAGTTCCGTTCCTCGCGCACGATCAGGCTCTGCGAGTCCGGCAGGGGCAGATCGACGACGGCGACGGGGCCAGGCAGCGTCGCGACGTAACGATCGACGTCCGGAATCTCCATCGTGTAGTGGATCGGATGGAACGGCGCGACGGCGAACTCCGCGATCAGCAGCGCGCCCGCCACGCCGGCCAGCCACGACGTCGTCGACGGCGAGAGCCGGCGCGTCAGCCGCTCGAAGCCAACGCCGGCAAGGACGCCGAGCGCAAGCATGCCGACGATGACGAAACGCGTCGGCACGCGGATGAAGCTCAGGCCCGGCAGCTGGTAAACCCAGCCCCAGAGGCCGAGCGGTGGACCGATCGCGAGCCACAGACACAGCGCCGCCAGCGCGAGGTACGCCCATGCCCACACTGGCGGGCGCCACGAGGAGCGCCGCCACATGATCATGGCGGCGGCGGCCAGGAGCAGCGGCAGCACACCGGGAAACAACCACGCATCGGGCGGCTCGGACAGCCACTTCCACGACGGAAGCCGATGCTCGAGCCACGCGTCCACGTACGTCGGCGACGCGACGAAGCTCGACGTCGCGATGTCCCATCCGTCGAGGCCACGCCGAAGGCCGATTTCGCGCTGCGCGGCACGGTAGGGCAGGAAGATCAGGACCGGCGGTACCAGGAGCAGCACGCCGGTGACGCCCACATCGCGCATGCGCCGCATGAACATCAGCGGCGTACGCCGGACGAGCCGATCAGCGATCAGCACGGCGATCGCCAGCAGGCAGAACACACCGCCATGCCCGCTCGTGATCGCTTGCAGCGAGAAGAACGCCATCGCGATCCGCAGATCGCGCGGCCGCCCATCCTCGAAATAGCCGTGGAGGTATGCCAGGCAGAACGGTATCCACTGGACCGTCGTCAGGTGGAACTGATCGAGGCGCATGAAGCGCGGCGCGGCGAACGCGAAGACGAGGCCGCAGAGAATGGCCGCGGGTGTGCGCAGGCCGAGTCGACAGGCGAGCAGATACGCGCCGAGGCCGGACAGCGCGATCGAGGCGAAGACGATGACGTTCATCGCCAGCACCGGCGTGCCGCCGAGCCAGATGATCGGCGCGGCGAGAAGCGCGCTGCCGATCATGTTCTCGGAGTACGCGAGCGTGTGGTGGAACGGATAGAAGATGTTCGCGTCGAAAATGGACCACGGATGGTGCGTGAACGCGTGGACGTCCCAGCCGAGAATCCAGATCGTCAGGTCGGTATCCGTGCCGGTCGTCAGGACGCCGTTGGCCAGATATCGCGGGAATGGCCACGTCATCGCGGCCGTCAGCGCCACGAACAACGCGAGGATCGTCCAGACGTGGCGCGGCGCGTGCTGCGCCGGCGAGTGATCGGTCATCCGCTAGTACTTTAGAACGTGTTTCGTTCGGCGGGCCGAATCTTCAGTTGTCGCCGGCGTGCTTCAGGCCGCCGGCGTCGACGAAGCGACTAGTGCTGATCCGCCGCCTCGGACCACAGCAGGCCGAGGCCGGCGACGATCGTCAGGAGCATCAATCCGTTGGAGGCGCCGTGCAGGCGGCCGAAGAGCACGCGTCGCGCGTCCGTGTCGGGCAGGCTTGCGACGGGGCCTTTGACGCCGTCGCGGATCGACTCGATGCGCGGCGCAATCGCGAACACCGTCACCGCGCCGATCACCAGGAGACCGAGCACGGTCCAGAGACGAAGCTTGAAGTGGCGCGGGCGCGGGCCGATGGCCGCGCGCGCGCCGAGCGAGGCGCCGACGACGGCCGCGAGCGCGAGCGCGACGTACTGAAATCGCTCGAAGACGGCGCCGAAGACGAGGCCGGCGACCTCGCGGCCGTGGACCGCGTCGCGCAACTCGAGCACCGAGAAGATCGTCGGCGCGCCGACTGCCCCCAAAGCGACGAGGCCGCCAATCCATAGCGCCAGGGCCGCGATCGCGACGTACCGCAACAGCGTCATCGCGGCGATTATCCCCGAAAACGCCGCGTCCTCACGCGGCCGATCCCGTGAACTCTTCGTAGGTGCCCTTGAAGTCCTCGATGCCGTCTGCGCCGAAGTGCCAGATCCGCGTGCCGACTTCCTCGATCAGATCCTGGTCGTGCGTGACGAGCAGCACCGTGCCCTCGAACTTCTGCAGCGCGACGTTGAGCGCGTTGATCGACTCGAGGTCGAGATGGTTCGTCGGCTCGTCGAACACGAGGACGTTCGGCTTCTGCAGCATGATGCGGCAGAAGAGCAGCCGCGCGGTCTCGCCGCCCGACAGCGCCTCCGTCGGCTTCAGCCCCTCCTCGCCGGTGAAGAGCATCTGGCCGAGCAGGCCGTGAATGTCCTGCCGCGACGCGTCGGGATCGAACTGGTGCAGCCAATCGGCTGCCGTCCAGCCTTTCTCGATCGCACCGGTGTGATCCTGCGCGAAGTAGCCGATCGAGACTTCGTGGCCCCACCGCACCTGTCCGGCGTCGACGTCGCCGGCGTTGGTCTTCAACCCCGGCGCGTCCGCCAGCAGCGCCTTGAGCAGCGTCGTCTTGCCGACGCCGTTGCGGCCGACGAGCACGACACGCTCGCCGCGCGTCACGACGGCACCGAAGCCGTCGATGACCTGTTGCGATCCGAACGCCTTCGACACGCCGGAGCACTCGAGCGCGACCTTGCCCGACGGGCGGTTCATCGTGAAGCGGATGTACGGCCGCTGGATGTTCGATCGCGCCAGCTCGGTCGTCTGCAGCCGTTCGACTTCCTTGCGGCGCGACTGCACCTGGCTCGACCGCGTGCCCGCGGAGAACCGCGCGATGAAGTCGTTCAACTGCGCGATCTTCTTCTCGCGCTGCGCGTTCTGCGTTTCGATCGTCGCGCGGATCTGCGTCTTGGCCACGACCATCTCGTCGTAGCCGCCGGTGTAGGTGATGATCGTCTGATAGTCGATGTCGGCGGTGTGCGTGCAGACGGCGTTGAGGAAGTGCCGATCGTGCGAGATGACGATCAGCGTGCCGTCGTAGCGGACGAGAAAATCCTGCAGCCAGTGGATCGAGTCGAGGTCGAGATGGTTCGTCGGCTCGTCGAGCAGCAGCGCTTCGGGCCGGCCGAACAGCGCCTGCGCCAGCAGCACGCGCACCTTCTGTCCGCCCTGCAGCTCGGCCATGCGCCGCTCGTGCAGCGCGTCGGCGATGTCGAGGCCCTGCAGCAGGATCGCGGCGTCGCTCTCGGCGCTGTAGCCATCTTCTTCGCCGACGAGGCCCTCCAGCTCGCCGAGGCGCATGCCGTCGGCGTCGGTCAGCGACGCTTTGGCGTAGAGCACCTCACGCTCCTGCAGCGCCTGCCACAGGCGCGTGTTGCCCATGATGACGGTGTCGACGACGCGGTGTTCGTCGAAGGCGAACTGATCCTGTCTGAGAACGCCGATCTTCGCGGGCCGGGTGACCGTGCCTTTCTGCGGCGGCAGCTCGCCCGTGAGCAACTTCATGAACGTGGTCTTGCCCGCGCCGTTCGGCCCGGTCAATCCATAGCGGCGCCCCGCCGAGAACGTCGTCGTGACGTCCTCGAAGAGGATCTTGCCACCGTACCGCATCGAGACACCTTGGACGGAGATCATGCGATCAAGAAAAGTTGGAAGTCAGAAGCCAAAAGCCAGAGGTTACGAACGTGCCGGACCCGAAGCCCGGCTCACATCAAACTGCGGCGCTCGATCGTGAGATAGAGCGGTGCGACGCCCATCAGCGCGAGAAAGCCGATCGTCAGGCGGCCGGCGCGGTTGATGAGCACGAACTCGAGGTGCTCGCCGGGCTCGACCGCGAACGAGACTTTCTTCCAGAACAGCGTGTTGTTCGCGCGCAGCACGTGCATGCCCGGTTTCACTTCGAACGTCACCGTCTGGCCGAACATCAATGTTGCCGTCGGACCACCGTCGATCCGGACGACGACCTGACGCTGGCGGACATCTTCGTCGTGCTGGCGGCTGATCGTCACGAACGTGCGGAGATCGTTCGTCTCCGGTTCCGCACGTTCAGGGGCTCGAGCCGGCACATCCGGCGTCTGTTGCGCGAGACGAGCCACCCGACGATTTTACCAAAGACGCCCCTGGGCGCCGGACCTCGTCGACCGCACGTACTGCGCGCTCGCCAGCTCACCCTGGAAGAACACGACCTCCGAGGCCATGAACGCGAGCTTCGCACAGATACGCGCGACGAGGTAGACCTGACCCGCGAGCAGCGTCTGCCACAGCGGCGCGCTCGCGGCGGGAACGATCTGCAGCCAGAGCCGTGCGAGGACGAGCAGGCCGACGACGTTGACGAGATAGAGGCCGGCACAGCGGGCGGCGCGTTGGCGGATGAAGCGCACGGCCGCGCCGATCGACACCAGCGCGCTGTGACGATCCTCGACGACCATCCGCACTTTCGTGAGGTCCGCGACGAGATTGATCGCGGCGAGCGTGGCGATGACGATCGCATACAGGACGCCGCGCCATACGAGGAGCCAGGGCTCGGCGGTGACGCCTCGTGAGAGCCACATCCACAGCGTGCCGAAGAGCCATGGCTCGAGCCAGCGGAACACGAGCCAGTACGCTGCGCCCACGACCACGGCCAGGCGTACGAATCGCAGCGCAAAGACGCTGCACATCGTCAGGAATGTGCGCGATCGAACCGGCGTCGCGCAGGCGTAGCGATGGAGCAGGCCGCCCGACAGGAAGATCCAGAGCGCGACGTACGTGGCGAGCGCGGCGACGATCGGCCGCGGCCACGGCGCCGCGTCGATCAGATGCGCGAGCGTGGCGATCGTGCCGCCGAAGCCGAGGATCTCGACTGTGAGCGTGGAAGCCGGGCCGCGCGAGCCGGACGCGAATTCCGCCGCCCACTGCGCGTCCCAGCCGTTCGCGATCCGATCGGCGGTGAGACTCGACGCGACCTGCGTCTCGACCTGCCGCTCGACGACGAGGGCGAGCGGCGCGGCGATCACTCCGGTCAGCAGCCAGATCGCAAGCGCGATCGCCGGCGCGCGGACGACGCGACGCCAGCCCTCGACGAACGCGCCGATGACGGTGGCATGCGGCCGGCGCGGCGGTTTTGGCGCGTCAGGCGAAGAAGGCATAGTCCATCAGCGCGTGCTGAAACCAGACGAGCCAGCGCAGCGACCACGCGCGCGCGGCGTGTGCGCCGTGCGAGTGCGCCGACCACGAGTTGTTCGTGCGGTGGACGTCGAGGCGCAGCACGCGATCCGGATCGATCTCGACGGCGGCGATCGCCGGCGCGCGCGCGTACTCGAACGTGCGTTGCTCGTCGCGGCCGTCCCAGTGCTCGACGCGCGATGATCCGTCGTCGAATGTGACGCGCACGTCGACGGGAAACACGCCCGGGGAGAGATGGCGAACGACGGCCGACGTGCCGGCACCGGCCGGCGGCATGTCGACGGCGTAGTCGAACGCGACGTCGTGTCGTCGCGTCGCGTCGAAGAACGACGTCAGATCCCGGCCGGCGATCTCACCTGCGGTCGCCTCGAAGTCGGCGCGGGCCGACGACGTGCGCGTTTGACGCGCGACAGCCGCGCGCAGAATCCGGTCCATCGTTTCCGTGCCGACGACGCGTTCGAGTGTGGCGAGCGCGAGGACGTCGTGCGCGCGGCCGGTGTCGGCTGCGGCCGCGGCTGGATCGAGAGCGACATCCACCATGTCGCCATCGACGTCTTTCGTCCACGGCGCGTCGCTGTACGGCCACGTCACGAGACCGCGGAAGTAGCGGCGCGTGTGCGCGAAGCGGCCAGGCAATGCGTCCGCGAACACGCGCGCGGCCGTGAACGCCGCGAGCGCCTCACGGAGCCGCCATTCTTCGTCATCCATCGACGACTGCACGCGCCAGTAGATTCGTCCGATTCCTTGCACGACTGCCATTTCCGGCTCCGCGGTCGTCCATGGCGAGAACCAGTGAGCGCTGGCGACGATGATGGGTGTCTGTTCTTGATGGAGGGGCGGACCTTCAGGTCCGCCCCTCCGAGAAATAACCGGATCGACGATCGTCAACGTCGTCGAGGGAAACGGGCCGAGCAGCTGGCCGTATCCAGCGAGCGCGGCTTTGGCGGCGCTGAAATAGCGATCCGCCTGATCGACATGATCGGCCTGGACGAGCAGACGCAGATGCACGGCTGTCCCGCCAGGCGCCGTGAAGACGTCGGTTCGTTCGACGGACGCCGGGCCCGCCAGCGCCGGCAAGTCGTCATTTTTGCGGCCGTTCTGACGGGCAGTCGCCGCGACCGAAATCGCCACCAGGGCAAACAGAGTCAGGACGGACGTCAGACGCATGGGCGCGGCCGACCGATCCTACAATTGAATTCCTTTCGGGAGCGTCGCGGTGCGTATCAAGGTTCTGCACGTCGGGCTCGGTCCCATCGGCGCGGCCATCGCCGCCCAGGTGTCACGACGCGAGCGGCTCGTGATCGCGGGTGCCGTCGATCTCGATCCGTCGATGACGGGATGCGATCTGGGAAAAGTCATCCGTTCGCGCCGGCGATTCGACGTGGCGGTCAGCGCGGATCTCGCCGGCACGCTCAAGGCCGTCCGTCCAGATGTCGCCGTCGTCTCGACTTCTTCGTCGTTGCGCGCGGCGGTGCCTGTGTTCGAGACGATCCTCAAAGCCAAGGTGCCGATCGTCTCGACGACCGAAGAGCTCGCGTTTCCCGTGAAGACGCATGCTGCCGAAGCGAAGCGCATTGACGCTCTCGCTAAACGCGCGCGCGTCGCGGTGCTCGGCACGGGCGTCAACCCCGGATTCGTGATGGACGCGCTGCCGATTGCGTTGACGGCGGTGTGCGCGGACGTCACGGCGATCGAGGTCGATCGCGTGCAGGACGCGCGCATCCGGCGCGTGCCGTTTCAGCAGAAGATTGGCGCAGGGTTGTCGCCGGACGAGTTTGCGTCGCGCGTCAAAGCCGGCACGATCGGTCACGTCGGCATGGCCGAGTCGATCGCGATGATTGCCGAAGCACTGGACTGGAAGCTCGATCGCGTGACGGGCGAGCTGAAGCCGAAGATCGCGGACGAGCCGATCGCTGGAGGAGCCGTGCCGATCGAGCGCGGTGCGGTTGCCGGCATCGTGCAGGACGCGATCGGCTATCGCAAAGGCAAGGCGCTTGTGACGCTGCACCTCGAGGCGTATCTCGGCGCGCCGGATCCGTATGACGCCGTGCGCATCGCGGGTACGCCGCCGATCTCGATGCGCATCGCCGGCGGCGTTCATGGCGACATCGCGACGGCATCGATCGTCGTCAACGCGATCCCGCGCATCCTGCAAGCCCCGCCCGGCCTGCGGACGATGCGTGACATGGTTCTGCCGTCGTTTGAGAGGTAGGCCGGACCTTCAGGTCCGGCGTCCACGCGCTTACGTCGTTCGTCCGCCGTTTCCCAAATGCTTCACGAGTGCCTGCACGAGACCGTCGACGGTGTACGACTCGGGGATGATCGGCGCGCGGACGCCGAGCTCGGCCGCGGCGGCCGCGGTGACTGGCCCGATCGCGGCGACCGCGACGGTGTTGAGCAGGTCCGCGGCTTGTTCTTCGCCGATCAGGATCGCGAAGCGGCGAAGCGCGGTTGGACTCGTGAACGTCACCGCGTCGATTTGACCGTCGAGCAGCTTGCGGTAGAGATCCTGCGCGCCCGGTGCGTCCGGTGTCGCCGGCGCGGTGCGATACGCGATCAGATCCGTCACCGAGGCACCGCGGCGCGCGAGATCCTCGCCCGCAACGCTGCGCAAGTGATCCGGGCGCACGATCAGCACGCGCTCGCCTGACACCGGCGCCACCGCGACGATGGCGTCGCCGATGCTCTCGACGCCGCTCTCGGGCACGACGACGTCCGCGCGAATGCCGGCCGCGGCCAGGCGGTCGCCGGTCGACGGTCCGATCGCGCACAAATGCACGTGGCCGAGCGCGCGCAGATCGCGAGGCCCACGCGTCAGCGCCGCGAGAAAGCGCGTCACCGCGCTGGCTGACTCGAACACGACCCACTGGTAGTCGTCGACCGACGCAGCCGCGCGATCCATTGCTTCGGGATCGTCCGGCGCGGCGACGCGGAACGTCGGCGCGAGCAGCGCCTGCGCGCCGAGCGTTTCGAGCTTCTCGGCCAGCTCGCGCGCCTGCTCCGGCGATCGCGTGACGACGATGCGCTTGCCGAAGAGCGGGCGTTCGTCGAACCACCGTAGGTGATCGCGCAGGCCCGCCACTTCGCCCGCGATCAGCAGCGCCGGCTCCGGCGCTGGCTCGATCGTCGTCGCCTCGAACAGCTCGGCGAGCGTGCCGGTGACCGTCCGTTGCTGCGGCAGTGTGCCGTGATAGACGAGCGCGACGGCCGTGTCTGGCGAGACGCCGTGGTCGAGCAACTGCTGCAGCACTTGCGGCACCAGGCGGCCACCCGCGAAGCACGCGAACGTGCCGTCGATCCGCGCGATCGCGTCCCAGTCGACGTCGGGCAGCCGGCTCGCTTCGTCCTCCTGCCCGCGCACGAGCACGAGCGCGTCGCCCGCGTCGGGATAGGTCATCGGAATGCCGGCGTACGCGCTGCCGCCGATGGCAGCCGGCACGCCGGGCACGATCTCGAACGGCACGCCCTGCTCGTGCAGGAACAGCGCCTCTTTCGCGCCGCTGTCAAAGACGAACGGATCGCCCCACTTGAGCCGCGCGACCGTGTGGCCGTCGCGCGCCTTCTCCGCGATGAGCATCGAGATCGCGTCCTGCGCCGTGTCGCGCTCGGCCGGCGCGCCTGCAGCGATGCGCTCCGCGTCGGGCCGCGCCCATCGCAGCACGGGCTCGACGACGCGGTCGAAGACGACGACGTCGGCCTCGGCGAGCAGCCGCACGCCGCGAGCCGTGATCAAGCCGGGATCGCCTGGACCGGCACCGATGATGAAGACACGTCCGCGCGGTTGGGTCATCGTTCTGTCGCCGATCCGGGTCCGTAGTAGCCGAGCTTCGTCCGCGCCGACACGCCACTCTGTGCGACGCGCACGGCGATCTGCCGCCAGGCACCGTCGCGCCGCGTGTTCGCCGACACGTAGCCCACGGTGTACTGGCTGGCGAGCTCGTCTGCGATCTGCGTGTAGATCGCGGGGAGCTGCGCCGGATCGTCGACAAAGAATACCCGGCCGCCGGTCGTTTGCGACAGGTTGCGGAGCACGTAGTCCGATTGCGTGCCTCGGGGCGGCTCGTCTTTCTTGCGCCGCTCGCGCAGGCCGACGGCATAGATCGCGACCGTCGATCGCTTCGCGAGGTCGAGGACGTCTTCGTCGCTCAGCACGCTCGCGTTGTCCTCGCCATCCGACAGCACCACGAGGCCCTGACGGCGAATCGCGTCGGCCGACGCCGCCTTGATGCGCGTGAGCTCGTTCAGCGCGACGTAGACGGCCGTGTAGAGCGACGTCGCGCCGCTGGCGCGCACCTGACGGATCGCGCCTTCGAGCGCCGGCAGATCGTGCGTGAACGGCTGCAGGATCTGCGTGTCGTTGTTGAACGCGATCACCTGCGCCACGTCGTTCGGGCCGAGCCGCTGGCAGAAGCCGATCGCCGCCTGCGTCGCGACCGCGAGCTTCGACTCCATGCTCGTGCTCGAGTCGATCAGCAATGACAGGGCGATCGGTTGTGGATCCTTGGAGAACGCGACAATGGTCTGCGGGACGCCGTCCTCGAGCACGCGGAAGTCCGACTGCTGCAGATTGGCGGCGGGATGACCTGCGGCGTCGATCGCCGTGACGCTGAGGAGCACCATGTCGGTGCTCGTGCGGAAGACCTGACGCGCGCCGGCTGCGGCGCCGAGCGTGACGGCGATCGCGAGCGCGGCGAGCGGGACGCGCATCACTGCGGCGCCCAGCGTCGGACCGCGACCGTCGCCGGCTGATCGCGGACGTCGACCGCGAGACGCGTCGGCGGAATCAGGCGATCGGGACGGCCGTACGTGACGTCGTACCGCGACGCGAGCGCCGTCGCGAGCGTGGGCAGCGCCGAGGCCACACCCTGTGCGCCGAGCACCATCAGGTTGATGCCGCCGCTGTCGCGCGTCGTATCGCCGAGGACCATCGCCCGCTCGCGTCCTTCCGTCGACTGGCCGCCGCCCCCACGTGGGCTCTGCATGACGGCCGCCCACAGTGTCGCGCCGGACGCGCGAAGCGCTTCTTCGACGCCGCGGCGCGAGTCCTCGCTGAACTCGGGGCTCGCCTCGTTGACGAGCGCGACGATCGCCGCGTCAGCGATGCGCTTGGTGCGGAGCATGTGCCCGGTTTCGACGATGGCCTCGAGGAACCGAGAGCCCGCGCCGGACTGCGCGAAGATGCGATCGGCCGCCTTCTGGAGCTGCGATGCCGACGTCGTGAAGTCGGACCGGAGCGTCGGCCGGTCGCCGAACGTCATCAGCCGGATCTGCGGCGCCGGCGTGCCCGACGACAGTTGCGTGATGAATCCCTTCAGGCCGTCGCGCAAGTAGGGAATCGCCTCGGACATCGACTGCGAGTCGTCCACGAGCAGGACGATGTGCGCGGGCGCGGGGGCGGGCGCGACGCCGATGACCTCTCGTGCGACGTCGTCTTCCCGCACCGTGAAGTCGGGCGCTGTCAGGCCCGTGACCGGCGCGTTGTTCTTGTCGAGCACGGAGACGAGCGCGTGCTGCTGGCGATTCGCCGAGGCCTGCTCACGCGCGAGCGCACGAGGCCCGGCCAGGAGCAGGGCGAGACCGAGACACGGCACGGCCAGCACCGACGGCCGCCATCGTCGTTCCAGGCGCATAAAATGTCCCCCACTCGCAGTATAGCGGCTCGTGCCGGCTGCAAGTGGGCCTGTGGTATACCTATATGGCTCCGCTGGCTGCCGGAGGCCCGCCATGGCGCGCGATCGCCGCACGTTCCTCGAGCGCTCGTTGCGCGCGTTCAACGCGGACATGGTCCAGGCGGGACCGGCGGCAATGGCGGGGTACACCCTGATCGGCGCGATTCTGGTGCTTGGCGCGGCCGGCTACGGTCTCGATGCCTGGCTGGGAAGCCGGCCCTGGGGCCTGATTGGCGGACTGGCGCTCGGCATCGTGGTGGGATTTTACGAGCTCGTGAAGGCGACGTGGCGACGATGAAGGCAAGTGTCTGGATGACGGCGGCGGCGATCGGCGCGTGGCTCGCGATCGGGCTCGTGGCCGGCGTCGATCTGTTCGACGACATCGGCCTCGGCATCGCCGGTCCGCTCGTGGCGGCCGTCGCCACGCGGCTCGTCGTCGAGCACACGGCCGCGACCAATCGCGCGTTGCTGCATCAGCGGCTGTTGCAGGGATTCGCCGTGAAAGCGGTGTTCTTCGCGGTCTACGTCGTCGTGATGCTGCGCGGTCTGCACCTGCAGCCGCTGCCGTTCGTCGTCAGCTTCACGTCGGCCTTTATCGTGCTGCACGTGACGGAAGCCATTCTCCTGCAGCGGTTGACGGTGCGTCACACGCCGTCGATAGCCTCTTAGCCGTTCATGACCCCCCTCGTTTTCTTCGCACAGGAACACGTCGTTCCGACCGCTAGCGGCGCGGCTGCCGAGCCGTTCAGCCCGGGCGAGCTGATCATCGGGCACGTCTCGAACAGCGCGCTCTCGCATCCGTTGATTCATCTGCCGACGATCTTCGGGATCGACTTCTCGGTCACCAAGCACGTGCTGATGATCTGGATCGTCGCCGCGCTGCTCTTCGGCGCGATCACGACGATCGTGCGGCGCTACGTGCGGCAGCCGGTGCCGGTGCCCGCGGGACCGATGGCGGCGCTCGAGATCACGGTCGAGTTCGTGCGCGATCAGATCGTGCGGCCGGCCGTCGGCACGAAGTGGACCGCGGCGTGGACGCCGCTGCTGCTGACGTTCTTCCTGTTCATCCTCGGCGCCAACGCCATCGGGCTGATCCCGATCTTCGACGTCGTCGGTCTGCTGAACCACTACGTGCTGCACACGAGCGACGAGGCGTTTCTCGCGCGTGTCGTGCACGGCGGCACGACGGCGACCGGCAACTTCAACGTCACGGCGGCGCTCGCGGTCATCACGTTCGGTGCGATCATCGTCGCCGGCACGCGCGCGCATGGCTTCGTGCAACATTGGAAGAATCTGGTGCCGCACGGCCTGCCGGGCCCGCTCTACGTCCTGCTGATTCCGCTGGAGCTCATCGGGATGCTCGTGCGGCCGTTCGCGTTGACGATGCGACTGGCGGCGAACATGACGGGCGGCCACATCGCGATCCTCGCGATTCTGTCGCTGGTGTTCGTCTTCGCGCAGATGATGCAGACGTCGCTCGCCGGCGTCGGCGTCGGCGTGGTGTTCTCGCTGCCGCTCGCCGTCGCGATCTCGATGCTCGAGATCATCGTCGTGCTCGTGCAGGCGTACGTATTCACGTTGTTGTCGGCCGTGTTCATCGGCATGGCCATTCACGCGCACCACTGAGGGCGCAATCGAAGGAGTAGGGCGGACATGGGTGAAGCACAGGCGGCCACGGCAGTGTGGCACTACGCGGGAGCTGCGATTGGATTGGGACTCGTGGCGATTGGCGCTGGTCTCGGCATCGGCCGTCTGACGGCGAGCATCGCCGAGGGTGTCGCGCGTCAGCCGAGCGCGGCCTCGCAGATCTCCGCCGCGACGAACCTGCCGCTCTTCCTGCTGGAAGGCGTCGCGATTCTCGCCGAGGTCTTCTGTCTGTTGATCATCGTGCTGAAGTAGGCGCGATCGCCAGACGTGTGAGGAGACCGCGCTCGTGAACAATCCGCTGGTACAGCCGGATCCCGGCCTGTTCATCTGGACGATCGTCACGTTCCTTGTCCTGCTGGCCCTGCTGGCGAAGTTCGCCTGGCGGCCGCTGCTCGACGCGCTCGAGCGCCGGCAGCAGGCGATCGCCAAGGCGATCAGCGACGCGGATCGCGCGCGGACCGAGCTCGAGCTCGCGCATCAGGAGTCCGCGAAGGTGATCGCCAAGGCGCGCGTCGAGGCCGAAGGCGTGATCGCCAACGCCCGCGCCGCGGCCGAGCGCCTCGGCGAAGACCTGCGCCGCAAAGCGCAGGATGAGGCGGCGGGCATCGTGCGGCGCGCCGAGCGCGACATCCAGATCGAGACGGCGCGCGCGATCGAGCAGGTCCGCCGCGAGGCGGTCGACCTCTCGGTCGCCATCGCGTCGAAGCTCGTCCGCCGCACCATCACCAAAGACGATCACCTCGCGCTCATCCAGGACGCGATCCAGCAGATCGACAGCACGCGCCACTGACGTGCCCAGCGCTGCCCCCGCCGGTCCGAGGCAGGACGGATGGTCCATGGACCTCCTGCTTGCCTCGCTGGTGCTCATCTGGGGCGTCAACTACAGCCTGTTGAAGCGCGTCTTCGCGCAGATGGACCCCATGGCGTTCAACGCCATGCGCTTCGGGCTCGCATCGGTCGCGCTCGTCAGCGGCATCGCGGCGGCCAGACGCGCCGTCCGCCGTGGCCGCCACGTGCCCGCGGTGTTCTACACGCCTGCGCCGGTGACGGCCCGCGACCGCGTCGATCTCCTGGCGTTGGGCTTCGTGGGCCAGTGCGCCTATCAGTGGGGATTCTCGAGCGGCCTCGCGCGGACCAGCGTGTCCAACAGCGTGCTCATCATGGCGACGACGCCCGTGATCGTGTCGACCGCGTCGGCGATGATGGGACACGAACGGCTGCGTCCGCTGCATTGGTGCGGGATCGCGACGTCACTCGCCGGCATTGCGATCGTCGTCGGCGGATCGCTCGGCGGCGGGACGACGACCGGTGATCTGCTGATGGGTGCCGCGGCCGTGTGCTGGGCGCTGTTCACGATCGGCGGCACGCGGCTCATGGCGCGCCACTCCGCGCTCTACGTGTCCGGCGTGACGACCGCCATCGGCACCGCGATCTATGTCGCCGCGGCGCTGCCGACGCTGATGGGCGCGGACTGGTCGATCGTCGACGCGGGCATCTGGGGCGCCGCAGCGTATTCGGGGCTGCTCAGCATCGGCGCCGCGTATCTCGTCTGGTACGCGGCGATTCGGCACATCGGACCCGCACGGACGTCGATCTACGTGAACATGGTGCCGATCGCGGCGATGACGATCGCGGCCATCTGGCTGCACGAGCCTCTGACGGCGCGCCGCATGCTCGGCGCGGTCGCCGTGATCACGGGTGTCGTGCTGACACGCCTGGCGCGTCCGTCCGTCGTGATACCGAGCGAGGAGTGATGCGATGATTTTGTTGCAGCGGCTGTTCGAGAACAATCGGGCGTGGGCGGACGGGCGCGTCAAGGAGCGCCCGGACTTCTTCGAGCGGCTCGTGTCGCAACAGAACCCCGCGTATCTGTGGGTCGGCTGTTCGGACAGCCGCGTGCCCGCCAACGAGATTGTCGGCCTGTTGCCCGGCGAGCTCTTCGTCCACCGCAACGTCGCCAACGTCGTCGTCCACACGGATCTCAATTGTCTGTCGGTGTTGCAGTACGCCGTCGACGTGCTGGGCGTGCAGCACGTCATCGTCTGCGGGCACTACGGATGCGGCGGCGTGCGTGCGGCGCTGACGGGCGGACGGTTCGGGCTCATCGACAACTGGCTGCGGCACGTGCAGGACGTGTACGCGCGGCATCGTGAGCTGGTCGATCGCGAGCCGACGGAGGACGCGAGGCTGGATCGATTATGTGAGCTGAACGTGCTCGCGCAGGCGCGGCACATCTGCGAGACGACGATCGTCGGCGACGCCTGGGCGCGCGGGCAGACGCTGGCTGTCCACGCGTGGCTCTACCGGCTGACGGACGGCCTGCTGCACGACCTGCGCTTCACTGTCGCGCGCGAGTCCGAAGTCGCGTCGGCGTACGACACGGCCGTCGCCGCGCTGCGGTGACAGTAATCATGCCCGTAGTGTAGAGGCGGCCCTTGTGGCCGCGCGGCACTCACCCCAACGTCTTCCAGCGCAGATGCACCAGCGCCGCGGCGGCGCCGAGTGCGGCGACGGTCACGATCGACAGCGCCATGAACTCGCCGTACAGCCGGCGGCCCATCAGATCGAACAGCGTCAGGCCCATCAGTGCGAGCGAGAGCGCCGTCACGATCTGCCACGGCCGTGAGACGTCCGACCAGCGATCCAGCAGGCACACGACGGCCGGCGTGCCGAGGAGCAGGACATAGTCCCAGCCTTGCGGCGACAGCAGCGGGATGACGAGCATCAGCAGCGCACACTCGAGGTAGTCCGGATTGTCGACCGTGCGGCGTCGCACCCAAGTCACCGCAACGAGACCCAGCACGAGGCCGGTCGTAATTGTTGCGAGCGCGGTCGCAGGCGTGCCGAGGCCGATCCACTTCGCCCACATCGCGGCGAGCGACACGTTGTCGGCGCCGAGCAGATTCGCCGCCGTGCTGCCGGTGACCGTCCGGAGCCACTCGGCGAGCAGATGGAAGTTCCCCGACCAGCCATAGAGCGTCGCGGGAATCAGCAGGCCAGCGAGCAGCACGACGGCCGCCCACGCGAGCGCCGCGACGCCGTACGAGAACGCGATCCACGGCAGCAACAGCAGCGCGTACGGCTTGACGAACACGGCCGCGCCGATGAGCGCGCCGGTGACGCGCGGCGCGTCGATCTGCGCGGCGAGCAGGCCGCCGACGATGAGCGTGCCGAGAACGATGTTCGTCTGGCCGAGCGTGAGCTCGTGCGCGTAGAACTTGAGCATGAGCAGCGCGGTGAGCGTGAGGAGCACCGGCTCGGGGCGCCGGCGCTCCGGCAGACCGCGAACGGACCAGCGGACGAACGCCGTGAGCAGGCCCGCTGAGAGCGCGAACCACATCGCTTTCGCTGCTTCGCGATCGATGAGCGCGAACGGCGTCATCGCGAGGGCGAACGCCGGCAAGTACTTGAATTGGTAGTGGCCGTCCGACGCACGATAGAGCGGCTCGGCGTGGATGATGCGCGTCGCCGCGGTGCGGTACACCTCGAAGTCCGCCATCTCGCGCTGGATTTTTGCGCGATACAGCCCCGCCGCCAGCAGGATGAACACCGTCGGCCACACCAGTGGCCGCAAACGACTGAGCACGATGGGGAGATTGTGTACCAGGCTGCGGGCTTCGGGCTACTCCGGTCGCTTCGGCCGCATGTTCGCCGCCAGCACTTTCTTGCGCAGACGCAGGTGCTTCGGCGTGACCTCGACCAGCTCGTCGTCGTTGATGAACTCGATCGCCTGCTCGAGGCTGAGCAGGCGCGGCGGGATCAGGCGCAGCGCTTCGTCGGCCGTCGACGCGCGCATGTTCGTCTGCTTCTTCTCGCGCGTGATGTTGACGTCCATGTCGCTCGGCCGCGAGTTCTCGCCGACGATCATGCCCTCGTACACCTGCGTCGCCGGCTCGATGAACATCTCGCCGCGCTCCTGCAGGTTCGCGATCGCGTACGCGGTCGCCGGGCCCGATCGATCCGAGACGAGCGCGCCGGTCTGACGCGAGGCGATCGGCCCGTGCCACGGCTCCCAGCCGGCGAAGTTGTGGTGCATGATGCCGGTGCCGCGCGTCTCGGTGAGGAACTGCGAGCGGAAGCCAATCAGCCCGCGCGCCGGGATGCGGAACTCGAGCCGCACGCGGCCGCTGCCGTGATTGACCATCTTGGTCATCGTGCCCTTGCGGATGCCCGTCTCGGCGATGACCGTGCCCTGGAACTCTTCGGCGACGTCGACGACGAGCTCTTCGACCGGCTCGCTGAGCACGCCGTCGATCTCGCGCGTGACGATCTGCGGGCGCGACACCTGCAGCTCGTAGCCTTCGCGGCGCATCATCTCGATGAGAATCGAGAGCTGCAGCTCGCCGCGGCCGATCACCTGCATCTGCTCGGGCGAGTCCGTCGGCTCGACGCGGATCGACACGTTGCCGAGCAGCTCGCGGTCGAGGCGGTCCTTCACCTGGCGCGACGTGACGAACTTGCCGTCGCGGCCCGAGAACGGCGACGTGTTGACGCCGAAGATCATCGACACGGTCGGCTCGTCCACCGCGATCGGCGGAATCGCGACGGGCGCCTCCGCGTCGGCGATCGTCTCGCCGATCATGATGTCCTCGATGCCCGCGAGGCAGATGATGTCGCCCGCGGCCGCTTCCGTGACGTCGACGCGCTTCAGGCCGTCGAACGTGTAGAGCTTGGTGACGGTGGTGCGCTGGATCGTGCCGTCGAGCTTGCACACGGCAATCGGATCGCTGACCTTGACGGTGCCGTTGAAGATGCGCCCGATCGCGAGCCTGCCGAGATAGTCGCTCGCGTCGAGATTGGCGACGAGCGCCTGCAGGGGAGCCGTCGGCGAGCCGTGCGGCGGCGGCGTCCGCGCGATCACCGCGTCGAACAGCGGCCGCAGATCCACGCCCGGCTTCTCGAGCTCCGTCGTCGCCGTGCCCTCGCGCGCGTTGGTGTAGAGGACGGGGAAGTCGAGCTGATCGTCGGTCGCGTCGAGATCGATGAACAGGTCGTAGACCTCGTTCAGCACGGCCTGCGTGCGTGCGTCCGCGCGGTCGATCTTGTTGATGACGACGATGGGCGGCAGACGGCGCTCGAGGGCCTTGCGGAGGACGAAGCGCGTCTGCGGCAGCGGGCCTTCGGACGCGTCGACGAGCAGCATCACGCCGTCGACCATCGACAGCGTGCGCTCGACCTCGCCGCCGAAATCCGCGTGGCCCGGCGTGTCGACGATGTTGATGAGATGGCCTTCGTAGTGGACCGCGGTGTTCTTCGCGAGAATCGTGATGCCGCGCTCGCGCTCGAGCTCGTTCGAGTCCATGACGCGCTCGGCGACGCGCTCGTTTGTTCGGAAAATCCCGCTCTGATGCAGCAGCGCGTCGACCAGCGTCGTCTTGCCGTGGTCGACGTGCGCGATGATGGCGATGTTGCGCCGGAGTGGATTGGCGATCTCCTGCGAGGCCTGGGCGGGTCGAGACATCTCATCAGTATACAGGGCTGGTTCCGGGTTCTGGGGTTCCGGGAGTTCTGGGTTCGGGTTCTGAGGTTCTTGGGTTCCGAGGTTCGCGTGCTGAAGGTCCTGGCGGCCGTATCATCACCCCATGTCCATTGGCTCGGCGTCCGACCTCGAAGGCCTTCGTCGCACGGGCCGCGTCGTCGCGCAGACGCTGGCGGCGATGCGCGCAGCGGTGCGGATCGGGATGACGACCGCCGAGCTGGATCGCGTCGCCGCGGAGACGTTTGCGCGTGCCGGCGCACGATCGGCACCGATGGTGACGTACGGATTCCCCGGCACGACGTGTATCAGCGTCAACGACGAGATCGTCCATGGCATCCCCGGCCCGCGGCGTCTGGCGCCCGGGGACGTCGTCAAGATCGACGTCACGGCCGAGCTCGGCGGCTATGTTGCTGACGCCGCCACGACGATTCTGCTGCCGCCCGTCAGCGCGGCGGCCCGGGTGCTCCAACAGAGCGCGCGCACGGCGCTTCGAGAAGGTCTGGCGGCGGCGCGCGCGGGACAGCTCGTGTCGGCCATCGGCCGCGCCATCAGCGCGCAGGCCGCGCGTGATCGCTGCTTCGTCGTACGCGAGCTGTGCGGACATGGCGTCGGCCGGACGATTCACGAGCCGCCCGACGTGCCCAACTACGAAGACACCGAACGTCACGAGCGCCTGACCGACGGTCTGGTCATCGCCGTCGAGCCGATGTTCGCCGCCGCCCGCTCACGCGCGCTTGCGAGCCCGGATGGATGGACGATTCGCACGAGTACCGGCGCGATCGCCGTCCACGAGGAGCACACGATCGTCGTCACCGCGGGCGCGCCGGAGATTCTCACGGCCGCGTGACGGCGGGCCATCACGCTCACGCCCCACGCCTCGAGCCCCAAGCCCGGCCCTCGAGCTCCGGACGGCGAGGCAAATCGCTGGGACCTGTCCTGTCATAGGCCTTGGCTAGACTCACCTGTGTGGCGGCGATCTCTCTGGCCACGGAGGAGCCCATGGTGGACCGTAGCGAGAAGGCGACAGATGTCACCATCGTGCTGGACCGTTCTGGATCGATGGAAGCGATTCGGAGCGACGTCGTGGGGGCATTCAACGCGTTCGTCCACGACCAGCAGCAACGACCGGGCGAGTGCCGGCTGACCCTCGTGCAGTTCGATGACGAATACGAGGTCGTCTGCCGCGCGCGGCTGATTGCGGACGTGCCCGATCTGAATCACGACTCGTTCGTTCCTCGCGGATCGACGGCGTTGCTGGACGCGATTGGCCGGACGATTCGGGAGCTCGACAAGCGCCTGGCTGATGCAGGCGCTCCCGATGGCGCCGCCCGCGTGTTGGTCGCGATTCTGACCGACGGACTCGAGAACGCCAGCACGGACTTCAAACGCGACGACGTCTTCCGGATGATCAAGGAACGCACGGATCAGGGATGGGCCTTTCTCTTCCTGGCCGCCAATCAGGACGCGATCATGGAAGGCGGCCAGATCGGCATCGGTGCAGCCCAGTCGTTGAACTTCATGGCCACCGCCGCCGGTGTTCACAAAGGAACGCAAGCACTCTCCGATGCGCTGGCGGCGTTCCGCTCTTCGGGCAAGGCGAGCTTCGATCCGTCAAGCCGACCGGCCAAGAAGATTCACTGACGCACGCGGCTTGGACTACGGTCGTCGCGATTGGCGTTGCGGCGTCCTGACGTCGCCCTATTCCTGGCGCAGCGTTGCGATCGGATCCACGCACGACGCACGCCTGGCTGGCGAGAGTGCGGCCAGGGCGCAGGCTGACGCTACGGTCATCACGCTTCCGACATAGGCGAGCGGATCGAACAGATCGACGATGGGACCGAGACGCGTGCCGGCAGAGGCCACGGCGATGAGTCGTGCGAGGCCGACGGCCAGACCGGATCCAATCGCCATGCCCCAGCACACCGTGCGCATCGAGTCGGCGACGATCAAGCGGCCGACGCCGGCCGCAGTCGCGCCGAGCGCGATGCGGATGCCGATCTCCTTCGATCGCTGCGCGACCAGGTACGACAACACGCTGAAGATGCCCGACAGCGTGAGGGCAAGCGCCAGCACGCCGAGGACTATCGTGAGCCAAAAGCCCACGCGGAGCGGATAGGTCTCGAGCCGCGCCAGCGAGCGCATCGTGAAGACCTGCCCCATGTTTGGATCGATGCTGGACAAGCGCTGAAGCAGCGCGCGTCGCGCGTCGTCCGGATCGCCTTGGACGCGCGCAATGAGGTCCATCCGCGGCGTGCCGATACCGGAGGGCACGTAGACGTCGGCTTCAGGCTCGCCGATGCGCAGACCTGCGACCGCGCGCGTCACGCCGACGATGAGCACCGGCGGCGACGAGAGACCGGGCTCCTGCTGACGATGGTGCTGCGTCAAGCGGTCGAGCGCGCGGTGCCCCGCGTCAGGATCCGAATCGGGATTCAGCTGAAGCACGCGGCCGAGTGCGTTGCCGTCAGGCCAAAGCTTCCGCGCGAGCACCTCCGAGATCATCGCGACGCCACCGCCGGCGCGTGTTTCGTCGTCGGTGAACGTCCGTCCGCGAAGAATTCCGATGCCCAGCACGTCGAAATACGATGGCGTGACGACTCGATAGGTCACGCGCGCGACCGAGCCGTCGGACGTCGACGCGGTCGCCGACGGGGGCCTGCCGAGCGGCGGCGGCGTCGGCCATGATCCTGCGATCGCTTCCACGGACGGATCGGCGTCGACCGCCGCGATCATCTGTGGGCGCAGGGTGTCGTTCGGTATTTCGATGGTGACCGTGTCGTGCATGCGCAAACCGGGATCGAGCGCCGACGCGTGCATCGCGCTGCGCAAGAAAATCGCGGCGCAAATCAACAGCAGCGTCGCCGCCGTCACCTGAACGAGCATCAGTGCGCCTCGCAAACGGCCCGGCCGACCGGCCGCCACGGCTTCGCCGCGAACGGCACGGACCAGATCGAGTCGCGTGGCGTACAACGCGGGCAGCAGACCGAAGGCGACGGTCGAGGCGACGGCGGCGATCACGAGAAACGCGACGACGCGCCAATCCAGGTGTGGGACGTCGAGGCGAAGGAATTCGATCAACTCCGGTGGCATCGTCCGCGTCAACGCGGAGACGGCGACGTTCAAGATGACGCGCGACAGGACGAGCCCGCAGGCCGCCGCCGCGACGGCGAGCATGAGACTCTCGGTCAGCAATTGCCGAACGATGCGCGCCCGTGACGCGCCGATCGACAGGCGAATGCCGATTTCGCGCTGCCGCGTCACCGCACGCGCGAGCAGCAGGTTGGCGACATTCGCGCAGCCCGTGAGCACGATCAGCCCGAACGCGATGAACAACGGCGCGAACGTCAGCAGCGTGCTGGCGGAGAATCGTACGGCGCGATCGAGCGGCTGCGCGTCGATCTGCACGCCCGAGCCGTCGCGCAATGCCCACGCGTGCAGGGCCTCACGGGCAGCGGCAATCGACACGCCTGGTGCCAGACGCGCGACGACGTCCACGGCCGTGTCGTCTTCGTGGCCCGCGAGCCACGGGCGGATCTGGCCGACGAGCGACAACGGCGCCCAGTAGTCCGGCGAAAATGCGTTGAGGCCGTAGAAGTCCTCCGGCGCGACGCCCACGACCTCGTACGGCTGCGCACGAATCAGCACGCGCCGGCCGACGATGTCTGGATCGTTCGCGAACAGCCGCGACCAGGCTTTGTGACTGAGGACGATGACTCGTCTGCCGGCGGGTCGGTCGTCGTCGGGCGTCAACGTGCGGCCGATCGCGGCCCGCACGTCGAGCACCTGAAAAAAGTTGCCCGTCACGAGCTGGCCTTCCATCATGCGGCCGTCGATGCGCGACGTGATGTCCGGGACGCTCGCGAAGGCGTCCGCGAGCGCGCTCGAGTCGCGCCGCAGCGCGTCGAATTGGCGGCGCGTCAGCTTGGGCACGACTTGCGCACCCGCAGCCGGCACGGGCGCCACCGCGCGCCTCACGCTCAGCAGTGAGCCCGGATCGCGAACGGCGTCGACGCGGAGGACGGTTGCCGCAAAGATGGTGAACGCGGCCGCGATCAGGCCGAGTCCAAGCGAAATCGTTCCGACGATGGTCAGCGCGACGGTCGGAGCACGACGAATGGTCCGAAGGGCGTACGCGACGTCGCGAATCATCGTGTCGACGATCGAGATGCCACGGATGTCACGGCACGTCTCGGCGGCGCGCGTCATCGGCCCAAAGTTGGCGCGCGCGCGGACGCGGGCGTCCGTGGGATCGACGCCGGCATCGACGTACTTACGAGCCTCACGCTCGATGTGGAACGTCAGTTCGTCGTTGAGATCGCGTTCCGCACGGCGCGGGAAGAACAACGCCTGTACGCGGAGACGGAGATCGCGAATGCGCATGACTTACGCCAGCTTCATGACGCGGCTGATGGCGGTCGCCATCCGTTCCCATTCACTGGCTTCGACGGCGAGCTGCTTCCGGCCGGACGCTGTCAGACGGTAGAACTTCGCGCGGCGGCCGAGCTCGGAAATACCCCATTCCGCCTCGATCCAGCCGCGGTGTTCGAGTCGGTGGAGCGCGGGATAGAGCGAGCCCTGGTTGACCTGCAGGACGTCCTGCGAGATCTGCTGGATGCGATCGGAGATCGCCCAGCCGTGCATTGGCTCGGTCTGGAGCGTACGAAGGATCAGCAGATCGAGCGTGCCTTGAAGAATGTCTGGCGTCGAGAGGCGTGTCATGGTGTCGAACGACGACACTATAGCCGCGGACCGTCGTCTGTCAACTGTCCAAGGGATCACACCGGATCGATCGACAGGCCCCAACAGGCCGTCGAGACCGATGGTCAGCGGTTACGCGCTGGGCCACACCCGGCGTCGCATCCAGTACGCCACGCGGCACGGGTGCCGCCAGAGCCGCACGACGCCGAGCGGGCGATCGAGCGGCACGCCGTAGTACGCGTGCAGCCACCACGCCGGCGGATCGACGACGAGGCCGCGCAGGGCGTCGATCCGATTCTCCTGTACGGAGAGTGCACGCAGCGGCGGCAGTGTCTCGCCGGCTCGGACTGGCGTGGGCCAGGTCCGCGGTGGCGCGAGGTGCGCGAGCGCCGTCGGCAGCGGGACGACATAGTGCAAACACCTCAAGACGTTCAGCACAAACGGCTCGTCGCGTTCGAGGCTCGTCCAATCGATGTGCGTCGCGTGCGCCGCCGCGTAGCGAAACAAATCGACGATGCCGAGGAGACGAACGCGTCCGTCCCAGGACGGCTGCAGCGTGTGGCGGCACAGCTGACGCAGCATGTCGCGATCGCCGAGCGTCAGCGCCGGCACGCCGTCCATGGCGAACGGCTGCAGCGGTGACGTCAACGTGCCGGTCGCGATCGACGAGCGTGCATCGGCGTCGATGGCGTCGACGTGCAGCTCGATGCTGATCGGCAGCGCGCCGGGCCGCGTCAAGGCTGGCAGATGATGGCGATGCGACGGGCGCGTCCGGCTTGACCAGGGGTCCGGCCGGAAGCCGATCGCCTCCAGCGCGTGCGATGCCGTTGACGCGGTGTCGCGCGGCACGAGGAGGTCGATGTCGCTCATCGGCCGCACGTCGGGCGACGGATAAATCAGCCACGCCAGCGCCGCGCCCTTCAGGACGATCGGATCGATCGACGCGAGCCGCAGCGCGGCGAGCACCTCCGTCAGCGCGGCCGAACGCGCGCACCGCCACGCACGCGCGCGCAAGGCGATCGAATCGAGCCGACGTCGTGTCGCGATTGGCAGGGCGCTCGGATCGGCCGCGAGGCACGCGCGGGCCAGTGGCGCCAGTTGATGGACCTCTGCAACATCCGCAAACGCCTCCCAGGCCGCGGCGTCCAGCGCGAGGCTCGACCCATCGATCGGCTCGTCACGGATCGCCGCCTGCGCCACTCGTATCAGCGCACGATGAAGCGTCTCGTCCTGAGATCGCACCGCACCGGCCATCGTCGCCATTGTCGTGAGGCGGGCTCAAGACTTGCACCAATCGGCCGCACGTCGTCAGAACGCCTGAATGGTGAGGCGTCAGCGGCGCGGCCACGCGATGGCGTGCGGGCCGGCCGCGAGATGTCGTGAGCGAGGGAACAGCATGAGCACGGAAGTGCGGCCCTTCGGCGTCAAGTGCAACATCCAATGCCAGTACTGCTATCAGAACCCGCAGCGCGACGCCGGCAACATCCCGTCGCGTTTCGATCTGGAAAAGATGAAAGCAGCGCTCGAACGCGTCGGATCGAGCTTCACGATCTTCGGCGGCGAGCCGCTGCTCGTACCGGAGCCGGTCCTCGAGGACCTGTGGGCTTTCGGGCTCGCACGGTTCGGCACGAACGGCATTCAGACGAACGGCACGCTCATCACCGATCGGCACATCGCGCTGTTCAAGCGCTACCGCGTCAACGTCGGCATCTCGATCGACGGCCCGGAGGATCTCAACGACGTCCGGTGGGCGGGCACGACCGTGGCCACGCGCGAGGCCACCGCTCGGACGCACGCGGCCATCGAGCGTCTTGTCCGCGAAGGACTGACGCCCAGCCTGATCGTGACGCTCCATCGCGGCAATGCGACTGCGGACAAGCTGCCGCGCATGTGCGACTGGTTCCGGTATCTCGACACGCTCGGCATCACGAGCGCGCGCCTGCACGATCTGGAAATCGAGAGCCCCGCGATCGGCGCGAAGTACGGGCTGACCACCGACGAGCAGATTGCGGCATTCGTCGCGTTTGCGTCGCTCGAGGCGAGCCTGCGTCAGCTGCGATTCGATGTCTTCACCGACATGCGGCGGATGCTGCTCGGCGACGACCAGCACACGACGTGCGTGTGGAACGCCTGCGATCCGTACACGACGCGCGCCGTACAAGGCGTCGAAGGCCACGGGCAGCGCAGCAACTGCGGCCGTACGAACAAGGACGGCATCGATTTCGTGAAGGCCGATCGTGAGGGATTCGAGCGTTATCTCGCGCTGTATCACGCGCCGCAGAGCGCCGGCGGCTGTCACGGGTGCCGGTTCTTCCTGCTGTGCAAGGGCCAGTGCCCTGGCGGGTCGATCGACGGCGACTGGCGGAATCGATCGAGCAAGTGCGGCCTGTGGACGGCGCTGTACGAGCGATTCGAAGCGGAGCTCGCGGCCGACGGGCAGACGCCGATCTCACTTAGCCCTTATCGCGATGCGTTGGAGCGATTCGCGCTCGCGCAATGGGCGCGTGGACGGAACGCGTACGTCTCCGAGGAGCTCGCGCGCCTGGCACGAGAGGAGCGGCAGGCGTCATGACAGCGACCGTACACGCACTCGAGAGGCCGAGCGACTTTCAGGCCGATCGCCTTCCGTACGTCCTGCCGGATTTCACGCGTGTGAGCTGGGTGAGCGATCAGGCGCGCGCGGTCTGGGAGCCGCGAATCGCGCGTATCGGATCGGCGTGGGCCGCGCTCGAGTGGCGCTCGATCGGCTCGGGCCTGCGCCGCTGCGCGCTGACGTCGATCGCGGCCGACCGGCTCGTCGAGCACAGCACCGGCTGGGCCGCGCATGGCCTGAGCACCATGCCGGTGGCCATGTCCGGCGTCTCCGGCGGCTACGCGAACACCTCGACCTCCGCTCGCATCGGTGAGCCGTTCGAGTATCGCGTCGCGCTCGGCACGCTGCCGCATGTCGCCGCGCTCAAACGCGCGATCGACGCCGGCGACGACGAGACGATGGGACGGCTGTTGGGATTTCCCGACTGTTGTATCGCGGCGTTCCGCGCGACGTGGGTCGACGACCACTGCGTCGACACGACGTGGGCGATGGCGGCGCGCACGGTGCCTCCGCAAGGGCGGATCATCGACGTTCCCGTCGCCACGCCGTTCCACGCCAACATCCTCTGGCGCTGGATGGGCGTGCGTGCGGTGCCACATTTGCCGTGCTCCTTCACCTGTGCGCCGACGGTCGCGTTCGCGAGCCAGTTGCTGGCGCTCGGTCGCGAGCTCGGCTACGCGGCCGAGATGGCCTGGATCGAAGAGATCCTCAACTGGCCGGTGGCGTGGTCCGCGTTGCACGGCATCGCAGAGATCAAGACGCCGGTCTTGAAGGCGTCGACACGCACCGATGCGACGGCGCACGAGTTCCTCGTCCGAAAGCTGGGCGATCGTCTGCCGGCGGAGGCCGCGCGCGGCCTCGTCTTTCCGTTTCGACCGCCGGAGCGCTCCGGGGTCACGCAGTCGGTCTCGTTCCGGCGCGGGCTCGACGCGCCCATTGCATCGGAGACTCCGCCGCCCGCCTGGTACGCGTCCGACAACGGCTTCAACACGCGCGCGGCCATGGACGAAGCGCATCGCCCGATCGTCGAGCTGGCACTGGAGACGCTGGGCGAGAGCGGGGCCGTGCTCGATCTCGGCTGCGGGAACGGCGCGCTGCTGAAGAAGATCGTCGACGCGCGGCCCGGCGTCATTCCGTTCGGCATCGATCTCGACGAGACGAAGCTCGCGCACGCGCGCGAGCTGCAGCCCGCGGTCGCCGCGAACTTCATCGCTGGCAACATGTTCGACGGCGTACCGCTCGACGCGGACACGGTCTACAGCCTCGTGCTCCTGATGCCCGGACGCCTGCTCGAAGTCGACGGAACCGCGGCCGCCCGGCTGTTGGACTGGCTGCGTGGGCACGTCGTCCATCTGATCGTCTACGCGTACGGGGAATGGCTCACACGGCACGGCGATCTCGCAGGTCTCGCCGCGCAAACGGGCCTGACTGTGACGTCGGCGCATCGCCGCGGCATTGCGGGCCTGGCGAGCCTCGACGCGTGATCGAGCGGGGGGAGTCATGGCAGACGGGTCAGACGATCGCCGCACGCAGTTCACGCGCCGGGCGCTGATCCGCGCGGGTTGGGTCGTCCCGATCGTCACGACGATCAACATTGCGCCCGCCGCGGCACAGACGCCGCCGGTCCACAACGACGTGCACGGCGACACGCCGCACGTCGACGAGTTCGACATCCACACCGACGCGCACCTCGACACGCCGACGCCGGTCCATACGGACTTCAGCGATCACAGCGATGAGCCCCACGACGACGCGCCCACGCCGCA
>DASZVJ010000117.1:0-4436 GCA_035547155.1 Vicinamibacterales bacterium
GGCGGGCGCGAATCAGATCTCACGTGTCGACGCCGCGTCGCCGGCGATTGCCGCGACTGACACCGCCGACGTGCTCGCGCTCGATTGGAACAACGACTTTCACACCGACGCGCTCGTCGCCGATGCGAATGGCCTGCACCTGTGGCTGCAGTCCGCTGGCGGCGCGTTTGTCGATCGCACGGCCGCGGCGTCGGAGGCGAGTGGCGGCGCGGCATACGACGCCGCTGGCCTCTGGGCCGCCGATGTCGATCTCGACGGCGATCTCGACGTCGTCGCCGGCGTCCGCAACGCCGAGCCGGTCGTCCTGCGCAACAACGGCGACGGTACGTGGCAGCCCGTGCGCCCGTTCTCCGGCGTCGTCGGTGCGCGCGCGTTCGCGTGGGGCGACGTCGATCGCGACGGCGATCCGGATGCGGTGTTCGTCGACGCACACGGTGCGCTGCGCGTCCTGGCGAATCTACAAGGGGGCCGGTTCCAGGAGATCACAGGCCCGGCGCATCGATCCGACATCGTCGCGCTGGCGATGGCCGACGTCGACGCAGACGGCGTCTTCGATGTCGTCACGCTCGATCGCGGCGGCGTGATCCGGCGCGCGTCGTTCGATCGCGACAGCGGCGGCTGGACGGAAGCCGATCTTGCGGCGTGGACCGGGCCGATGGACGCCGAGTCGCTCGGCACGGCGCGTCTGCTGATCGCCGACGTCGACAATAACGGCGCGCTCGATCTCGTCGTCTCGAACGGCGGCACAACGGCCGTGTGGCTCGCGGGGCCGGATCGCCGCTGGCACGCCCTCTCCGGCGCGCTCGATCTGCAGACGATGGACGTCGTCGATCTGGACGGCGATGGACAGCTCGATCTCGTCGGCGTGGCGAACAGCCGGCCCGTGCGTCTTCTCGGCAAGGGCACGCGCGGGTATCACTATCAAGTCGTGCGGCCACACGCGCAGGAAGCGGCCGGCGATCAGCGCATCAACACGTTCGGCATCGGCGGCGAGATCGAGACGCGCTCGGGACTGCTCGCGCAGAAACAAATCATCGCGAGCCCGGCCGTGCACATCGGGCTTGGCACGCGCACGAGCGTCGACGTCACGCGCATTCTCTGGCCGAACGGCGTCATCCAGGCCGACTTCGACAGCGCCGCGGACCAGGCCGTCGTCGCGCAGCAGCGTTTGAAGGGATCGTGCCCGTGGGTCTTCGCCGACAACGGCCACGGCATGGCGTTCGTGACGGACTTCCTGTGGCGATCGCCGCTGGGCCTGCGCATCAACGCGCAGGACACGGCCGGCATCACGCAGACCGAGGACTGGGTCCGCATTCGCGGCGATCAGCTGGCCGCGCGCAACGGTGCGTACGACATCCGCATCACGGCCGAGCTGTGGGAGACGCACTTCATCGATCACGTCTCGCTGCTCGCGGTCGATCATCCGTCGGATGTGAACGTGTACGTCGACGAACGGTTCGCACGCGAGGCGCCGGCGCTGGCCGTGCAGGCCATGCGTCCGCCGCGGCCGATCGCGCACGCGTGGGATCAGGCCGGACACGACGTTACCGATCTCGTCCATGCCGACGATGGCCGGTATCTGGATACGTTCGAGCGTGGAGCGTATCAGGGCATCGCGACAGATCACTTCGTCGAGATTGATCTTGGCGCGCCGATTCCGCGCGAAGGCCGCACGTGGCTCGTCGCGCGCGGCTGGATCTATCCCACGGACAGCAGCATCAACGTCGCGATTGGGCAGGGCCATCGCGTGGGACCGCACGGCCTGTCGCTCGAGGCGCAAGATGCGCACGGACGCTGGGTCACCGTCGTGCCCGATCTCGGCTTTCCGTCTGGCAAGAACAAGACGGTGCTCGTCGATCTCGATCGCGTCAGGCGCGCGGGCGTGGAAGGTGCGCAGCGGCTACGCCTGCGGACGAACCTCGAGATCTACTGGGACTCGATCGCCGTCGCCGTCGGTGCGCCCGGCGCACCGGTGAAGACGACGCGCGTGGCGCCGTCGATCGCGGATCTGCGCTATCGCGGCTACTCGGTGACGCAGACCGCGCGCCACAGCGATCCCGAGGTGCCGGTATACGATCGGGTCGCCAACATCATGCCGCGCTGGCGCGATCTCACCGGGTTCTACACGCGCTTCGGCGACGTGCGCGAGCTGCTCGCATCTGTGGACGACCGCTACGTCATCATGAACGCCGGCGACGAGCTGCGGTTCTCGTTCCCCGCGCCGCCAGGGCCCTCGGAAGGCTGGACGCGTGACTTCGTGCTCATCGGCGACGGCTGGGTGAAGGACGGCGACTACAACACGACGTTCTCGAAGACCGTGCTGCCGCTGCCGGCGCATGGCCATCCCGACTACGACGTGCCCGGGCTCGTGCCGTCGCTCGCTGGCGATCCCGTCTATCAGCAACATCGCGATGACTGGGTCACGTATCAGACGCGGTTCGTCGCGCCGGACGCGTTCGTGAAAGGGCTGCCGTAATGCCGCGCTCGACCCGCCAGCGCGTGTCGTGGATCGTCTGCGCGCTGATCTTCGTTGGATCGTTGTTCGCGGTTGCCGCGCTCGATCGAGCCGCAGCCGGCACGTCGGCACCGGGCGCGACGACGATGCGGCATGGGTTCAGGCTGGAGGAGAGCGCGCATCGCCGCGGCGTCGATTTCGTGCACGAGGGCCCGACGTTCGACGCGAAACTGGAGCCGATCATGCCGGAGGTCGCGTCGATGGGCGCGGCGGTCTCCGTCGCGGATGTCGATCGCGACGGCTGGCCGGACTTCTACGTCACGAACAGCGCGATCGGCAGCCTCAATCGTCTCTATCGCAACAACCACGACGGCACGTTCACCGACATCGCGGCGGCGGCCGGTGTCGCCGACGTCAATCGCGACGGCACCGGCGTGTCGATGGGCGCCGTGTGGGGCGACTACGACAACGACGGCTACGAAGATCTGTTCCTCTACAAGTATGGACGGCCGGAGCTGTTCCACAACGAAGGTGGGAAGACGTTCACGCGTGTGACCGATCGCGCCGGCCTGCCGTCGTGGGTCAACGCGAACAGCGCGATTTGGTGGGACTACGATCGCGATGGCCACCTCGATCTCCTGCTCGCCGGCTACTGGTCCGAGGACATCGATCTCTGGCATCTGAAGACGACGAAGATCATGCCGGAGAGCTTCGAGTACGCCGAGAACGGCGGACGGAAGTACGTGCTGCACAACCGCGGTGACGGCACGTTCGAGGACACGACGACGGCGCTTGGCCTCACGTCGAGGCGGTGGACGCTCGCGATGGGGGCGGCCGATCTGTTCGGCAGCGGCTATCCGGATCTATTTCTCTCGAACGACTACGGCATCCCGCAGCTCTATCGCAACGACGCCGGCAAGCGGCTCGTCGACGTCGGCCGTGAGACGGGCGTGTCGCGCACGCCGAAGAGCGGGATGAACGCGTCATTCGGCGACGTCTTCAACGACGGCCGCCTCGCGATCTACAAGACCAACATTTCCGAGCCGGGCGTGCTCGTGCAGGCCAACGATCTCTGGGTGCCGCGCGCGCGTGCGGGTGACGGAGGCATCGAGTACGAGAATCTCGCCTCGTCGCTCGGCGTGGATCTCGGCGGCTGGAGCTGGGGCGCGCAGTTCGGTGATCTGAACAACGACGGCCGGCAGGATTTGTATCTGACCAACGGCTACATCTCCGCCGGCGATCGCACGAGCTACTGGTACGACTTCGCGCAGATTGCCGTCGGCCACAGCCAGATCATCGCGGACGCGAGCCACTGGCCCGCGATGCGCGGCCGCAGCCTGTCCGGCTATCAGCGCAAGCGCGTGTGGATCAACGACGGCGCCGGGCATTTCTCGGACGTCGCGCAGGAGGCCGGCGCGACGGACACGTACGACGGCCGCGCGGTCGCGCTCGCCGATCTCGACAACGACGGCGCGCTCGACGTGCTCGTCGCCAATCAACGCGGGCCGCTGCTGATCTATACGAATACGCTCGCACCGGGCCGGCACTGGCTCGCGCTCGATCTCGAGGGGACGGCGAGCAATCGCAGCGCGATCGGCGCGCGCGTCGAGGTGCGCTGGAACGGACAGCGCCAGGTGCAGGAGGTCAGTGGCGGCAGCGGCTTCAGCGCGCAGAACGATCGGCGGCTGCACGTTGGGCTTGGATCGGCGACCTCGGTCGACGCCATCGAGATTCGCTGGCCCTCGGGCCGTACGCAGACGATCGATCATCCGGAGATCGATCGTGTGCTGCACGTGACGGAGCCGCGATGAGCTCGGAGATGAATCCACCCACGATCGCGACGCCAGCGACCGCGCCACAACGCGGGTTCCTGTCGATCGACAATCGCTATCTGCCGCCGCTGCTGATCACCTGCATCCTGATCGGCGCGCACTTCTCGTTCGGCATCCTCGAGGCCTACCGGCAGACGGCCGTCGCGATC
>DASZVJ010000118.1:0-8416 GCA_035547155.1 Vicinamibacterales bacterium
GTTCCGCTAAAATGAGTGGAGCTTCCTGCGTTCAGAAAGCCAACCTTACGCATTCCTGCGGTACCTTCGGGGGAAACGTGGCATTCGAGATCGGCGACAAGGTCATCTACCCGAATCATGGTCTGGGCATCATCGAGCGAATCGAGACCAAGACCATCATGGGCACGACCTGCGGGTTCTATCAGCTTCGGATGGCGAACGAAACGACGGTGTTCGTGCCGGTGGACAACGTGGACGGCGTCGGGCTCCGGCGCGCGATCACGGACGCCGAGGTCGAGCGGCTCTTCTCGCTGCTCGGCGACGGCAAGATCGACAGCCACCAGAACTGGAAGGGGCGCTTCAAGGACAACTCCGACCGGATGCGCACCGGCTCGATCTACGACGTCGTCGAGGTCCTGAAGAGCCTGACATTCCTGGCGAAGTCCAAGAGCTTGTCGTTCCGCGAGAAGCGCATGCTCGATCGCGCCAAGTTCCTCGTGGTCTCCGAGATCACCGAAGTCCTCGGCGAGAAGACGCCTGAGGTCGAGGTGAAGGTCGACGCGGCGCTCGAGCACTGTTTCGCGACCAAGGCCAAGAACGCCGCGAAGGCCAAGGCCGCGGCGACCGCCGCAGCCGCGCGGCCGAAGGTCGCCGCCAAGGTGGCGCCCCGCCGCGCCGCCCGCGCATCCTGACGCACACCGCTTCCGCATCGCCGGCCCCCTCGTCCGCGGCGTGGCTCATCGCCGCGCTGCGGACGGGAACGGCCGCGCTCGTCGTCTCCGGCTGGGTGCTGCTCGCCGGCCCACCGCTGCTGCTCTGGACATGGCTCACGCGTCAGGTCCGTCCGCTCTACGCGGCCGGCGCCTTTGGCGTGCGCGCGGGATTCGCGATCGCCGGTCTTCGCGTGATCGTCACCGGCACCGAGCACATGCCAGCCTCCGGCGCGGTGTACGCGTCCAATCACAGCAGCAATGTCGATTCGCCGGCGATGTACTGGGCGCTGCGATCGCGCTTTCCACGCGTGCGCGTGCTCTACAAGGCCGAGCTCCGCAAGCTGCCCGTGCTCGTGTGGGTGTTCGATGCCGCGGGCTTCGTGCCGGTGGAGCGCGCGAACAAGTCGCAGAGCTGGCCCGCGATCGACCGCGCGGCCGAGTCGCTGCGTGACGGCTATTCGTTCTTCATCTTTCCCGAAGGCACGCGCAGCCAGACCGGCGATCTGCTGCCGTTCAAGAAGGGCGGCTTCATCATGGCGCTCAAGGCGCAGGCGCCCATCGTGCCCGTCGTCATCACCGGCAGCCGCCGGGCGATGCGCAAAGGCAGCGCGCTCATCTGGCCGGCGACGGTGAACATGGCCTTCCTGCCGCCCGTGCCGACGATCGGTCGATCGGTCGACGATCGCGATGTGGTGATCGATGAGGTCCGCGCGGCGATGGCCGCGCGCCTGGCCGAGAATCGTGCGATTTCAGGCTAAAATCCAGACCTTGTGACTCGGCGGATCAATCCCCGCGCGTCAAGCGAGCAAGTCTCGGAGCTCACCTCCGGTCGGCTCTCCGTGTACTTGCGCTGCTTGAACACGCTCGATGCGGCCGGCGTCAAGGCGATCTCCTCCAAGGCACTGGCGGAGCAGTTCCATCTCAACGCCGCGCAGATCCGCAAGGACCTCGCGTACTTCGGTGAGTTCGGCGTGCGCGGCGTCGGCTACTACGTCAAGGAGCTGAAGCGGCACCTGCGGATGATCCTCGGCCTCGATCGCACGGTGCGCGTGGCGATCCTCGGCGCCGGCAACCTCGGCCTCGCGCTCGCGGACTATCCTGGCTTCCGGCAGGAAGGCTTCGCGATCGTCGCGTTGTTCGACACGGAGCGCGGCAAGATCGGCCGTCGATCGCGCGGCGGCGTGCGCATCTTCGACATCGGCGAGTTCCGGCAGGTCGTCAAGAAAGAGCACATCAACATCGCGGTCGTCGCCGTGCCCGCAGACTCCGCACAGGGCGTCGTCAACACCGTGGTGCAGGCGGGGATTCGCGCCGTGCTGAACTTCTCGCCGGGGACGTTGAAGGTGCCGCCTGGCGTGAAGCTGAAGAACGTCGATCTGACGGTGTCGATGGAGAGCCTGTCCTTTTTCCTCGCACGCGAAGATGCCGAAGCGCGCCGTGAGTAAGCTGTCGCACGTCGACGCCCGCGGCCGCGTCCGGATGGTCGACGTGTCGGCGAAGCCGGAGACCGCGCGCGTCGCGGTCGCGGAGGGCCGCATCACGATGAGCGCCGCGGCCGTCCGCGCGATCCGCCAGCGCACGGTGGTGAAGGGCGATCCGCTGCAGACGGCGCGGCTCGCCGGCATCATGGCCGCGAAACGGACGTCGGATCTCATTCCGCTCTGTCATCCGCTGCCGCTCACGGACGTCTCGGTCGAGCTGCGCGCGCGTCGCGACGGCTACGACATCACGGCCGGCGTCGCGACGGTCGGCCGCACGGGCGTCGAGATGGAAGCGCTCGTCGCCGTCTCTGCGGCGGCGCTCACGCTCTACGACATGCTCAAGGCCATCGACCGCGGCATGACGATCGGTCCCATCCAGCTTCGCGAGAAGCGCGGCGGCCGCAGCGGCGTCTATCGCCGCGCCAAATCATGACGACCATGGCGACGCCGGAAATCGAGACGGCCGACGTGCCGGGCGGCTCGCTGCGCGTGCGCACGATCGCCGAGCTGCCGTTCCTGTCCGGCGGCCGCTTTCCGCGCCCCGATCTGATCGGCCAGTGCCGCGGCGACGCGATCGAGTACATCAGCGGCCGCGACCTCGTGCCGCGCATCCGCGATCTCAGTCTCGGTCTCGGCGCGCTCGGGATGACGCGCGGCGATCGCGTGGCGATTCTCGCGGAGAGCCGGCCGGAATGGTTGTTCGCCGATCTCGCGATTCTCACGGCCGGTGCGGTGACGACGCCGATCTATCCGACGCTGTCGATCGAGCAGATCGCGTTCATCCTGCGCGACAGCGGCGCGACGATCGTGATTGTCTCGACGGCCGAACAGCTCGACAAACTGCTCGCCGCCCTGCCGTCCGCGCCCGCGGTTGCGACCGTCGTCGTGATGGACGCGAGCGATCTGCCGTCCGTGCCCGTGCCGATGCATCGGCTGTCGGACGTCGCCGCGGCCGGGCACAAGTGCATTCAGTCTGGCTGGGGCGTGGCGCGCGAATATCAGGCGCGGGCGAAGGCGATTCAGCCCGATGATCTCGCGACGATCATCTACACGTCCGGCACGACGGCCGACCCCAAGGGCGTGATGCTGACGCACGGCAATCTCGCGTCGAATCTCGCCGGTTGTCTCGACGTGCTCGATCTGCGAGACGACGACGTGGGACTGTCGTTCCTGCCGTTGTGCCACGCGCTCGAGCGGATCGTGTCGTATGTGTATCTGTCGACCGGCATTCCGATGATCTTCGCCGAGTCGATCGACACCGTGCCGCGCAATCTCCTGAAAGTTCGGCCGACCGTGATGTCCGGCGTGCCGCGCGTCTTCGAAAAGCTCTACGCGCGCGTGGTCGACACCGCGGCGCAGGCGTCGGCGCCGCGCCGCGCGATCTTCCACTGGGCCGTGGGCGTTGCGCGGCGGCGAGGCCAGCGCCTTTCGAGCGGACAGGCGCTGCCGCTGTCGCTGCGCCTATCGGGCGCGATCGCCGATCGCCTCGTGTTCTCGCGTTTACGCGCGGGCCTCGGCGGACGGCTGCGCTACGCGGTTTCCGGCAGCGCCCCGCTCGATCCGTCGCTGGCGGAGTTCTTTCTCGGCGCCGGACTGCCGATCCTCGAAGGCTACGGTCTGACGGAAACGTCGCCCGTGCTGTCCGTCATGCCGATCGGGCGCATCAGGTTCGGCACGGTCGGACCGCCGCTGCCGAACGTCGCGTTGTCGATTGCGCCGGACGGCGAGATCCTCGCACGCGGACCGAACGTGATGCGCGGCTACTACAACCGGCCCGAGGACACCGCGGCCGTGATGGCCGGCGGCTGGTTCCACACCGGCGACATCGGCGCGATCGACGACGATGGTTATCTGCGGATCACGGATCGCAAGAAAGAGCTGCTGGTGACGTCAGGTGGCAAGAAGATCGCGCCGCAGCCGATCGAGCAGCGGCTGCGCGCGGACCGGCTCGTCGCCGAAGCCATTCTCATCGGCGATCGCCGCCATTTTCCCGCCGCGCTCGTCGTGCCGGATTTCACGACGGTCGCCGCGCGGCTCGGCGTCGACGCCGCGGCCGCGCGTGCGCGCGTGGGCGACGCTGACGTGCGCGCCTTGTTCGAGCCGATCGTCGAGCGCGTGAACCGCGACCTCGCGCAGTTCGAGCGGATCAAGAAGTTCGTGCTGCTGGACTGCGAGCTGACGCACGCGAGCGGCGTGCTGACCCCGACGCTGAAAGTGAAGCGCCGCGTGATCGAAGAGCGGTTCAGTGCGGTGATCGAAGAGATTTATCGGCCGGGTTCCGGGTTCTGAGGTTCTCCGTTCCGGGTTCGGGTTCCGAGGTTCTCGGTTCTGGGTTCTGGGTTCGTGCCTATTTCCATTCCTGAAAAATCTTCGCCTGACTGAGCGGCCACCAGCGGACCTGGACGCGGCCCATGATGTACTTCTTCGGCACGAAGCCCCACGTGCGGCTGTCCGAGCTGTTGTTGCGGTGGTCGCCCATGACGAAGTAGTAGCCCTCGGGTACGACCTCCGGTCCCCACGTGTCGTACATCTTGTACTCGTCAGGAATGAAGTCGTCCGGCAGCGGCACGTCGTTGCGATAGACGGTGCCGTTCACGCTGCGGATCGTGTCGCCCGGCTCGCCGATGACGCGCTTGACGAACGACATGTCCGGGTTCGTCGGATAGAGCAGCATCACGATGTCGCCGACGCGCGGCGAGTGGTTCGGCAGCCGGTACTCCAGCTTGTTGACGATGAGCCGGTCCTGATCCTCGAGCGTCGGCGCCATGCTGTGCCCTTCGACGCGCGCGATCTGGAAGCCGAACGTCACGATCAGCGTCGCGTAGACGGCGGCCGACACCAGCGTCTTGAACCAGGCGAACAGCTCTTCGGCGATGCGCGCGAGCACTTCGCCGGCCGACGCGCGCGGACGCGCGGGCGGGGGCACAGGCGCGGCAACGGGGACCGAGACGACCGCGACGGGCTCGGTGGCGGCGGATGGCTGATGAATCTCCTGGGAGAAGGCGGAGGGCTCGAGCGTCAGAGCTGGAGGTAATCCCGCAACCGGCGCGTCTGCGATCGGCTGACCGGGATCTCCGTGGCCTTCGGGTCTTTCATCTTCAGGAGGTAGTTGCGGCTGAACCAGGGCTGTATCTCCTTGATCTTCGTGATGTTCACGAGGTGCGATCGATGGACCCGCCAGAAGACCGCCGGATCCAGTCTCGCGTGGAGCTCGTCGAGCGTCCGATAGTTAGACGTCCCGGACACCGTGTTTGTTACCACGATTATCGTCTCGTCGACCACTGACGCATAGACCACTTCCTCGGCCTGGACCAGGACGAAGCGCTCGCCGGCCCGGATCGCGAGCTGATCGCGGCGGCCCTGCCGCGCCTGCACGGCCTCGATCACCTTTTCGAGATCGGCCGGCGTCAGCGGCAGCTTCGCCGCCTGCTCGGAGGCGAGCCGGCGCCGCACGCGGTCGATCGCCTGCTCGAGACGGCCGGCGTCGACGGGCTTGAGCAGATAGTCGACGGCGTTCACCGAGAACGCGTCGACGGCATACTGGTCGAAGGCGGTGACGAAGACGAGCTGCGGGATCGGCGCGGTCTGGATCAGCCGCCGCGCGACCTCGAAGCCCGTCAGGCCCGGCATCTGGACGTCGAGGAAGAGCAGGTCCGGTTTCAGATCGCCGGCGAGGCGCAGCGCCTCGATGCCGTCGGAGGCCTGACCGACGATCTCGACGTCGCCCGCCTGCTCCAGCAGAAAGCACAGCTCCTCCCGCGCGAGCTGCTCATCGTCGACGACTACGGTGCGAAGCAGTGACATGAATTAGGCGGTGGCGCGCTCGGGCACGACGAGCTCGGGAATCTCGATGCGTGCGAGCGTGCCTTGTCCGGGAATGCTGCTGAGGTGCAGCGCGTAGTTGGCGCCGTAGATCACGCGCAGGCGCTCGTTGACGTTGCGGAGGCCGATGCCGTGCTCCGACGTGGCCTCGAGCCGATCGGCCGGCATGCCGACGCCGTTGTCGCCGATCTCGATCACCGCGTGGCCCGCGCGCCGCGACGTGTGAATCGTGATCCGGCCCTCGCCGACCTTCTTGCCGAGGCCGTGCTTGATCGAGTTCTCGATGAGCGGCTGGATGATCATGCTCGGCACGACGACGTCGAGGCTGCTCTCATCGAGGGTCTTGTCGACGACGAGGCTCGGTCCGAAGCGCACGCGCTCGATGTCGAGGTACTCGTCGACCGCGGCGAGCTCCTCGCGCAGCGTCACGAAGTGCTCCTGGCTGCGCAGCAGCCGCCGCAGCAGGCCCGACAGCTTCACGATCAGCACGCGTGCCGTCTCCGGCTTCGATCGGATCAGCGACGAGATCGACGTCAGCGTGTTGAACAGGAAGTGCGGGTTGATCTGATTGGCGAGCGCCTCGACGCGCGCAGCCATCAGCAGCTTCTCCTGCTCGGCCAGCCGGTGCTCGATGCGCGCGCTGTTCCAGATCTTGATCGGAATCGCCACGCACAGCACCGTCGACGTGATGACGAGCAGGAACAGCCACCACGTGTCCGGCGCGAAATGAAAGATGCGGCCCGGCCAGCGGCGCGCGATCGACTGCGACAGCAGCTCGAGGAGCACCGGCGCCATGACGAGGATGACCTGCCAGTCGAGCTGGAACTTGCGCAGGAGCCGCCACGCGGATCGATGCAGCTTGGTGACGAAGAACGGCGAGAACTTCCAGATCTCTTCCTTCGGGCAGATCTCGCGCAGGCCGCCGCCGGCGAACCCGCAGCCGATGGCGAACGGCAGCACGGCGAACTGCGCCTGGGCGTGCGCGGCGAAGAGCGGCGGTAGGAAGATGGGCGGCAGGCCGACGCCGAGCCCGACGAGCGCACCGGCGTACGGGCCGGCGATCAGGCCCGCGAGGAACGATCCCGCCAGCGTCAGATCCGCGGCCTTGTAGTCGAGCGACAACCGCGCGACGACGCCGGCGATGAGCGGGACGCCGAGGCCGACGGCGAATGTGAGACGCTCGGGCCAGTCGCGGCGCTCGGTCAGCAGAATCCGCCGGAACCATGCGAACCGCACCAGCATCGTCGCCAGGATGGCCGCGACGGCGATCTTGGCCATCAGCGTCAGCAGCAGGACCTCGTGCGGCATCGACGTCGCGGTCTCGGGCATCGGCAGCGATCAGGATACCGGGTTTTGCCCGGGACGGGGTTTCGCCAGGGCCCCGGTCTCTTGCTATCATGACCGCATGATTCGTCCGTTCCTCACGGGCTTCGCCCTGACCTTCAAGCACATGTTCCGGAAGCCGATCACGGTCAACTATCCGGAAGAGAAGGTCCCGATGTTCCCGAAGTACCGCGGCAAACAGGTGCTGATGCGGGACGAGAACGGGCTCGAGAAGTGCGTCGCGTGCGGGCTCTGTGCCGTGGCGTGTCCGGCCGACGCGATCTATCTCGAGGCGGCGGAGAACGACGGCACGGTCCAGGCCGGGCCGCGCTACGCCTCCGTCTACCAGATCCACAAGACGCGCTGCATCTTCTGCGGCTACTGCGAGGAAGCCTGTCCGGTCTCGGCCATTTTCATGGGGAAGGACTATGAGCTGGCCGTCTACGACAAGAAGGACTTCATCTGGGACAAGCAGGACATGCTCGTCCCCGCGTCGACGCCGGCTCCGGCCGCGCGCTGACCGCACGCCCCTATGACGGGGTTCCTCGACGCGCTCGATCGGCGCGTGCTCGTGTGCGACGGCGCCACCGGCACGATGCTCTACGCCAAGGGCGTCTTCGTCAACCGCTGCTTCGACGAGCTCAACCTCACCGATCCGGATCTCGTCGCCGACGTCCATCGCGAGTATCTGCTCGCCGGCGCCGACGTGCTCGAGACGAACACGTTCGGCGCCAACCGCATCAAGCTCGGTACCTTCGGCTTGGCGGATCAGACGACTGACATCAACCGCGAGGGCGCGCGGCTGGCCAAGCGCGTCGCCGGCGATCGCGCGTGGGTCGCGGGCGCGATCGGGCCGCTCGGCGTGCGCATCGAGCCGTGGGGCCGCACGAGCGTCGGCGAAGCGGAAGACGTCTTCCGCGAGCAGGCGAGCGCCCTCGTTGACGGCGGCGTCGATCTGTTCATCCTCGAGACGTTCGGCGATCTGTCCGAGCTGCTTGCGGCGATCCGTGCCGTGCGCGCCGTGTCGCCGCTGCCGATCGTCGCGCAGATGACGACGGGCGAGGATGGGCAGACGCTGGATGGCACGCCGCCGGAGCG
>DASZVJ010000119.1:0-12607 GCA_035547155.1 Vicinamibacterales bacterium
ATCGCCCCAGACGTCGATCTGCGACTTGATGGCGAGCGGCGCGCGCAGGATGACGACGTGCCGGATCACCGGCGCAGCCGCGCGCAACTGCACAATTGCGCGGATCTGTGCGTCGATGTCTCCCGCGATTCGCAGGTGCCCCGCGCCGATCGACGCGCGCCCTGTCAACGCCATCGTCGTATGGGCCTCGCCAGCGACTCTCGCGACCCGTTCCAGCACAGCCTCGAGAGATGCCGGCAGCCACGCGCATCGCACGATGACATCGTCGCCCCGCCACATGCGTGCGCCGTGTTCGCGCCAGCACGCCGCCTCAGCGTCGCCGCCGAGGATGTCGCTCTCGACGTTCGACGCGCGCGATTCGTCGCGAAGCGCGTCAGCCTGCGCGTCAACGGCAGCCGTCGTCGACGCGAACCGCACGAGCACGTCGACTGCGCTCGCGTCGCTGCTCGAGACGATCTCGACGGCGAGCGGCTCCGACCGTCCCGCGGCGATCGACGAGATCAGCGTGGCCGCGGCTCGGCGATCGCGACAATGGGCGACGACCGTCTTCGATGTGTGAGGGATGGGCGCCAGCTTGAACGTGGCGCTGACGATCGCCGCCAGCGAGCCGTGCGCTCCGGTCATGAGCTTGCCGAGATCGTAACCAGCGACATTCTTGACGACTTCGCCGCCGGCCTTGACGACGCGCCCGTCGGTCGTCGCGAGGTGAATGCCAATCAGCAGGTCGCGCGGCGTGCCGTGGCGATGACGAAGCGGACCGCTATCATTGGTCGCGAGCACGCCGCCGATCGTCGCGCCCGAGAACGTTGCATCGATAGGCAGCCATTGGCCGTGCTGCGCGAGCGCGGCATTCACCGCCTCGATCGCCGCGCCCGCTTCGATCGTCGCGATCAGATCGCCATGGCGATGCGTGACGATGCGATCGAGCCGTGCCGTCGAGACGGCCACCTCGATGTTCGACGCCGGACGTCCCCAGGCCATCTTCGTCCGGCCTCCGCTGACGATCGTCGTCGCGCGCAGCCGAGACGCCTCGGCCAGCGTGGCGGCCAGGTCGGCGGTGCGCTCCGGCGTGACGACGATGGCCGGCACGACGTCGTCGATCGCGTCGTCATGCGCGCCCGGCCGAACGAGGCCGGGCCCGCTCCACGCACGTGCGGTCATGGATGCGACGCTTTGTATCACGATCGACGGTCAGAAGCGCTCGCCAAGGCCCGCGCGCTCGATTGGATGCGGACGGTAGGGCCCGGGCACTTCGCCGCAGAGACGCGGCGTCGGCAGAACTTTCTCGGGATTGCAGATCTCGAGCGGATCGAACGCGCGGCGGACCTCGGCCATCACGGCCAGATCGTCGGCGCCGAACATCTTCAGCATCGAGCAGCGCTTGTCCGCGCCGACGCCGTGCTCGCCCGTGATCGAGCCGCCAGCGTCGAGACAATACGACAGAATCTCGGCGGCCACCTCAGCCGCATGCTCGGCCTGTCCCGGCACGCGCGCGTCGTAGCAAATCAACGGATGCAAGTTGCCGTCGCCGGCGTGAAAGACGTTGCCGATTGCGAGCCCTGAACGCCGTTCGAGATCCTTGATGCGCGCGAGAACGTCGGGCAGCCGCATCCGCGGCACGACGCCATCCTGCACGTAGTAGTTCGGCGACACGCGCCCCATCGCGGCGAACGCCGCTTTGCGGCCCTTCCAGATCCTCGCGCGCTCATCGTCATCGCGCGCAAGACGGACCTCGCCGGCGCCGCGCCGCCGGCACGTCGCTTCGACGACGGCGAAGAGATCGTCGACCTCCTGCCGAACGCCGTCGAGCTCGACGATCAGCACAGCCTCGCACGCAGGAAATCCCGGATGCACGGCCGCCTCGGCCGCGCGGATCGCAAGTCGATCCATCATCTCGACTGCCGCTGGCACGATACCGGCCGCGATGATGTCGGACACGGTCTGGCCGGCCGCGTCGATCGAATCGAACCCCGCGAGCAACGTGCGCACCGACTCCGGCTTGCGCAGGATGCGCACGACGATTCTGGTCACGACGCCGAGCGTGCCTTCGGATCCGACGACGAGGCCGAGGAGATCCGGGCCCGGACGATCGGCGGTCTCGCTGCCAATCGTGACGAGCTCTCCTGTCGGCAGCACGAGATCCACGGCGAGCACGTGGTGCACGGTGAAGCCGTACTTCAGACAGTGTGCGCCGCCGGAGTTCTCCGCGACGTTGCCGCCAATCGAGCAGGCCTGCTGGCTCGACGGATCAGGCGCGTAGTAGAAGCCGTGCGGCGCGACGCGCCTCGTGATCTCGAGGTTCGTGACGCATGGCTCGACCGTGACACGCCGGTTGACGAGGTCGACGTCGAGCACACGGTTCAGCCGCGACAGCGCGATGACGATGCCCTGCTCGACAGGCGTCGCGCCGCCGGAGAGCCCGGTCCCATGGCCGCGCGCGACGAACGGCACGCGCTCGCGCGCGCAACGCTGGACGACGGCCTGCACCTCCGCCGCCGATCCGGGCAGAACGACTGCGAGCGGCGTCGCGCGAATGTGCGCGAGCGCGTCGCATTCGTACGTCAACGTCTCCGCGGCGTCGCGGATCACGTGCGGCGCGCCGACGATGGAGGCGAGATCGGACAGGAACGACGTGTTCATGAAAGCCATCGTCGGCGATGGTTGAAACGGGCCGCCACAAGGGCGGCCCCTACCCGTAGGGGCGACCCTTGTGGTCGCCCGGGATCAATCGATCGCGAAGCAGTACAGATATCCCGCGCCGCCCGTGCTCACGAGATTCGGACCGCTGCAGCCGCGCGAGGCGTGCGCGGAGCTCCACGATGTGTTGCCGCCGCCGGTGCGGTCGAAGTGTCCGACCTGCGCCGCGCCCGTGCTGTTGCTCGTCCAGTTGCCACACGTGTGATCGGCGCCGTCGGTATACGCGCGGCCATTGGTCTGCGATCCGGTCAGGATGTCGTGTTGATTCGGATTGTCGCCCGCGCCCTTGACGGAATCGCCCTTCTCGGTCAACACCGTGGTGCGGCTCAGATTGTTGCCGTACTGCGCTTGCTCGAGCGTGTCGCCGTGTAGATCGGCGACGTTCTGCGCGATGCGCGTTCCGCGCGCGTTGTACCAGGGACCGCTGCCGATGCGATCGCGCGCGTTCACGGCCGGCGAGCCGGTCGTCGCGCTCGTGCTCAGATACGCGTGCCACGTCTTGCTGCCGGCGCCGGCGGCTGCTGCGCGCGCCTGACAAATCGCGTCCGCGCCGGCGAGCCCGCCAAGATTGGCGCTGCCGTCCGCTGCGCCAGCACTGGTGACGAAGAACGACATTGGCTGCTGCGGCGCTTGCGCGGCCGGCGGATTCTGCGCCGCCACCAGCGGCGCCAATCCCGCCGCGCCGATCACCGTCATCTGAAGAACGAATCGCATCTGCATCGTCATCGGTCTCTCCTTACGTCAAACCGCGCCGGCCATTCGAGCCGCGCGCAGATCCTGCTGTCAATTCCGCAAGATTTCCTTGATGGCCAGGTTGCGCCACCGCCAGAATCCACCTGGCTGCCAGCGCACACCGCCGCCGTGAATCTGAATGGCGATCGGCCCTTCGACCATGCCGCCGACGGCATGGTTCTCGGTGTCGCTCGCGTCGCTCACTTCCTTGTCGTTGATCCACACGGTCGCATGTGGCACGTCGCCCGTGACACGTACGCGGACGGTGTTCCAGTCTTCACGCGTCCACGCGGCCAGGCCGGGATCGGGAGGCTGATTGCCGCGCGCCGCTGGCGCCGCGGCCGGCGCGTTGGCCGGTGCCGGTCCGCCTGCGCGCGACGGTCCGAACGCGATGCCGCCTTCGGCGATGAACCGTCCCATGCTGCCGCCGGGCAGGTAGTCCATCGTGATCTGATACGCCGCACCCGCTTCTGTCGTCCGGAAGAAGACGCCGCTGTCGTTGCCCCAGTCCGGCTTCACTTCCATGTAGAGCTCGAAGTCACGGTACTTGCGATCGGTGATGAGCAGCCCGCCGCTGCCGAGCGGCCGTTGTGTGCCGAGGATCATCCCGTGCGCGACGTGGAAGTCCGGCGTGAGGCCGTGCCGCGCTTCCTTGCTCACGTGCCAGCCCGTCAGATCTCTGCCGTTGAAGATCGGCGTGAAGCCGTCAGGAATCTTCGGCGCCGGCGGCTCGACAACGGTCTTGCGATAGTCCGGCACCTCGCGCAATCCCGGCGCGAGCGTGATCTGCGGCTGCGCGGGCGGATTCGCCGCCTGCTGCCGCGCGACGATCGTCCACGATGCTGCGGCGACGGCAGCGATGACGAGCGCAACCCGCCTCGTCCATCTGGCTTTGGTCATACGAAACCTCGCACGGTGCCGGCGGCCACGACGGCCGCCCCTACGCCCGTTATCCTTCGTCCCCTGATCCCCTGGTCCCTTCGTCCCCTGGTCCCTTGGTCCCTTGGTCCCCTAAAATTTTCGAATCCACAGATTCTTTGCACTGACCCGTCCCAGCCCGTACATCTCGATCTGCAATCCGATCAATCCCGACGCTCTGAAGAACTGCGGATCGTCGTCGAACAGCACGGTCATGACGTGGCCGTTGATGATGTGCGTGAGCTGATGGCCGCGCGCGATGATGTGGAGGCGATTCCAGTCGCCGGGCTTCAGCACGGCCTTCAGGGCATCGGCGTCGCCGACGCTGCCGATCAAGCGCGGGCGCACGCCGGGATCGGCGCGCACGATGCCGCCGCGCCAGGCGATCTCACGGCGGTTCGTCCCACGCTCTTCGACGTTGCCGGCCATCGTGAGGTCGGCATCGTAGTCGAGGCCGGGACCGTACAGCGTCCACTTGGGATTGGAGGGCACCTTCGGCGCGTTCGGTCCGCCGCGACCCGTTCCGCCGGCGCCACGCGAGAGATCGACGATGCTGCGATAAGCGACGCCGCTGTGGATGTCGCCGTCGAGCTTGAGATCGAGCATCCACTCGAAGTCGGCAAGCTCGCCGCCGCGCCAGATCAGATGCGTCGATCCGAGACGACGATCGGCGGTCGACACGGCCGTGATCGCGCCGTCGGCGACGGACCAGACGTCGGGATTGCCGTCCCAGCCGTCGAGCGTCCGTCCATCGAAGATCGACGTCCAGCCTGCATGATCGTTGTCGTCGAGCGGCTCCGGCGGCACGAACGGGCTCGGCCGCGGCGCAGCCGTTGGTGCAGGCGCAGCGCCCTGCGCGCTCACACGCGCGCTGCCGTGCAGCATCAGACCGGCGCCGACGATCGCCGCGCCAACCACGACGACAAACGTGCTTCGCTCGCTGCTCATGAGGCCTCTTTTCGAAGTTCGAAGTTCGAAGTTCGAAGTTCGAAGTTAGAACTTCCTCGTCCACGCCTTCGGCCAACGCTCGACGACGACCTTTTGCTGCGTGAAGAACTCGAACGCGTCGCGGCCCTGGCCGTGCAGGTCGCCAAAGAAGCTCTCGCGCGCACCGCTGAACGGGAAGAACGCCATCGGCGCGGCGACGCCGACGTTGATCCCGACGTTGCCGACTTCCGCCTCGTAGCGGAACTTGCGCGCGCTCGATCCGTTCGACGTGAACAGCGACGCCTGATTGCCGTACGCGCCCCGATTGACCAGGGCGATCGCCGCGTCCACGTCGTCGACGTGGTGCATCGTGAGCACGGGGCCGAAGATCTCGGTGCGCGCGATCTCGCTCGACAGCGGCAGTCCCTCGAGCACGGTCGGCCGCACGAAGTTGCCACGCGGATAGCTCGCGATCGACGGATGCCGGCCGTCGACGACGGCCCGTGCGCCATCGCGGATCGCGCGATCGACGAGCGACTCGATGCGCGCGAGGCTCTCCGGCGTGATCACCGGTCCCATCTGCACGCCGTCGTCGAGGCCGTTGCCGGTCACGCGCTGCCGGGCTTTCGCCTGAATCGCCTCGCCGAACGACGCACGGGCCTCGCCCACGGTGATGGCCACCGCGGCGGCAAGACAGCGCTGTCCGGCGCAGCCGAACGCGCTGTCGGCGACGATCTCGGCCGCCGACGCGATGTCCGCGTCGGGCAGGATCACGACGGGATTCTTCGCGCCGCCCTGGCACTGGACGCGCTTGCCGGACGCGGCGCCACGCGCGTAGACGTGCCGCGCGACCGCACTCGACCCGACGAAGCTCACCGCGCGCACGACGGGATGATCGAGAATCGCGTCGACGGCGTCGCGGCCGCCGTTGATCAAATTGACGACGCCGGCTGGGAGCTTCACGGCATCGAGCAACGCGAACACCTTCTGCATCGTCAGCGGCACGCGTTCCGACGGCTTGATCACCACAGTGTTGCCGCACGCGATGGCATACGGCAGGAACCAGAACGGGATCATCGCCGGGAAATTGAACGGCGCGATGATCGCGCACACGCCGAGCGGCTGGCGGATCATGATCTCGTCGATGCCGGCCGCGATGTCCTCGGAGTTGTAGCCCTGCGCCATCGACGGCGCGCCGCACGCGACCTCGACGTTCTCGATCGCACGCCGCAGCTCGCCGCGCGATTCGCCCAGCGTCTTGCCGCACTCGAGCGTGATCGTGCGCGCCAGATCGTCGAACTGATCTTCCAGCGCGGCCTTCAGCTTGAACAGGAACTGGATGCGATCGGTGACGGGCACGCGTCGCCACGCCGGGAACGCGCGCGCGGCAGCCTGCACGGCCGCGTCCACCTCGGAGACCGGCGACAGGGGCACGCGGCCAAGCTCGTCAGCCGTCGCAGGATTGATGACAGGAAGAGACTCCGTCGCTGATGACGCTCGAAACTGACCGTCGATGTAGTTGTGCATGATCACGGGCTACGGGCTACGGGTGACTATGGTTTCCGTCCGAAGAACACGAACGTGCCTCGCGTCGCGGACGTGATGATATCCATTCGTCCGTCCTTGTTCAGATCGGCCACTGAAATCTGCGCGCCGACACCGGAACGGTTGTGGATCAGCTCCGGCACGAACCGCGCGCCGCCCGGCGCCTTCGGATCGCGCACGGTGCGGAACCAGTACAGCGCGGGCACGCCGTTCGGATCGGGGTCGACGTAACTTTCGAGATGCGAGTACACGCGCTTGCCGGTGATGAAATCCGGCACGCCGTCGCCGTCGATATCCGCAAACTCCGCGGCGTGCATCTCCGACATCGTCACGCCGCCCGCGTTCGTCGTCGAGAAATCGTCGATGATCATGTGCCGCACGAACGTAATCGCGCCGGCCTTGTCGCGCTTCTGCTCGAACCAGGCGAGGCCGAAGCCGTGCGCGTTGAGGCCGGTGACGACGTCCATCAGGCCGTCGCCGTTGACGTCGTAGACGGCGATCTCCGCGCCGCCCGCACCTTCCGCACGACCCCATCGTCCGAACGCGACGGGATGATACGGCCACGTCCCTGGCGTCCCAGGCGGCGGCTGTTCCCACCAACCCGCGGCCTGCACGACGTCGACACGCCCATCGCCGTTGATGTCGCCGGCGCCAAGCCCGTGTCCGTGCGCGAGACCGGCCTCCGAGATCGCGTGCGCGGGCCATGGCGCAGTGGGATTGGCCGGGTCGGGCTTCGCGTACGCCAGCGTGCCGCCGACCCCGCCCATGCCGAAGATGATCTCCGGCTGACCGTCGCCGTCGAGATCCTTCATCGCGGTGAACTCACCGGTGATCTGCGGCAGCACGCGGAACTTGTCCCAGCGCCGATGCGCGCCGCGAGGGTTCACGTAGAGCGTCATCGGACGGCTCTCGGCGGCCAGCACGTCGGGCCAGCCATCGCCGGTGAAATCCCACGCGTAGTCGACCCACGTGTTCGCAAAGCTCGACGTCGGGCTCTGCGCCGCGCCGGTGTAGATCTCTTCGCGCGTCGTATACGTCGGACCGAGGTAGTAGTACGGGCCCGCAACAACGTCGAGCACGCCATCGCGATTGAAATCGGCGACGCCCGCGCCCCACGAATAGTAGAAGTCGTCGAGACGCTGCATGCGGAACCGCGGCGACACCGTCTCGGCCGGCAGCACGCGTGCGTGGAGATCCTTGAACGACACGTCGGCGAACGTCACCGTGCCCGCGCCGACGTGCAGCGCGATCGGCCCATAGCCGGATCCGTTGTCGCCGATCGCGCCGGGAATGAAGTCGATGCCCTGATTGAGCGTCGGCCGCACGATGTCCGAGTCGATCGCCACGCTGATCTGATTCCAGTCGCCCGCGCGCAGGCCCGGCGCCGGCGGCATCAGCTCGGGCAGCGGCGATGGGAACGTCATCGGCGAGCCGCCGCGGCCGGCGCCCGTCATCGCGAAGCCGCGGCCGCCGCGGCCGTTGGGATTCGGCGGCGGCGCGCTGCGCACGAATGGGCCGACGGGCGGCAGCGCCTCGCGCGCGATCTCGTGGCCGTTGTCGTCGATCGTCAGCCGATACGTCGCGAGGTCGCCGGCCTTCAGCGACACGTACACGCCGGACTTGCCGTTGGCGGCGTCTTGCAGGCGAAACAGCACGCCGGCATCGCACGGATCGCTACATCGGAAACGTGAAAAGAAGTCTGCGTCCTGATACGCGCGATCGAGCACGAGCCAGCCGCCGCCGGCCGTGACCGCAGCACCGGAGACCTCACCGTCCTTCGCCGTCCACGTCGCCGGCCCGATGGTGTGCCATCCCGCCAGCGTCGATCCGTGGAAGGTCTCGTCGGGCACGAAGTCGGACGCAGGACCTTGCGCAAGTGCGAGTGTCGTGAGGCCGGCAGCGACGACGAAGACAAGACGGGACATGGATGGCCTGCGTGAGGTGAGCGCTCGGCGCGTCACACTTCGGAGATGGTCGCGGCAACGGCCGCGATCGGTTGCGGCGCCGAGTGATCGTTGAACACCGGCCGCGTCGGGTCGATCATCAGCCAGCATCCCGCCCCGATCAGAAACAGCGCGGATAGCAGGTAGAGCGGAAAATCCCAGTTGTGGAACAGCGTCACCGAGTAGGCGACGATAAGCGGACACGCCATGCTCGCCAGCTGGCCGGCCGTGTTCATGATCGCGCCGACGACCGCGATGTGGTTGCGGCCGACTTCGCTGCACACGCCCCACGCCGCGCCGAGCGTGAACATGCAGACGCCCGTGGCGACGGCGATCAGAATGGCGGCCGGCAGCGGCGACCCCGACGCGGCCGCGACGAACAGCGCAACGGCCGAGATCACGTACGCGACGGCGCCGAGCACGCAGCGGCCCGTCTTCAGTCCGAAGCGCGCGCACAGCCGGTCCGTCACGATGCCGCCGAACAGATCGCTCGGCACGCTCACGAGCAGCGGCAGGCCCGACAGAAATCCGAGCGCAGTCGCGTCGAAGCCGTGCCGCTGCTGCAGGTACGTCGGCAGCCACGTGATGCAGAAGTAGAACATCATGCTGTTCGAGACGTACATGATGCAGAGCGCGATCACGTTGCGATCCCGCAGCAGACGCCAGAAGTACGCCGCGCCGGCCACGTGCGGCACGGCGGCGGGCCGCTCGGCGAGGATCCGATCGCGCTCGGCCGGACTGATGCGCGGATGCTCGGTCGGCTCGTCGTGGTACCACCGACGCCACGCCGCGACCCACACGAACCCGATCGCGCCGAACAACACGAAGATCGTCCGCCACGACGCATGCGGCAGCAGCGCGACGATGACGATCGGCGTCAACCCGCCGACCAGATGCGCGCCGGCGAAGAAGACGCCCTGCACCGTGCCGCGCTCGCGCGTCGGGATCCAGTGCGACAGCGCCCGCGCCGCGCACGGCCACGCGCCGGCCTCGCCGGCGCCGAACAGGAAGCGCACCACCAGCATCGACGTGTAGTTCAACGCCGCACCGGTGGCGATCGTGAACGTCGACCACCACAGCACGATGCGCGTCAGCACCGCGCGCGTGCCGAGCTTGTCCGCCCAGGCCGCCGTCGGAATCTCGAAGAGCGCGTATGCCATCGCGAACGCGCTGAAGACGTAGCCCATCTCCACCGTCGACAGGCTGAGGTCGCGCATGATGTCCGGCGCGAGCTTCGAGATGCAGACACGGTCGATGTACGTCACCATCGCCAGCGTCGTCGTCAACGCCACAACCTGATAACGCACACGCGTCGTCCGCGCGGGAACTGTCGTCATTGGTGTGCGGACAGTCTACTGCGGGCTGCGGGCCACGGGCTACGGCGACGAGCGACATCGGGGCCGCCACAAGGGCGGCCCCTACGTTTGAGTTGCGGGCGGCCACGGGGGGCCGCCCCTACATTGCATCGCGAACCACCCCGCGTCTCGTCGCCAACTGTGCTGCTTGTCGCAGCGCTTCGACGAGGCTGCGCTCATCGGCTTTGCCGGTGCCGGCAATATCGAAGGCGGTGCCGTGATCGACCGACGTCCGAACGACAGGCAGGCCGATCGTGATGTTGACGCCGGCGTCGAGGCCGAGGACCTTCACCGGACAATGCCCCTGGTCGTGATACATCGCGACGACGAGGTCGAAGTCGCCGCGGATCGCGCGGAAGAACGTCGTGTCGGCGGGCAGCGGACCGATCGCGTCAATGCCGGCGGCGCGCGCGCGTGCGATGCCGGGCGCGATCTTCGTTTCCTCCTCGCCACGGCCGAACAGGCCGTTCTCCCCCGCGTGCGGATTGATGCCGCAGACGGCGATGCGCGGCGACGGAATGCCGGCGCGGACGAGCGCGTCGTGGCCGCGGCGGATCGTCCGCTCGACCAGATCCGCATCGATGCGGGCGATCGCGTCGAGCAGGCCGATATGCGTCGTGCAGTGAATCACGCGCAGGCCCGGCGCGCTCAACATCATCGAAACCTCGGGCGTGCCGGTCAGATGCGCGAGCAACTCGGTGTGGCCGGGGAACAGATGCCCGCCGGCGTGCAGCGCTTCCTTGTTGATGGGTGCCGTGCAGATCGCGTCGACCTCGCCGGCCACGGCGAGCTCAACGGCACGCTCGATATAGCGATACGCCGCGTCGCCGGCAGTCGGCGACAACACGCCGAACGGCAGACCGTCGGGGATCAGCGCCAGATCGACGCAGTCGATCGTGCCCGCGTCGAAGCGCGCCTCGCCGGGACCTTGGACGCGTCGCACCGCGATCGACACGCCGCAAATCGCGGCGGCTTTCTCAAGTCGCCTCGCGTCGCCGATGACAAGCGCGCGGCACTGTGCCGCCACATCAGGACGCGCGAGCGCTTTGACGACGACCTCGGGGCCCACGCCGGCCGCGTCGCCCATCGTGATCGCGATGATCGGACGATCCATCACTCTTCCTTCCGAAGACGCCCGCGAACTCGCACGAATGCGCCGCGGTCGCCGAACGAACCCGACTTCGTGACGACCGCGAGCGCGCGCGAGCCGATTGCCGACGACAGCACGATGCCCGGCTCCAGCTCGTCGAGCAATCTCAGCCCGGTGATGCCCCACGCAGACAGCACGCCGACTGCCGTGTCGCCACCTGTGACGACAACGCCGCCCACGATGTCGGCGCATGACCGCAGCATCTCACCGAGTCTCGCCATCAGCGTCGCATCGTCGTCGACTGACGACGCGCCCTCGTCGAGGCTGACGAGCACGTCGTCACCGCGCTCGAGCGCGTGCGCCACATCGATCACCAGAGCGCCGTTCGTCGCTGCGGTACCTGGCGCGAGTCGAGCCGCCGGCACCACGATACGTCGAATGCCGTCCTGAACGAGCGCTGCGGCCTGCTCGCGCGCGACGAGGCTGCGGCTGCCGACGACGAAGAGCCGTGGACCGGCCACAGACGAGTTGACGCGCGCGCGCGGCTGCCCTGCCGGCAATGTCGCCGCGATCGCGTGAGCCAGCCCGCCGGATCCGACCCAAATGATGCCCGGCCCGAGCGCACGGCCATCGTGCGCGATCGCGCGCAGATCCCCGTCGGTTTTTGCGTCGCAGACAACGCACGCGACGCCGCGCGAGCGTTCGCGACCCAGCGCCTCCGGCAATGTGCGATCGCGCACGGTCGTGAGACCGACGGACGCGACGCGCAGCCCGTCGCGTGCGAGCAGCCCGACGATCGACACGCCGTCGCTCGCGGCGCGGGTGTCGTTGACGACGAGTCGCCCGTCGATCGTCGCCCATCCTGTCGCGGGGAACGCGGGCGCGACGATCGCGAAGCTCTCGCGATCCCACGCCGACAACGCGGCCGCGATCTCGACGCCGACATGGCCACGCAGGAGCGAGTCGATCTTCTTGTACAAAATCGACGCGCCAGCTCGACGGCACGCGTCGACAGCCGCGGCCGTCCGCGCGCGCGCCGCACCGGCATCCATCGCGCGGCTTCCGGTGCTGATAGCGATGACGTCCGCGTCGGCGCGAACGACATCGTCCGTCCACCCGACGACGACCGACAAACCCGCGGAGAGAAACGCGACGCCGGTATCCGCCGCGCCGGTCAGATCGTCGGCGACAACGGCGAACCGCACCATCTTTCGTTGCGTATCTGCACGAGACTGGGAGGCGATGGTGGACATCGAAACGATTCTTCGAGACGTACGCTACACGTTGCGCGGCCTGCAACGACAACCTGGCACCACGGCGCTCGCGCTCGGCGCTCTCGCCATCGGCATTGCCGTCAACGCCACCGTCTTCACCAGCCGCAAGGCCATCTTCGATCGTCC
>DASZVJ010000120.1:0-9587 GCA_035547155.1 Vicinamibacterales bacterium
CATCGCGCAGGCCGGGCACGCCGAAGCGGTGCATCTCGATCGCCTGCCGTTCCTTGCCGAGGCCGATGACGGCCATCTTCGCGAGGCCGCTCTCGTAGCGGCCGTGAAAATCCGTGTGCGGCTTGATGCGGTTGATCAACAGGATGCCGTCGGCGCCGTGCGCGTGGCGATCCATGAAGAGCTGGTGCGGCAGGTCGCCGCGATCGAGCGCGACGACGTCCATCGACGAGCGCACGTCGCAGCCGAGCGCCTCCGGCGACACGCCGTAGTCGGCCAGCAACTGCGCCTGGCCGTCCGCCGTGGCGCCGCCGTGGCTGCCCATGGCTGGCACGACGAACGGCCGGAGCCCCGCTTCGGCGAGGGACGACACGGCCGCGCGCACGATCGCGCCGATGTTCGCGATGCCGCGGCTGCCGACCGCGACGGCAATCGAGCCGCCGGCGGGGAAGATCGATCGATGCGCCTGCAATTGCCGCCGCACGACGTCGACGACGTCGTCGATCCGCGGTCGAGGGAATCGGACGCGTGCACGGGTGAGCTGCAGGTCGATGGCCTGACGCATCGATTGAGGATCGTACATCGAACGCCGCGACGCGCGCTGCAGAGGGCAGACACTTCGGGCATACTCACCGCATGCCTCGTCGCGCGGGCAGGCCGCGGCGCACGTCCGAGCTGCTCGACGTCTACACGAAGGACGTCACTGGCCGCGATTTCACGCGTTTGTTCACGCGCGATGCGCAGGACGCATATCGGGCGCTCGCCGGAAGCGTGGCCGATGGCGAGCGGCGCGGGCCGTGGCCGTCGCGGATCATTCGTGAGATTCGCGCGTTCCTCATCGCGTTCGGCCTGAAGCTGTCGCCGGCGCGCCGCGCGCTGTTCGGCCTCGCGATCGTCTTCGCGCTCCTCGGATTCGTGCGCTACAACGGCGGCATCCCGCTCGCGGAGTCGGGGAAGGTCCACGTCGAGATTCAAGGCGCGTGGTTCATGCTCGGGTCGATCGGTCTGTTGGGCCTGCTCGTCGTGCTCGAGGTCGCCGATCGGCTGTCGCTCAAGAACGATCTCGAGATCGCACGCGGCATTCAGCTCGCGATGCTGCCGTCCGACACGATCGCGCTGCCGGGCGTCGACGTGCACGGCCTGTCGAAGCCGGCGAACACCGTCGGCGGAGACTTCTACGACATCCGCCCGCTGGCGAACGGGCGCGTGCTCGTCGCGGTCGGCGACGTGGCCGGCAAGGGCAGCCCGGCGGCGCTGCTGATGGCGCTGTTTCTTGCGATGGAGCGCGTGCTGCTCGACGAGTTGACCGATCTCGTGCCGCTGACGACGCGGCTCAACGGACAGATCGTCCGTCAAGCGCCGGGCACGCGCTTCATCACGCTGTTCGCTGGCGCTTACGATCCGGCGACCGGTGCGTTCGAGTACGTCAACGCCGGCCATCCACCGGCGCTCGTGCGGCGGCTTGACGGCACGTGGGAGCGGTTGCAGGATGGCGGCGTCGCGCTCGGCCTGTTCGAAGGCGCGGAGTATCGTCTGGGGCGGACGACGCTCGCGTCCGGCGATTTCGTCGCCATCTACAGCGACGGCATCACCGAGGCCGAGCATCCGGCGAGCGGCTATTTCGACGAAGCGGGGTTGCAGCGATCGCTCACCGCGGCGCACGCGTTGCCGGCCGCCGACATCTGCCGATCGGTCTTCGAGGATGTCAAAGCGCACACCGACGAAGGCAAGCTTGCCGACGATCTGACGATCCTCGTGTTGAGACGGCCGTAGAGGGGGTTCTCCGTTCTTCGTTCGTATTTCAAAGTTCGAAGTTCAAAGTTCGAAGTTCGAACGTCCCCACCTTCCAGACAGGTGTCGTGACATCGCCATCGCAGCGGTGGTAACCTCCGGCTGTTCACCGAATTTCGATGCGACTCGTCATCTGCACCTTGTTGGCTGTGTCTCTGGCCGCCTGCGGCCGCGGCACGTCTGCGTCCCTGCCGATCGGATCGGTCGCGCCGGACTTCTCGTTGCCCGGCATCGATGGGCGGACGCACACGTTGACGGAGTTCGCGGCCAGTCCCGTGCTCGCCGTCGTGTTCACGTGCAACAGTTGTCCGGCGGCGCAGCGTGCCGAGGCGAAGCTCGATGCGCTCGTCGCGCGCTATCGCGATCGCGGGCTCGCGCTCGTGGCCATCAATCCGAATGCCGCGAGCGCCATGCGCTTCGAAGACCTCGCGCAGACGGACGTCGGGGAGTCGATCGACGACATGAAGACGCGCGCCGAGTTCGCGCATCTCAGCTACCCCTATCTCTCCGACGGCGAGTCGCAGGCCGTGACCAAGCAGTACCGCGTCGTCGCGACGCCGCAGATCTTCGTCTTCGATCGCGACAGACATCTCCAATATCAGGGGCGCATCGACGATGCCCCGGCGGACGGCCGCGCGGGATCGAACGACGCGGACGCGGCGATCGACGCGCTGCTCGCCGGTCGCGCGGTCGCCAAGGCCGTGACGCCGGCCAGCGGCTGTCCGCCGATCTGGCGTGAGGACACGCCGAAAGCCGACGCCGAGCGCAAGGCGATCGCGGCCGAACCGGTCAGCGTGCAGGCCGCCGACACCGCGGCGCTGTCGGCGTTGCGGAAGAACGGCACCGGCAAGCTGTTGCTCGTGAACTTCTGGGCGACGTGGTGCGGGCCGTGCGTGACGGAGTTTCCTGAGCTCGAGGCGACGTATCGGATGTATCACGCGCGCGGGCTCGAGTTCGTCGCCGTCTCGAGCAACGACCCCGAAGAACGGCCTGGCGTGATCGAGTTCCTCCAGAAGCAGCACGCGTCGCACCGTAACCTGCAGTTCGGCACGCCGGACGTGTACGCCCTGCAAGCCGCGTTCGATCCGGCGATGCCCTCGTCGGTGCCGTTCACGGTGCTATTGGCGCCGAACGGCGACGTGCTCTATCAAGAGCTCGGCGTGTCGGACATTCCGAAATTGCGGCGGGCCATTCTCGCCAATCTTCCCGACGATCGCGCATCCAGCGGTCAGCGGGCGTACTGGGCACGCAACTAGAAGCGCATTCCAACTTCGAACTTTGAACTTCGAACTTCGAAATGGGGTTACGGCAAACGAGGCATCCATGAGCGCATCACGTTCGTTCCGTTCGTCGCGTCATCGCATCGTGTTCAAATCCGCGCTCGGCGCGATGGCCGTTGCACTGATGGCCGCCTGGCCTGCGGCGCAAGGGCAAGGTCAGGCCCCGCAACAAGCTGTACCCAGCCGCGGCATTCAGGCCGACGAGCATCCTGTGCTGCCGATCGGATCGCCGTTACCGGAGTTCACGCTGCCGGGCATCGACGGCAAGATGCACAAGAGCAGCGAGTTCCTCGGCACGAAGCTGCTCGCGATCGTCTTCGAGAGCAACCATTGCCCCGTCTCGCAGCTCTACGAGGGCCGCATCGAGAAGCTCTACGCGGACTACAAGAGCAAGGGCGTGACGCTCGTCGCGATCAACCCGAACAACGCGAAGGCCGTGCGCCTCGACGAGCTCGGCTACACGGACGTCACCGACTCGCTGCCGGAGATGAAGATCCGCGCGGCGTTCCGCGGCATCGACTGGCCGTATCTGTACGACGGCGAGACGCAGGCCCTGTCGATGAAGTTCGGCGCCGTGGCGACGCCGCACATCTTCATCTTCGATCAGGCTCACAAGCTCCAGTATCAGGGCCACATCGACGACAACCAGCGTGAAGAGCTCGTCAAGTCGCAGGACGCGCGCAACGCGCTCGACGCGCTGCTCGCCGGCAAGCCCGTGCCCGTCGCGAACACGCGCGCGTTCGGCTGCACGACGAAATGGATGTACAAGGCGCAGGACGTCGATCGCGAATGGGCGCGCATCCAGGCCGAGCCCGTGACCGTCGATCCCGCCGATGCCGACGCGCTCAAGGCGCTGCGCGCGAACGCGACCGACAAGGTCACGCTCGTCAGCTTCTGGAACACCGGCTCCAAGCTCTCGATGGATCAGTTCCTCGATCTCGAGACGACGTACCGGATGTACCGGCAGCGTGCGTTCAATCTCGTCACGGTGTCCACCGACGCGCCGTCGCAGAGCGCGGCCGTCCTGAGCTTCCTGAAGAAGCAGTACGCGTCGAGCGCGAACAAGCAGTTCGCCACGGCCGATCGCGCGGCCCTGCAAGCGGCATTCGGCGTGAAGTGGAACGCTGCGCTGCCGCTCACGCTCGTCATCGCGCCGGGCGGCGAGATCCTCTACCAGAAGGAAGGGAAGTTCGACATCCTCGACATCCGCCGCACGATCCTCACGGCGATGCCGGATACGCGCGGCTACATCGGCTCGCAGGCGTATTGGAAGGCCGCGGTCGCCGCGCACAAGACGGCCCACAAGTAGCTCGTTCTCCGACGCGGCTCGCTCGCGTCCGGCGCTCGCACCCTGTGCCGTTCCGGCACAGGGTGTGACGCGGCTTCACACGTCTCAGAGAGTGAAGTCGTTATCGCTCAACAACTTGTACAATGGCCCGGCCGTTGCTATGAGCGAGCGCATGACCCGACTCGTGCTGCTGCTCGCTCTCTTCTTCTGCGCGCCGATCTCCGCAGCCGCGCAGGACGCTCCGCTCCATGACGGCGACGTCATCGCCGCGACCGAGATCTCAGGCCTCGCGCGCGATCGCCTGAGTCCCGCGCTCGTCGAGGACATCGACGCGCTCGCCGGCGCGCCGCTGTCTTCCGATCGTCTGCATGCGCTCGCCGCGCGCATCGAAGCCGAACATCCCGACATGGTCGCCGCCGTGCGCGATGTCGTGCTGGCCGACGGCCGCGTCCGCGTCGTCTTCCTCGTCGCCGCGATTGGCGACGATGAGGAATTGCAGGCGAACATCAACGCGCGCTATGTCATCGACCGAGTGCAGGTCGTCGGCATCGACGAGACGCGGATCAGCCAGCCGTTGCGTGACGCGTTGCAGGCGATCGTCGGCACGCGCTTCGACAACGACGAAGCCGATCGCCTGGCCGATCGGCTGAGGGCCGAGTGGCCCGACTACGACGTCAGCCGCCGCGTGTCACGGAGCGACGAGTCCGGGCACATCCGCGTGGACTTCGTGCTGACGCGCGCCGAGCGCGGCCGCTGGCTGCATTTCGCCCCCTCGCGATCGAAGGTCGTGTACCACGCGCATCAGGGCTGGAGCGGCGTGTTGGACATCCCGATGGGATCGGACAACGCGAGAGCCACGGTCGGTCTCGTCGGCTCGGACAACGACGATCTGGTCGAGGAGTACAGCGGCTACTCGTTCCGATTCGAGAACCGCGAGGTCGGGACGAAGCGGCTCGGCATCAGCTTCGACGTCTCGCGCTACACGCAGACGTGGCGAAACGAAACGCAGATCGCCGCCGCGTCCTTCCCGGACGCGGCTGGCCTCTACGGCACGCGCGTGACAGCCACGCCGACGATCTCGTTCGCCGTCGACCGTGCGTTTCACGTCACCGGCGGCATCGTCGCCACGCAGCTCTCGCCGCTCACGCAGGTGTCGTTGACGGGGCAGGTCCCGATCGACGCGGCCGAGCGCGTGAACACGGGGCTGTTCATCGCCGCGTTCCAGAAGCGCTGGCGCACCGATCGCCACGGATCGCATCGCCTCGAAGCGGCCTACGAGTGGCATCGCGCGTCCGCGTCGCTGTCGAGCGATCTCGACTACACGCGCCAGGAGGGCCGAGCGGAATATCGCTTCGATCGACGGGCGAACACGGTCATCGCGTCGCTGCGGCTCGGCCGCATTACGGGTGATGCGCCGCTCTACGAGCGCTTCACGATTGGCGACTCGTCGACGCTGCGCGGATGGAACAAGTACGAGATTGTCCCGCTCGGCGCGAGCCGGCTGGCATACGAGTCGGTCGAGTACCGGTATCACGACTTCGCGTACTTCCTGGACCTCGGCACGATCTGGTCGCCGGGGGACGAACGCCGCATTCGCGTGTCGACGGGCGTCGGGTTCCACGGCGACAATTCGTTTGTCACCATCGGCGTGCCGATCGACGCGGACACGGTCTCGGCGACGTTCATCGCGGGAGTGCGGTTTTGAGCCGGGCCACGGCGCCGCGTGTGGTGACGCGATCCGGGCTCGCGGCGTTGCTCGTCGCGGCCTCGGCTGTCTGGCTCTCTGCGCAGGCGATGGCGATCTCGACGAGCGGCGATCTGTTGCGCGTGACCGCGCCCGGCTTCGGCGTGCTCGACGCGCCCGTCGTCGAGCAGCTCCGCGATGGCCGATCCGTGCGCGTCGGCGCCGATCTCGCCGTGCGCGAGCGTCCCGACGGCGCGATCGTCGCCGAGGCGCACGAGACCTTTGCGCTGAGCTTCGATCTGTGGGAGGAGCGCTATGCCATCACGCGCGTGGGCACGCCTTCGCTCTCGATCTCCCATCTGCGCGCCAGGGATGCGGAGGCCTGGTGCCTCGCGCATCTCGCGGTGTCGTTGAGCGAGGTCGGACGCATCGGCCGCGACACGCCGTTCTGGATCCGCCTGCAGTATCGTGTGCTGAATCCGGAGCGTGTCCCGACGTCCGACGAGCCGTTCAGCCTCGGCGGTCTGATTGAGATCCTCGGCCGCCGCCGCGCCGGCGAGGCGGCGCCGAAGACGCTCGACGGCGGCCCGTTCCGTCTGTCGGCGTTGCCGCGTCCGACGCCCTGAGATGCGCTCCAGTCTTCGCACTCGACTCGTGGCCGCATTCATCGTCGCGACGCTCGTGCCGTTGGGCGCGACGCTGTGGGTTGCGGCCGCGCTGCTGCAGCGCAGCCTCGGCTACGCGACGACCAACGAGCTCGATCGGTTGTCGCGCACACTCGAGACGACCGCCAGGCAGCTCTATCAACTCGAACGCGACGCGCTGCGCCGGGACGCGTCGGACGGACGTGCGCCAGACGCCCAATTCGCCGCGGCCGATCGCGCCTCATGGCCCGAAGACGTTCGCGCGTTCTGGGACAGCGGCGACGTCGAGCGTGTCGGCGCGGCTGGTGACGGCGGCAACCGGCTGGACCTGCTGCGCCGCTCGCCGCAGGGCGTCGACGTGTTCCGTCGCGATCTCGCCGGCGTGCGGCTCGACGCGCTGTCCGACGAGTTCCGCCGCGCGCGTGCGCTCGTCGAGGACGGCCAGTCGCACGATCTCCGTCGAGGCTTCACGCGCGCGCTCGTCCTGCTCATGGTCGTCGTGTGGCTGTTGTCGCTCGTCCCGCTCTTCCTGATCGCCCGTCACGTCAGCGAGCCGATCCGGCAGCTCACGGACGGCCTCACCGATTTCGCCGGCGGCGATTGGGATCGCCGCGTGCCGGCGGGACGCGGCGACGAGGTCGGACGCGCGATGGACGCGTTCAATCGCATGGCGGATCAGCTGCAGCGCGACAAGGATCGTCTCGTCTATCTCACGCAGATGACGAGCTGGCAGATGCTGGCGCGCAAGACCGCGCACGAGCTGAAGAACTCGCTGACGCCGATCCGGCTGACGGTCGAGGAGATCCTGGCGCGGCAGCCCGCGGCGGAGCGCGCGTTCGTCGAGCAGGCGACGCAGATCGTCGTCGCCGAGATCGAGACGCTCGAGCGGCGCGTCCGCGCGTTTTCCGAGTTCGCTGCCGAGCCGGCAGTGGCGCCGGCGCTGCTCGACGTCAACGCGGCGATCGACGAGCGCCTGGCGCTGCTGCAGCCCGTGCATCCCGGCACGTCGTACGAGCGCCGCCTCGACATCGACGCGCCGGCTGTCTACGCTTCGGGAGACCTCGTGAAGAGCATCCTCACGAACCTGCTCGAGAACGCGGCGGAGGCGGCGGGGACCGGCGGCTGCGTGCGGGTGACGACACGGCGCGATGGCGATCGCGTGGCGATCGACGTGCACGACTCCGGTCCAGGCCTGAGCGCCGAGGCGTCACGCACCCTGTTCGAGCCGACGATCACGTTCAAGAAGCATGGAATGGGCCTCGGTCTGTCGATCGCGCGCAAGCACGCGCTGCTCTCCGGCGGCGACATCCTCGTCGTCCCCGGCGAGCTGGGTGGGGCCGGTTTCCGCGTCACGCTGCCGATCGCGCCGCCGCGAGATCTCCCGTCATGACGCCGCGCCATCGCATCGTCATCGTCGACGATGAGCCGAACATCGGGCTGTCATTGCGGTTGATTCTGGAGCGCGAAGGCTACGGTGTCACGGTCTTCGAGACCGCGTCTGCGTTCCGCGCCGAACGCCGAGCCGGCCGCGCGGATTTGTATGTGATCGACGTCCGTCTTCCTGACGCCAACGGCATCGACGTCTTGCGGGAGATCCGTCAGCACGGCGATCCGGCGCCGGTCATCATGATCTCCGGGCACGGCACGATTCCGGATGCCATCGAAGCCACGCGCCGAGGCGCCTTCGACTTCCTCGAGAAGCCGCTCGCCCGCGAGCGCGTGTTGCTGTCGGTGAAGCATGCGCTCGATCGATCCGATTTGCAGAACGAGAACCAGCGCTTTCGCGAGATCGTCGGCGATCCGCCGCGGATGCTCGGCACGAGCGCCGCGTTCCGTCGCGTCGTCGCGGAGGCCACGCAGGTCGCGAAATCCGACGTGAGCGTCCTGCTCACGGGTGAATCCGGCACGGGCAAGGAGCTGCTGGCGGCCCACATTCATCGTGAGAGCGCAGTGGCCGCGCGGCCATTCATCAAGGTCAACTGCGCGGCGATCCCGACGGAGCTGATCGAGAGCGAGCTCTTCGGTCACGAAAAGGGCGCCTTCACCGGCGCGACGACGTTACGGCGCGGGCGGTTCGAGCTGGCTGACGGCGGCACCATCTTCCTGGACGAAGTCGGCGATCTCCATGAAGCATCGCAAGCCAAACTGCTGCGCGTGCTCCAGGACGGCGAGTGCCAGCGTCTCGGCGGCGAGCAGGCGATTCGCGTGTCCGTCCGCGTGATCTCGGCGACGAATCGCCCGCTCGACGCGCTCATCGCCGACGGCAAGTTCCGCGCGGATCTCTTCTATCGGCTCAGCGTCGTCCCGATTCGCGTGCCGGCGTTACGCGAGCGGCGCGACGACATTCCGGTTCTGGCCGCGCACTTCCTTGCCGAGTTCTGCACGCGAAACAACGTCCGATCGAAACGGTTGGCCGAGGGCGTCGGCGCGATCCTCGCGCGCTACGACTGGCCTGGGAACGTCCGCGAGCTACGAAATACGATCGAGCGCATGGCAATCCTCACGTCCGGCGACGAGATGACGGCGGTGTCGATTCCTTCGGAGATCCGCGAGCCGCAAACAGCGGCAGCGTCCGGGCTCCAGGCCGTGCGCGACACCGCCGAGCGCGAGCGCATCCTGCGTGCGCTCGACGACAGCCAGTGGAACGTGTCGAGCGCCGCGCGGCTGCTCGGCATCGAGCGCACGCACCTGCACAAGCGCATCCGCGCGCTGCGACTGACACGTCCGGAGTAGAGAGCCGGTCCACCGAAACACTATCCGACAGGTCGTCGTAAGATAGCCGCCATGCGAAACCGTCTTCGGCTCTTGCTTTGCGGAGTGCTGTGTCTTGCCGCGGCCGCGCCCGCGTTCGCGCTGGGCGAGCCGTCGTACGTGACGACGACGGCCGGCTCCGGCGCCGTGCC
>DASZVJ010000121.1:0-20003 GCA_035547155.1 Vicinamibacterales bacterium
GGCGGCGCGGGAATGTCGGGCGGCTTCTCTTCTTTCAGGCGGCAGGAGGACAGCACGGAGACGCAGACGAGCAGGAGGACGGCGAGGCGAGACATGGAGGAACATCGTATCGCGCTAGCTCTCTATCGCACTAACGCACTATCTGGACATCGCGCTATCTGGCTATCTACCCCGCGATGATTCCGACGCGCACGAGGGTAGATAGCGAGATAGCCCGATATCAGATAGTGCGATAGTGCGTTAGTGAGATAGCGCGATAACAATATTTCTCCCATGCGTTCTTCCGTCGCCCATCTGTCGACGTCCTCTGTCCGGTATCTCGAGGCTGGATCGGGCCGGGCGCTCGTGCTGCTGCATGCGTTTCCGTTGAGCGCGGAGCAGTGGTTGCCGCAACTGGCGCGTGTGCCGCCGGGATGGCGATTCGTCGCGCCGGATCTGCGCGGATTCGGCGGCGCGGAGCCTGGACCGGTGCCTGGCGGAATCTCGATGGACACGTACGCCGGGGACGTGATCGAGCTGATGGCGCATCTCGAGATTCCGTCGGCTGTAGTTGCGGGGCTGTCGATGGGCGGGTATGTCGCGTTTGCGATCGCGCGACGCGCGCCCGCGCGCGTCGCGGGGCTCGTGCTCGCCGACACCCGCGCGGCCGCCGACACGGCCGACGGCCGCGCGGCCCGCGATCGCATGCTGGCCATCGTCGCGCGCGACGGCCCGGCGGGCGTCGCGCGCGAGATGCTGCCCAAGCTGCTCGGCGACACGACGCGCCGCGATCAGCCGGATCTCGTCGATGCGGTCCAGCGGCTGATCGAGCACAATGCCCCGGACGGCATCGCCGCCGCCATCCGGGCGATGAAGGATCGCCCGGATTCGACGGCGATGCTGTCGTCATTCGCATGTCCAGTGACCGTCATCTGCGGGGAAGAAGACGTGATCACGACGGTCGCCGAGAACGAGACGATGCATCGCGCGATCGCCGGATCGCGCTTCGTGCGGATTGCGGCGGCGGGCCATTTGTCGAATCTCGAAAATCCCGCCGCGTTCACGACGGCGCTGACGACGAACGTGCCGGATACGCCGGGTCTCAAGACTCAGCGGCCCACATCTGACTAGCGAACCGAGAACCGAGAACCGAGAACCAGAACCGAGAACCAGAACCCCGGAACCCTAGAACCTCGGAACCCAGAACCCCATGGATCTTCATCTCTCCAATCGCGTCGCCATCGTCACCGGCGCGCGCGGCGAGGCCGCGCTCGCCGCGGCGGCCGCATCGATCGGCGGCGACCGCGTGCGCGCGGTCGTTGCCGACGTGTCGACGCCGGAGGGCGCCGAGCGCGTCGTGGCCGACACGCTCGGCGCCTTCGGGCGCGTCGACATCCTCGTCAACAACGTCGCCAAGGCTGCGGGGGCTGGCATCGACACGACGTCCGACGAGACGTGGCAGGAGGCATTCGATCAGACGCTCTTCCCGGCGATTCGTCTCTCGCGTCTCGTCGTGCCGCACATGCGCGCGCAGGGCGGCGGCGTCATTCTGATGATCGCGTCGATCTGGGGCCGCGAGTCCGGCGGCCGCATGACGTACAACGCCGTGAAGGCCGCCGAGATCAGCCTGGCGAAATCGATGGCGCAGCAGCTCGCGACGGATCACATCCGCGTCAACAGCATCGCGCCCGGATCGATCGCGTTCGAGGGCGGCTCGTGGTGGAAGCGCCAGCAGGACGATCCGAAGGGCATGGCCGAGTTCGTCGCGCGCGAGATTCCGATGGGCCGCTTCGGTCGCGCCGAAGAAGTCGGCGATCTCGTCGCCTACCTCGCCTCCGATCGCGCAAGCTGGATCACCGGCGCCTGCGTGCCGGTGGACGGGGGACAGGGACGGGCGAATATTTGAAAAAGCGCTCGTCAACTTGGAACTTCGAACTTGGAACTTCGAAATTCACGATGCATGTTCCGGATTCTCAGTTCTCAGTTCTCAGTTCGAAGTTCAAAGTTGACAAGCGCCTTTCATGATCCAGAACCTCGCCGACCTCCTCTTCATGCCCTACGTCGTGGGCGTGTTGTTGGCGGTCGGGGTGTTCCTGACGATCCGGCTGCGTGCGGTGCAGGTGCGGCGATTCGGCGATGCGCTGCGTGCGACGCGGCAGCGATCGCGCGCGGAGGCCAGCGGCATGCTGTCGCCGTTTCAGGCGTTTGCGACTGCGCTCGCGGCGTCGATCGGCACGGGCAACATCGCCGGCGTCGCGACCGCGATCATTTCCGGCGGTCCCGGCGTGCTCGCGTGGATCTGGATCTACGGCTTCTTCGCGACCGCGATCAAGTTTGCTGAAGCCACGCTGGGCGTGCGTTTTCGACAACACGTCGGCGCCGACCTACGTTCAGGGCCGATGTACTACCTGCGCGACGGCCTGCGCTCGCCCGCGCTCGCATGGATCTACGCGGCCGTCGCCGGCATTGCCGCACTGACGACGACGCCGTTCACGCAGCCGAACTCGATCGCGATCGCGGTCAACGCCGTGTTCGGCGTGCCGACGTGGATCGTCGGTCTCGTTGTCGCCATCCTGACGTTCCTCGTCATCGTCGGCGGCATCCGCACGATCGGCCGAGTCGCCGAGAAACTGGCACCGCTGAAAGTCGGGCTGTATCTGGTCGGCGGCTTCGTCGTGATCCTCACATTCGCCGCGCGCGTGCCGCACGTGCTTGCGATGGTCGTGCACGAGGCGTGGACGACGAGATCGGCGTTGGGATTCGGGGTGTTCGTCGCGATGCGCTACGGCGTCGCGCGTGGCATCTACGCCAATGAAGCTGGCTACGGCACCGCGGCGGTCGCATACGGCACCGCGAAGTCCGATACGCCGGTCGTGCAGGGATTACAGGCGGTGATGGAAGTGTTCGTCGTGTCGTTCGTCACGGCGACGATCAGCGCGCTGACGATTCTCGTGAGCGGCGTCGCGGAGCAGTCGATGATCGCGCGGCACGCCGGCACGCCGTTCGTCACGAGCACGGCCGCGGTGGCGTCCGCGTTCGATGCGGCGATGCCGATCGCCGGCGGCTGGATCGTCGCGTTCTGCGCGCTGCTCTTCGGGTACACGACGCTCGTCGGCTGGTCGTACTACGGCGAGCAGTTTCTCGCCTACGTCTTCGGACGACGTGTCGTCGCGCCGTATCGCTGGATCTATTGCGCGCTCATTCCGTTCGGCGCGGTGTTGCGGCCGGAAACCGTGTGGGCGTGGGGCGATCTGATGAACGCACTGCAGGTGTTGCCGAACGTCATCGGGCTCGTCGTGCTGAGCCGCCTCGTGGCGCGCGACGCGCAAACGCCGCTCGAATTCCGGCGCTAACTCCAATGGAGCATTGCCGCCGTGCGTTCGTGGTGTGACCTCTTCCGCGCGAGACAGCAGGTCGCTTGCCGATCTATTCTCTTGCGGTGTCCAACAGTTGATGGGTCCGGACGAGCGTGACGCGGCGCGTCTCTGCGGCGGCACGTCTCATGGGATCGATGCGGCAATGACCGCGGACACGGGAGTCATCATGAAGCGAGCAAGCGTTCTCGCCGGCCTGGTTTTCGCCGGCATCACAGGGTTGACCGTGGCGATTGGCGGTCAAGCGGGCACGGCGAAGGTGCCGGGCAATCCGTGGCCGCCGGCGCGCAAAGCGACGCCGACGTCGCCGGCGTTGTCCGCCGCGGACGAGATGAAGACGTTCTCCGTGCCGCCGGGATTCCACGTCGAGCTCGTCGCGTCCGATCCGATGATCGAGTCGCCGATTCTCATGGACTGGGACGCCGATGGCCGCCTGTACGTCATCGAGATGCTGTCCTTCCTGCCCGATCTGTCGGGCCGCGATTCTCCGGATCCGATCAACCGCGTGAGCGTGCTCGAGGACACGGATCACGACGGCAAGATGGACAAGAAGACGGTGTTCGCCGACGGCCTGCGCATGCCGCGCGCGCTGAAGGTGCTCGACAAGGGCGGCGTGCTCGTCGGTGAGCCGCCGAACCTGTGGTACTTCCAGGACACCGACGGCGATCTGAAGGCCGACAAGAAAGAGCTCATCGCGAGCAACTACGGCAATCCGTCCGCCGGCATCGAGCACAACGCGAACAGCACGTTCTGGGCGATGGACAACATCATGTACTCGTCCGAGCACACGTGGGACCTGCGCTTGAAGAACGGCAAGTTCGAGTCGCTGCCCGCGCTCAGCCGCGGTCAGTGGCAGGTGTCGCAGGACGATGCCGGGCGAATTTACCGGAACGTGAACGACGCGCCGATCTACGTCGACTACACGCCGTCGCGCTACTTTCTCCGCAATCCCGACGTCGTACGGACGCGTGGCCTCTACGAGCTGCTCGTCGAGCAGATGGACGCGATCGTCTATCCGGTGCGTCCGAACCGCGGCGTCAACCGCGGCTATCGCGACTCATTCTTTCGCGCCGACGGATCGTCGATCGTCATCCAGGGCGCCGGCACGCCGACGATCTACCGCGGCGATCGCTATCCGAAGGATCTGCAGGGCGACGCGTTCATCACCGATTCGCCGACCAACCTCGTCCATCGTTTGAAGATCGTCGATGACGGCACGGGCAAGCTGACGGCGAAGAACGGCTATCCGCGCGGCGAGTTCCTCGCCTCGTCGGACGAGCGCTTCCGTCCCGTCTCGCTGTCCTCCGCGCCAGACGGCACGATGTACGTCGTCGACATGTATCGCGGCGTCGTGCAGGCCGGCGGGATCTGGAGCGAGTACCTGACCGACTACATCAAAGGGCACGACATGCAGTTGCCGGTCGGCAAGGGCCGCATCTGGCGCGTCGTGTACGGCAATGGACCGAACGCGCGCGGACCGCAGCCGTCGCTCTCGTCGGCGACGCCCGCGCAGCTCGTCCAGACGCTGTCGCACCCGAACGGCTGGTGGCGCGACACCGCGCAGCAGTTGCTCGTGCAGCGGCACGATCTGTCCGTCGTGCCGCAGTTGACGACGGCCGCGGCGGCGGCGCCGGATTGGCGCACGCGGCTGCACGCGCTGTGGACGCTCGACGGTCTCGATGCGATCGAGCCGGACGCGGTCATCAAGGCATTTGCCGATACGAATCCGAACGTCCGCGCGGCCGGCATCCGCATCTCGGAGCGTTGGATGAGCCAGCCGGATCAGCCGGTCGTGGCCGCGGCGTTGAAGCTGATCGACGACAAGAGCTGGACGGTGCGACGTCAGCTCGCCGCATCGATCGGCGAGCTGCCGACCGCGGCTCGTCTCGAGCCCGCGACGACGATCCTGACGCATGACGGCGCGGATCCGATCATCACGGACGCGGTGGTCAGCGGCCTGAAAGGTCTCGAAGGCGACGTGCTGAGCCGCGTGCTGCAGGCGAAGCTGCCGCCGGCGAGCGGACCGCAGGCGAAGACGGCGAGCCGGCAACCGACCGAGGCCGTGTCGATGCTGGCTGCAGCCGTGTCGAAGAGCGGCGACGTCACTGGTGTGCAGAAGGCCATCGACGTCGCCGCGAACGATGCGACGCCGCTGTGGCAGCGCACGGCGCTGCTGCAGGGCCTCGACATGGCGATGCCGGCGGTGGCGGCGCGCGGCGGCGGACGGGGCATCAATCTCGCCGGCCTGAGCGCACCAGGCGGACGCGTGGTCGTCACGCCGGGCCGCGGCATCACGCTCGCGAGCGAGCCGGCGGCGCTCATGAAGCTGGCATCGGGCACGGGCGATCTCGCGACGCTGGCGTTGATGGTGTCCAACAAGCTCGACTGGCCGGGACGTCCCGCGCCGAAAGTCGTGGCGACGCCGCTGACGGCCGATCAACAGAAGCGCATGGCGGCTGGTGCCGAGATCTACAAGAACATCTGTCTCGGCTGCCATCAGGAAGATGGACGCGGCAAGGACAAGGTCGCGGCAAACCTCGTCGATTCGCAGTACGTCAACGGCGGCGACCTCACGCCGATCATCCGGATTCTCTTGTCGGGCAAGGAAGGGCAGATCGGGCTGATGCCGCCGCTCGGGCCCGCGTTGAACGACGATCAGATCGCTGGCGTGATCACGTACATCCGCCGCTCGTGGGGACACACGGGATCGGTGCCGAGCCCGCTCGAAATCGGCGAGATTCGTGCGCTGACGAAGGCGCGCAACAAGCCGTGGACGGATCCCGAGCTGCAGACGCCCGCGCGCGGCTTCGGCGGACGTGGCGGCCGAGGCGCCGGCGGACCGGGCGCCGGCCGCGGCGGCGAGCCTCCGCAGCGATAAATCGCTCGTCTCTCCGACAGTGGCCGCCACGCCGACGTCTCCGCACGCCATCGCCTTCGAGGAGGCGACGTACCGGAAAGTGACGTGGCGGCTGCTGCCGATCCTCATCCTCTGCTATCTCGTCGCGTATCTCGATCGCGTGAACATCGGGTTCGCGCGGTTGCAGATGATGGACGATCTCGGCTTCAGCGAAACGGTCTACGGTCTCGGCGCGGGCATCTTCTTCATCGGCTACTTCCTCTTCGAAGTGCCGAGCAACGTCATCCTGCATCGCGTCGGCGCGCGGCTGTGGATCGGCCGCATCATGATCACGTGGGGCCTCGTCTCCGGCGCCTTCGTGTTCGTGCGGACGCCGTGGATGTTCTACACGCTGCGGTTCCTGCTCGGGCTCGCCGAAGCGGGCTTCTATCCCGGCATCATCCTGTATCTGACCTACTGGTATCCCTCCGGCCGTCGCGGGCAGATGACGTCGCTGTTCATGACGGCGATTCCGATCTCCGGCATCTTCGGCGGTCCGCTCTCGGGCTGGATCATGCAGTCGTTCGCGGGCACGCACGGATGGGACGGCTGGCAGTGGCTTTTCGTGATCGAAGCCATTCCGTCGATCCTGCTCGGCGTCGTCGTGATGCTGTACCTCGACAACGGCATTCGTCGCGCGCGCTGGCTGACCGATGAGGAGAAGACGCTGCTCGAGCGTCACGTCGCCGCCGAGGCCGCCGAGCTGCCCGCGCACGGATCGATGGCCGCGGTCTTCGCCGATCGCCGCGTCTGGTGGATGTGTCTGATCTACTTCGCGTGCGCCGTCGGCCAGTACGGCCTGACGTTCTGGATGCCGGTGCTGATCCAGGCGGCCGGCGTGCGCGGCGTGCTGGAAATCGGCCTGCTCACGGCCGTGCCGTACGCCGCCGGTGGCATCGCGATGCTGATCCTCGGCCGCAGCGCCGATCGCCGGCGCACGCGGCGTGCGCACGAAGCGTTCGCGCTCGTGCTCGGCGCCGTTGGCCTTTCGGCGAGCGCGCTCGCCGGCACGCACACGACGCTCGCGATCGTGTGTCTCACCGTCGCGGCCGCCGGCATTCTGTCCGCGGCGCCGCTGTTCTGGAGCCTGCCGACGGCGCTCTTCACCGGCGCGGCCGCGGCGGCCGGCATCGCGACCATCAACTCCGTCGCGAATCTCGGCGGCTTCATCAGTCCCACCGTCGTCGGCAGTCTGCGCGATCTGACGGGCAGCACCGAGGCCGGCATGTTTGCCGTCTCGGCGACGCTCATCGTCGGTGCGATCGTCGCGCTGCGCATGCCGCGCGTCGTTGATCGATAGGCGGCTCGTGGCCGCCTGAAGTAAGCCTTTTCGTTTTGCGAAACTCGATCGTCCGCTCGCGCGATCGCACGCGCGATCGCGGGCTGGCAGCGCTCTTGCCAGATTCAACGGCAAGAGGTTGTCTCATGCGAATCATCAGTGTGTGCGCGATTCTTGGATGTCTCATCTCCGCCGCCGCGTGCGGCAGCGGCGGCTATGGCTCGGGGCCGACCGGGCCCACGCAACAGCCGATTGCCGCCGGGGCGAATATCGTGCTCGTGCCGAACGGCACCGCTGCGTCCAACAACGGACCGGGCTTCGCGCCGACGCCGCTCACCGTGCCCGCCGGGACGACGGTCACATTCGGCAACAACGACGGCACGACGCACACAGCAACTGCCGACAACGGCGCCTGGAACGTCTCGCTCACGCCCGGCCAGACGAACACGACGACGCTGACGACGCCGGGGACGTACACGTATCACTGCACGATTCATTCGTTCATGAAGGGGACGATCGTCGTGCAGTAGAAACGCAGTTTCGTCTTTGCTTCGATCTGGTACGATGCGGGGACCGTGACGACGCTCCCCGCCGTGACCGGCGACAAAGATCACTCGCTGCAGGCGGCCCTGGCCCGCATGCTGGCGGAGCACGAGCGCGCGCTGGCCGACGAGGCCGGCGACGCGCACGTGACCGCCGTGCGGAAGCTGCCGGCGGTGGAGGCGGCGTATGCGCCGTGGCCGGACGCGATCGACGCACGGCTGCGCCGTGCGCTCGAGGCGCGCGGCATCGCGCAGCTCTACACGCATCAGGCCGAGTCCATCGCGCATGCGCTCGATGGCCGCAACGTCGTCGTCATCACGCCGACCGCGTCGGGCAAGACGCTCTGCTACAACGCCCCGGTGCTGAGCCGCATCATGGCGGACTCGTCGACGCGCGCGTTGTATCTGTTTCCGACGAAGGCGCTGGCGCAGGATCAGCTCGCGGAGCTGCACCAGATGGCGCAACTCGTCGGTGCAGAGGGCGCGGGTGAGGTCGGCGTGTTCACGTACGACGGCGACACGCCGCAGGATGCGCGCCGGGCGATTCGCGCGCGCGCGCACGTCGTGCTCAGCAATCCGGACATGCTGCACGCGGGGATCCTGCCGCACCATCCGCGCTGGGCCAAGCTGTTCGAAAATCTCCGCTTCGTCATCATCGACGAGCTGCACGCGTACCGCGGCGTCTTCGGCAGCCATCTCGCGAACGTGCTGCGGCGGCTGCGGCGCGTATGCCGTCACTACGGATCGGATCCGACGTTCATCTGCTCGTCGGCGACGATCGCGAACCCGCGCGAGCTGGCCGAGCATCTCGTCGGCGACACGTTCGAGCTCGTCGATCGCAGCGGCGCGCCGCGCGGCGAGAAGTACTTCCTCATCGTCAATCCGCCGGTCGTCAACCGCGAGCTCGGCATCCGCCGCTCGTACCTGGCCGAGACGCGCCGCGTCGCGATCGAATTCCTGAAGCGCGGTCTGCAGCTCATCGTCTTCGCACAGAGCCGGTTGTCGACGGAGATCCTGACGACATATCTGAAGGACGCGTTCGCGGGACCGCCGGGATCGGCTGACGTGATCCGCGGCTATCGCGGCGGCTATCTGCCGCTGCGTCGGCGGGAGATCGAGCGCGGCCTGCGCAGCGGAGACGTGCGATGCGTCGTGTCGACCAACGCGCTCGAGCTCGGCATCGACATCGGCGCGCTGGACGTCGCGGTGATGGCCGGCTACCCTGGCTCGATCGCGGCGACGTGGCAGCGCGCGGGACGCGCCGGGCGCCGGTCGGGACGATCGGCGGCGGTGCTCGTCGTCTCGAGCGCACCCATCGATCAGTTCGTCGCGCGTCATCCAGACTTCTTCTTCGACGCGTCGCCCGAGCACGCGCTCGTCAATCCCGACAACCTGCACATCCTGCTCGATCACGTGAAGTGCGCGGCGTTCGAGCTGCCGTTCGGCACCGATGAGGCGTTCGGATCGCTCAACGTGCAGGAGATGCTGCAGATCCTGAGCGAGGAAGGCTTCGTCCACAACGTCGGCGATCAGTGGCAGTGGACGCAGGAGTCGTATCCCGCGGATGCCGTGAGCCTGCGATCGGTGACGTCGGACAACTTCGTCGTGGTCGACACGACCAACGGTGAGCGCGTGATCGGCGAGACGAGCTTCACGAGCGGCCCGTCGACGCTGCACGAGAAAGCCATCTACCTCGTCGAGGGCACGCTCTATCAGGTCGAGCGCTTCGACTTCGAAGGACGGAAGGCGTTCGTGAAGGCCGTCGAGTGCGACTACTACACGGACGCCATCACGTACACGAAGGTGACGATTCTCGATACGTTCGCGACGTCGAGCGCTGACGCCGCATCGCCGGAGGCATCGGCGATCGACGTCGCCGCCGAGGCCGCGGGCATCGACGACGATCGCGAGGATGAGGCTCCCGCGCACGAGCTGAGCACGTATTCGCCGCCGGCGCCCCTGACGACGATGCTGGCGGTCGATCGTGCGCACGGCGAAGTGCACGTCGTCTCGCGCGTCGTCGGCTTCAAGAAGATCAAGTTCTACACGAACGAGAACGTCGGCTCCGGCGAGCTGGATCTGCCGGAGCAGCAGATGCACACGACCGCGTACTGGCTGACGATCCCCAGGACCGTGATGGCGCAGCTGCCGTTCGGCAGCGCGGATCGGCGCGACGGCGTCATCGGCCTCGCGCACGCGATGCGCAACATCGCGCCGCTGCTGCTGATGTGCGACGGCCACGATCTCGGCATGTCGATCGACGGCATCAGCCTCGACGGCGGCAATCGTCTCGGCGGCACCGTACGCGGCGCGACACTGCCGGAGCTGGCGGCGGACCCGACGATCTTTCTCTATGACAACTATCCTGGCGGCATCGGCTTCAGCGAGCCGCTCTACGGCATGCACGAAGTGCTGATCGCCCGTACGCGCGAGTTGATCGACGAGTGCCCCTGCGAATCGGGATGTCCGTCGTGTGTCGGACCCGAAGGCGCAACGGGACCGCGGGCGAAGGCCGTGGCGTCACATCTCCTTCGGTTGTTCGAAGGCGATGCGGTTCCTGCGCCACCGTTCTAGAGAGCGTTGTCGGAATTCGGCATGCGTGATCTCGCAACCCGTCTGAGAGACGTCGTTCGGCGCGAGCGGCCGGCCGGGGCACAAGCGCCGCCGGTTCGCGAGTTGACGTATGTGCCGGATCCAGATCCAGCGCCTCTGCCCGGGCAAGCGGCGGTCGCGCTCGGCGGTCGCGCGTTGGATCCAGCCGGTGCCTGCATCATCGTCGAGCGCGTGCACGAGGCCGATCGGTCCCACGGCCGCAAGCGCATCGAGACGTGCGCGCCCGAGGCGAGTGCGCCACTGCATCTCTTCGACCCACGCGCCGCGGCGCAGCCGGACTGGTGGCGGCGCGTCGTGTTCTTCGACATCGAGACGACGGGGCTCAGCGGCGGCGCGGGCACGCTGGCGTTTCTCGCAGGCTGCGGCTGGTTCGACGCATCTGGCGCGTTCGTCGTCCGTCAGTTCTTCCTCGCGGGACCGGCGGGTGAGCGCGCGATGCTCGACGCGCTCGGCGCCATCTTCGACGACGCGTCGCTGATCGTGACGTACAACGGCCGCACGTTCGACGTGCCGTTCATGGAGACGCGCTGGGCGTTCCATCGATCGGCCGCGCCGACCGACGACCTCGCACACTTCGACATGCTGCCGCCCGCACGGCGCTTGTGGAGCCATCGCGAGATCGAGTCGCCCGAGCACGACGGCTGCAGTCTGTCCGCGCTCGAACGGCGCGTGCTGGGATTCCACCGGCTCGACGACGTCCCCGGCTTCGAGATCCCGGCGCGGTATTTTCAATTTCTGCGCACGGGCGATCCGTCGCTCGTCTCCGGCGTACTCGATCACAATCGCCACGATCTCGTCTCGCTCGCCGTCGTCATGTCGCATGCGCTGTGGCTGGCGCAGGAAGGGCCGGAGGCGTGCCGAGAGGCCGTCGAGCGGCTCGCGCTCGGCCGCATCTACGAGCGTGCGGATGACTGCGCGCGCGCACAGCGCGCGTATGAGCTGGCGGAGCGTACGGGCGACGCGGAAGTTCGGCGCCATGCGTTGGCGCGGCTCGCCCTGTTGCATCGGCGAGCCGAGCGCCACGCGGATGCCGCAGCGGCGTGGCAGGGTGTGTTGGATCTGGTGCCGCGCGGACGTCGGACGCTCAGCACGCTGGAGCGGCGCGCGGTCGAGGCGCTCGCGATTCATCACGAGCACCGCGCGAAGGATTTGACGAGCGCCAGGCGCTTCGCAGAAGCGCTTGGCGCGTCATCGACGGGACGGCAGCGTCAGGAGACCGATCGCCGCCTGCAGCGGCTGGCGAGAAAGATGGAAGGAAAGCTGATCTAGGCGCTCGCCGACGCCTTCTTGCTCTTCGCGCCGGCTTTGGCGGTCTTGGCCGCCTTCGTCGCTTTGCTGGCTTCCTTCCGCGCGGCGGCGGTCTGCGTACCGAACCGCTTGGTGAACCGCTCGACGCGGCCTTCGGTGTCGATCAGCTTCTGCCGGCCGGTGAAGAACGGGTGGCACTGGTTGCAGATTTCCAGGTGCAACTCCGATTTCGTGGACCGGGTCTTGAACGTGTTGCCACACGCGCACCGCGCTTCGACTTCCTGATACTTCGGATGAATCCCGGGCTTCACAGCGAGCTCCTCGGCTAGACGGACAAACACCCATTATAGACAAGTCAAAAGTTCGACGCCAGAAGCCGTCGGCGGTGCGTAGCCGCAGGGCTTTAGCCCTGCGGACCCGGCGGGCATAAAGCCCGCCGGCCACGGGTTACGGGACAGTCACTTACGGCACCGAGTACGTCCGAATCCAGCGGTGGCTTCGCATCCTGGCCATGACGTCCGTGGGCAGGCGCTTGCCGTCGGACACGGCGATATTGGCCTCGACATTCTTCACGCGCCGCATGCCCGGGATGATCGTCGACACGTCCGGGCTCTCGAGGATGAACCGCAGCGCCAGCTCCGGCATCGTCATGCCCGCCGGCACGTCGGGCCTGAGCGCGTCGACATGGTCGAGGATGTCGCCGAGGTACTCGGGCGCGAAGTACAGATTGCGCCAGTCGCCGGCGGGCCACGTCATGTCGCGCGTCATCGTGTCCGTCAGGCTGCCTTCGTCGAACGGCACGCGCGCGATGACGGCCACGCCGAGCTCGCGGCACATCGGGAACAGCTCGTCCTCCGGGTTTTGGTCGAAGATGTTGTAGACGACCTGGACGCTGTCGACGAGCTTCGTCTTCAGCGCCTTCAGCACGTTCGCGGGCTCCCAGCGATTGATGCTGATGCCGAAGCTGCGGATGAGCTTCTGACTCTTGAGATCGTCGACGGCGCGCTGCCAGCGTTCGTCTTCGGCCCACACGTCCGTCCACACGTGGAACTGCTGCAGATCGATCGTCTCGACGCCGAGGTTCTTCAAGCTCGTTTCCGTCGACTCGCGAATGTAGTCGGGCGGAAAGACGTCCGACAGCTTGTGCGTCGGCAGCGCGGGCCAGTGCCGGGTCTTCGGCGGGATCTTGGTGGCGACGATGAGTGACGTGTCGCGATGGCGTTTCAAGACGCGACCGAGAATCTGCTCGCTCTTGCCGTCGCCGTACGCCAGCGCCGTGTCGAAGAACGTGCAGCCGAGCGCGATCGAGCGCTCGATGGACTTCACGGACTCGTCGTCGTCCGACCCCGTCCATCCGCCCACTCCCCACAATCCGTAGCCGATCTCCGAGACCGGCCATCCCAAGCGACCAAAGCGTCGTGAATGCATAAGAAAGAGATTCTAGTCGGTTCTCGTTCTGGGTTCTCTGTTCCAGGCCCGAAGGCAATCCTCCGTCGGCAGACGGCCATCTTCCGGCTGCTATGATCGGGGCTCGCCATGTTTCGTCGCGCGTTTCTCGTGCTTACCGCTTTGGCGCTGGCGACCGGGTTCGCACGGCAACGCGCCGAGTCCGTCGATACCGCCACCATCGCCAAGATCCGCGACGAAGGCCTGACGCGATCGCAGGTCATGGACACGATCTTCTGGCTGACCGATCGCTACGGTCCGCGGTTGACGGGATCGCCTGAATTCGAAGAAGCCGGCGACTGGGCCGTGAAGCGCTTGCAGACGTGGGGCCTCGCGAACGTGCACAAGGAGCGGTTTCCGTCCGGGCACGGCTGGTCGCTCCTGAACTTTCACGCCACGATGACGAGCCCGCGGGCGATGCCGATCATCGGCATGCCGAAGGCGTGGACGCCTGGCACGAACGGCACGATCGTCGCCGACGTCGTCCGTCCCGTCATCACGACCGAGGTCGACGCCGCGCAATGGCGCGGCAAGTTGAGAGGCAAGATCGTGCTGACACAATCGGCGCGGCCCGTGCGCATGTACGAGCATGGCGACGGCGACGTGCTGCGGTATGCCGATCAGAACGGCAAGTGGCGCGACGAAGCGATGACGCCGCACGCGCAGCCGCCCGATGATGACGAGGACGCTGCGGTGTCCGCGCCGAACGGCGCGTTCAACCTGCTGCGCTTCTATCAATCCGAAGGCGTCGTCGCGCTGTTCGACCGCGGCCCGTCCGGCGATCTCGCGCCAGGCGGCAGCGACTTGTCGTGGGTACAGCAACGGCCTGACGGCGGAACGATCTTCGTGCAGAACGGCGCATCGCCGTATGCGGATCCGGCGGCGACGCTGCCGCAGGTCACACTCGCCGTCGAGCACTACAACCGGATGGTGCGCCTGCTCGAGCACGGCGTGCCCGTGACCGTCGAGCTCAACATTCAGGCGCGATTCACGGACGAGACGGCGGCGCATCCGAACAGCTTCAACGTCATCGGTGAGATTCCCGGCACGGACAAGGCTGACGAAGTCGTGCTGCTCGGCGCGCATCTCGACTCGTGGCACGGCGGCACTGGTGCGACGGACAACGCGGCCGGCGTCGCGGCGATGATGGACGCGATGCGCATCATCGAGACGCTGGGCCTGCGGCCGAGGCGCACGATTCGTATTGGCTTGTGGGGCGATGAAGAGACCGATCTCCATGGGTCGGCCGCCTACGTGCGCACGCATCTCGGCACGCACGACGCCCCGACACCGGACGCGGCGAAGCTCTCCGTCTACTTCAATCTCGACAATGGCACCGGACCGATTCGCGGCGTCTGGACGGAGGGCAACGCGGCCGTGCAGCCGATCTTCGAGGCGTGGAGCGCGCCGCTGGCCGATCTCGGCGTGACGATCATCAGCCCGCGCGGCGTGCCGTCGACCGACCACATCTCGTTCCGCCGGGCCGGTATCCCGTCGTTCCAGTTCGTGCAGGAGCGATACGAGTACAATTCCCGCACGCACCACTCGACCATGGACGTCTACGATCGCATTCAACCCGACGACGTGAAGCAGGCCGCCACGGTGGCGGCGGTCTTCGCCTGGCAGGCGGCGCAGCGCGACGACCTGCTGCCGCGGATGCCGGCCGGACGGAACGGACGCTAGCGCATGCCGCCGCGTCAGGTCTGGCTCTTTCAGTTGGGATGCTGGGTCGCCTTCGCGACCGCGATCGTGCACCTCGCGGAGCACGTGTCCGGTCTCAACGCGCTGCCGCCGGAGACGGTCGCCCATGTCAACAGCGCGCGCGCGACGTACGTCATCGTCATCCCGGGCCTGCATCAGCCGACGTTCCTCGGCGTCCTGAACGGATTCAGTCTCAGCCTCTCGCTGCTCGTCGCCACCATCGGCGCCGCCGGGCTCGTCGTCTTGAAGTACGGTGCCGATCAGACGTTGCTGCTGCGCGGCGTCTCGCGCGCGTTTGCGATCGGCACCGGCATCCTGCTGGCCATCTCGATCGAAGGGTTTTTCAGTCTTCAGACGTTCTTCATGGCCGTGATGGCGCTGTGCTTTGCGCTGTCGGCCGTGTCGCAAGAAGGCGGGTAGCCGCCGGCGCCTGACGCTTGCGCCGGCGGAACTTTGAAGTTTGAAGTTCGAAGTTCGAAGGCGGAAACCCCAGAACCCCAGAACTGTAGAACCCGAACGCGGAACCTCAGAACCCCGGAACCCCGGAACCCATCTTTTCCTGTGCCATCTCTCTGACTCGCTTGAGATCGACCTTTCCCGTGCCGAGCGCCGGGATCGTCTCGATCTGAAACAGACAGTCGCGTCGCGGCAGCCAGAGCTTCGGCAGGTCTGTCGACGAAAGCCGCTCCCACAACTGTTCCACAGTCATGTCCGGCCGCGCGTAGAACGCGACCAGGCGCTCGCCCTTCGCCTCGTCGGGAATGGCGGTGACGGCGCAGAGCGCATCGCCGAGGATCTCGTTGATCGCGTCCTCGACCTTCACGTGCGGCACCATCTCGCCGCCAATCTTGCTGAAGCGTGACAGCCGATCGGTGATGAAGATGAAACCGTCTTCGTCGATCCTGGCGATGTCGCCCGTGACGTACCAACCGTCGCGGATAACGTCGGCGGTGCGCTCGGGCTGATCGAGATAGCCCGCCATCATGTTCGGGCCTTTGAGCAGCAGCAGCCCTTCGCGATCGGTGCCGAGATCGGCGCCCGTCTCGCGATCGATGACCTTCGCGGCGACGCCAGGAATCGGATGACCGACCGAGCCGGGCTTCGTGCCGATCTGCTCCTCGTGGTCGTCGACGAAGTTCGGCCGATTGACGGCGACGACAGGCGACATCTCCGTCATGCCGTAGCCTTCGAGGAGATCGATGCCGTACTTTTCGCGGAAGTCGGCCGCGACCTGCGGCCGCAGCTTCTCGGCGCCGACGATGGCGAACTTGAGCGTCGCGAACTGCTCTTTGGTGATCCGTCGCACGTACGTCTGACAGAACGTCGACGTGCTGATCAGCATCGTCGCCTTGTACGTCTCGGCGAGCTCGCCGATGATCTTCGCGTCCATCGGATTCGTGTGGTACGCGACGCCGGAGCCCATCAGCAGCGGAAACCAGAACGTGCCCGTGAACCCGAACGAGTGGAAGTGGGGCAGGACGCCGATGAAGACGTCGGACGTGTTGATCGGGAAGACCTGCGCGATCGAGTCGATGTTCGCGAGCAGGTTGCCGTGCGTGAGCATGACGCCCTTCGGCACGCCGGTGCTGCCGCTCGAGAAGATGATCGTCGCGAGCGGTGAGGTGCCCGTCGCCGCGCCGCCGCCGAACCAGCGGCGGAGGAGCGATCGCGGCGTCAGGCGTGCGTGCACGATCGCGACGAGCTTGTCGGCCGTCGAGATCTCGCCGCGAAGGTCCTCGAGGAAGACCATGCCGGGCCGTTCGTCGAGTCCGGCTTTGCTGAGAAATTTGCGCGACGTGAAGATCGTTTTGATGCGCGCCTGGTCGATCGCCGCGGTCAGCGCGTCTGGGCCAATTGTGAAGTTGAGATTGATCGGCAATCGATTCGCGAAGTACGCCGCGATGTTCGTCACGGCGGCGCCGGCGCTCGCCGGCAGGAGGATGCCAATGGCCTGCTCGCCTGGCGTGCGCCGCGCGATCGCACGCGAAAGCGCGAACGCGCCGATGAGCGTGCGGCCGTACGTGAGACGCTGACCGGTCGTATCGGCGATGGCGAAATGCCGCCAGTGCCGGCGCGCCGATCGCACGAGCTCGAGGTGCAGGCAATCATCCTGGCTGCGGCGGTTGGCGATCGCCTCCGCGCCGAGCTCGGTGACGGCCTGTCGGACTTGAACGGCGGTCGACGTCGACGGCATCGGTTGACCCCACGTGACCGTGACCGGATAGGGCAGGCGCTCCGGCATCTTCCAGATGAACTTCTCGTGCTTGAAGCTGAAGACGCTGCCCCAGACGCGATCGAGGTAGATCGGCACGATCGGCACGTCGAGTCCGGCGACGATGCGCTCGAAGCCGCGCTTGAAGGGCAGCATGTTGCCCGTGCGGCTGACCGCGCCTTCCGCGAAGATGCAGACGACGTGGCCGGCTTGCAACTCCGTGCGCGCCTGGTTGATGGCCTCGATCATCTCCTTCCGGTTCGATGCGCTGATCGGAATGGCGTGCATCCGGCGCAGCACCGCGTGGAAGATCGGCTTGCGGTAGATCGGCGCGTACACCATGAACCGCACGAAGCGCTGAATGCACGCCGCGACGAGCGCGCCGTCGATCATCGAGACGTGATTGACGACGAGCAGCGCCGGGCCGCGCGACGGGATGTTCGGCCGGCCGACGATGCGGATGCGATAGATCGTGTGCGTGAGCATCCACAGCGTGAACCGGATGAAGAAATCCGGCAGCTTCGCGAGAACGTAGAAGTTCGAGAGCAGCGTGAAGATGCCGGCCACCACGAAGATCTGCGGGATCGTGAGGCCGACGACGCGATTCAGCGCGTAGAGCAGGCCCGAGGCGAACAGGATGCCGAACGTCTCCGCGAAGTTCTTCGTCGCCTGGATCCGTCCCTTCTCGTCGTCTGCCGGCCGGTGCTGCAGCAGCGCGTTGAGCGGCACGGCGAAGAAGCCGCCCGAGAATCCCAGCAGGGCGAGCGCGATCACCGCGCCGGCATACGTCGACGAGCCGGCGAGCCCGAGCGAGAAGACGCCGAGCCCGATCGATCCGACCGGCACGAGGCCGAGCTCGATGTGATGGCCCGACAGCCGGCCCGCGCTGAGACTGCCCGTGGCAATGCCGATCGCGAGCGCCGCGTAGAGCTGCGTCGCCGCGTCCTCGCTGACGTGCAGCACGTCCTGTCCGAACGGCAGCAAGGCCGCCTGGAGCAGCGCGCCGAGGAACCAGAAATACGTGTCGCCGAACATCGTCGCGCGCATTGTGCGATCGGGCCACACGCGCACGGCGCCGCGCCACACTTCCGCGAACGGATTGACGGACAGCCGCGCAGACGGCTTGGCGGGCGGGACCTTCGGGATGCCGAGGCTGGACGTGAAGCCGATCACGGCAATCGTCACGAGCACGAGGCTCAGGCGCAGCGGCGTGTCCTGCCAGTGCACGAACAGCGCGCCGCCGATGCTCGTGCCCAGGACGATCGCCGCGAACGTGCTCATCTCGAGCAGGCCGTTGGCGGCCGAGATGAGCGACGCCGGCACGAGCTCGGGGACGATGCCGTACTTCGACGGACTGAAGAACGTCGAATGCGTGCCCATCAGGAACATCACCGTCAGTAGCAGCGGCACCTGATGGCCGAGCAATCCGGGAATCGACAGCAGCATGATGCCGATCTCCAGCACCTTCACGGAGACGAGCACGTAGCGCTTGCTGAAGCGGTCGGCGAGATAGCCGGAATAGCCGGAGAAGAGCAGGAACGGCAGGATGAAGATCGCGGCGACGAGCGTCGTCCCTTGGACTTTGCCGATCTCGCCCATCACGATGAACGTGACGATGATCTTGGAGACGTTGTCGTTGAACGCGCCGAGGAATTGTGTCCAGAGGAACGACGGGACACCCGTGATCCGAAGGGTCTCGCGGTAGCTGCTGTCGGCCATGGCGCTCAATACAGGATGAGACCGGGCTTCTTACGAAGCCCGGTCTCGTGAACGAGCCGCGAGGCGCGAGCTACCGGATCCTCGCGGAAGAGGGGTCGGTGCGCAGGATCGAGCTGCGCAAATCTGGGACATCTCCGGTAATGGTGATGCAGCGGCCGTTGTAGCGATCGTTCTCGCAGACCTCCCATTGGCCCGACAACACGCGCGCGCTGCGGACGCCGCCTGGCAGCCGGAGATTGGGCGTATCGCGCTCCAACGTCGTCGACCGGCCTCGATAGCCGATCTCGCTGTAGAACACGATGCGCGGGCGGCCGATCGCGGGGCCACCACCGCCACGGCCGTTGAACCGCGGCCGCATCGACGAGATCTCGCGGTTCAATCCGATCACACCGAGATCCGGGACGTCGTCGTCGACGACGCGGCAGTCGTCGTAGTTGGCGTTGACGCAGATCTCCCAGACCTCGCCGCGTGCGATGCGGAGGCTCGACGCGCGATCGTTGAAATCGATCGAGCGCAGGTTCGAGACCGATGACGTGACGGCCTTGCGCTGGCCGGAGTAGCGCGTGCCGGCGTAGAGCTCGACGCCGCGGCCCGGGCCTGGACCGAAACCTCCGCCGAAGCCGGGGCCGACGGGACCACCGCCTCCGCGATTGCCGCCGACGCGGCGTAGGGACATGATCGCGTCGTTCCAGCCCGTCCGCTTCGCAAGGTCGGACTCGTTGCCGGAGAAGACCTGACAGCGTCCCGTGTAGTTGACGCCGGTGCACACCTGCCACGTCTGGCCGTTGGCGATGCGCAGGCTCGAGATGCGGCTGCTCATGCCGGCCGCGCGGAGATCCGGCGTGTCGTCGAGAAACGTCGCGCTGCGGCCGTTGAAGTTCTTGTCTTCGAAGGCCTCGAGACCGAGGCCGCCCATCTGACGATCGCGTTGCGCGGCAATCGGGGCGGCGAGCCCCACGCACAACACGGCCGCCGCAAACAGCTTTCTGGAGAT
>DASZVJ010000122.1:0-6777 GCA_035547155.1 Vicinamibacterales bacterium
GGCCGCTCAGGATCAATGCCGTCGTATTGACGGCCGTTGCGGCCGCGGGCAGCAGCGGGGCGGACGGCGTGATCCACATCGCGTCGGTCGATCCGGCCCGCGAGATCGTGAAGGCGCTGATCAGCCCGGCGAAGAACATCAGCTCCGAAGCGACGAACAGCAGCATGCCGAGCACGCTGCTCGGCACTTTTTCGCGGGGCGACTCGGAGATGCTGTGAGCGATGGACATGGGTGTCGAGCGCCGGACGGGGCGGCCACAAGGACCGCCCTACGACTATTTCTTACTCCGAATGTTCCTCGTGCACGACGGCCGGCTCGACGTAGTCCTTCTGCCAGTGATGGCCGGCGTGCTTCATGACGTCAGGCGCGACGCCGCCGAACATCACGACCATGAACGCGACCATCGCGACGAGAATCCACGTCACCCAACGCTTCTCGATGTTGAGGTGCATGAAGTGCTTCGTGACGAGGTAGGCCTTGACGATCGCGATGCCGAAGGCCGTGATGAGCGTCACGATCCGGATGCCGACCATCGGGCCGAGAATGCTGATGGCGAGCAGGACGCAGAGCGTCGCCCAGATCCGGACGTAGTAACCGTCGTGATGAGCCGCGTGGGCGGTCGAAGTCGACATAGGCGTCTATTTTGCGATGTAGAGGAGCGGGAACAGGAAGATCCACACGATATCGACGAAGTGCCAGTAGATCCCGATGTTCTCGACGCGATGGAGATGCTGGTTGCGCGCGGCGCCCGCCGCCACGATCAGCATGATGATCATGCCCGCGATGACGTGCAGCGCGTGCAGCCCCGCGGCCGTGTAGTAGAACGACCAGAAGAGATTCGACGTGATCGTGAAGCCCTCGCGAATCTCGTGCGTCCACTCGATCGATTTCACGACGAGGAACGACGCGCCGCCGAGCGCCGTCAGGCGCAGCAGCCGCGCGGCGCGCGGGCCGTCGCCGCGCTCGGCCGCCTGGTGCGCGAGCACCGCCGACAGGCTCGACGACAGCAGGATGAACGTGTTGATGCTGCCGGCCAGCGTGTTCGTGTGGATCGACTGGTTCGCCCAACCGGGATGGCCGATCCGCTGCATGATGTACACGCCGAGCAGCCCGCCGAAGATCACGATCTCCGACGCGAGCACCCACCACACCGCGAGGCGCCCCGTCGGCACCTCCATCACGCTGCGCGTGGTCGCCACCGGCACTGTCGAAACGGCTGCATCGTGTCCGTGCGTCATGCGTGTGCCTCCGCCGCGCGGCTCGGTGCGACGCCGCCGTCCGTCGACGGCTGATCGGGCACGTGCTGCGGCCAATAGTCGTCGTGGCGATCGGGCACGCCGTACTCGTACGGGCCGCGATAGACCGTCGGCAGCACCGCGAAGTTGCCGTGCGGCGGCGGCGACGGCGCGAGCCACTCGAGCGTGTTCGCGTGCCACGGGTTGTCCGCCGCTTTCTGACCGGCGAACAGCGACCGGAAGAAGTTGTAGAGGAACACCGTCTGGAACGCGAGCATGATCAGCAGCCCGATCGTCGCCGTGATCCGCAGATGCTGCAGCGCCGGCGTGTTCAGATCCGGAAACGCCTGATAGCTGTAGATGCGCCGGTGGTCGCCCGCCGCGCCCGTCAGGAACAGCGGCAGGAAGACCATGTTGAAGCCGACGATCGTGCCCCAGAAGTGAATCTTGCCGAGCGTGTCGTTCATCATCCGGCCGAACATCTTCGGGAACCAGTAGGTGATCGCCGCGAACCCGCCGATGAACGCGATCGGGAAGAACGTGTAGTGGAAGTGCGCGACGACGAAGTACGTGTCGTGGAAGTAGACGTCGGCGCCGGCCGCGCCGAGGAAGATCCCGGTCACGCCGCCGATCAGGAACTCCGCGATGAACGCCAGCGCCCACAGCATCGGCGTCCGGAACCGGATCGATCCGCCGTAGAGCGTCGCGATGTAGACGAACACCATCTCGGCGATCGGCACCGAGATGATGAGCGTCGTCACGCTGAACAGGCTGGCGATGCGCGGGTCGATGCCCGCGATGAACTGATGGTGCGCCCAGACGAAGAAGCTGATGATGCCGGTCGCGACCGTCGTGTAGATGATCGTGCGGTACCCGAACAGCTTCTTGCGCGCGAACACCGCGAGGATCTCCGCGACGATGCCCATCGCCGGCAGCAGGACGACGTAGACCTCGGGGTGGCCGAAGAACCAGAAGAGATGCTGCCAGAGGATCGGATCGCCGCCGCGCGCCGGGTCGAAGAAGCCGGTGTGCAGCGTCTGATCGAAGAGCAGCATGATCGCGCCGGCGACGAGCGGACCGACCGACGCCATGAACAGCACGCTCGCGAGCACGATCATCCAGACGACGATCGGTACGTCGAACATCTTCATGCCCGGCGCCCGCGAGTTCATCGTCGTCGTGACGAAGTTGATGCCGCCGAGCAGGAACGCCGCGAACTCGAGCACGACCGCAATCAGCCACATCGTCGCGCCGTAGGGCGTCTGGTTGTAGACGGGGCTCGTCGAGAGCGGCGGATAGGACGTCCATGCGCCGCCGAACGCGCCGCCCGGCACGAAGAACGACGAGACGGCGATGAGCGCGCTGATGAGGAAGATCTGGTACGACAGACGGTTGATCTTCGGGAACACCATGTCGTCGCAGCCGATCATCAGCGGGATCAGGAAGTTCCCGAACGCCGCGATGAGCACCGGCATCGCCACCCAGAAGACCATGATGCTGCCGTGCATCGTGACGAGCGCGTTGTACTCCGCCGCCGACACGCGGCCGAACAGCGGCACCTCGTGGCCCGGAAACGCGAGCTGCATGCGGAACACGTACACGGCGAACCCGGCGATCACCGCCATCGCCATGCCCGTGAACAGGTACTGGAGACCGATGACCTTGTGATCGGTCGACCAGAAGTACTTCTTGATCCAGCTCTCGTCGTGCGCCGCGTGCGCGTGCCCGCTCATCGCGTCCCTCCCGCGGTCTGTGCTGCACTGCCAGCATCGGCAATCACGGCCGGCGCCGCAGGAGCGCCTGGCGCGCCGGAACCGGCGCCCGCCAGCCACGCCGCGTGTTGCTCTGGCGTCTGCACGTGTACGCGCGCTGGCATCAGCCCGTGCCCGAGCCCGCAGATCTCCGCGCACTGGACGTCGTACGTGCCCGTGCGCGTCGGCGTGAACCATCCGCGAATCACGCGGCCGGGGACGGCGTCCTGCTTCAGCCGGAAGACCGGGATCGAGAAGCTGTGCAGCACGTCGCGCGAGTGCAGCTCGAACTGATAGGTGCGGTTCACTTGCAGATTCAAATCGTCGATCGTCGTGATGTCGTCCGGCGTGTCGAGCTGACCGTCAGGTCCCGCGTGAACGAACGTCCACGCCCACTGCTGCGCGATCACGCGCACGGTCTCCTGCGTCTGCGGCGTCGCGACCTTGATCGTGTTCCACACGCGCAGCGCGGCGACGACGATGATCACGTCGAAGACGAGCACGGCGTAGTGCGGATAGGAGATCCAGCGCTTCTCGTGCTTCTGTTCGCCGGTCACGTACTGGCTGCGCCGGCCGTCGCGCGCGCGGAACTTGAAGATCAGCGCGAAGAAGACGATCTCGGCGAGTAGGAACCAGACGCCGACGATGACGGCGACCAGCAGGACGAGATGGTCGACGTCGGCGGCGAAGGTCGAGGCCTCGGGGACGTACCAGGAGATCATCGCGATACCTCAGGACGTCAGCAGGAAGGCCGCCAGCGCGAAGGCCAGTGCGCCGAGGACCGTCCAGCGAAAGAACATGCGGCCGATGACGTTCGGATCGTTTTCGGTGGATGCCATGAGTGTCAGTGGGCGTCGTGCGGCAGCGCGTGCACGTACGCCGCGAGCGCGTCGATGTTCTCGGGGGCGATCGTCAGCGACATCGCCTGCATGACGGGACCGATCGGATCGCCCGCCGCGGTGCCGCGCACGCGGCTGCGGAACTTGCGCAGCTGGCGCGCGACGTACCAGTCGTCCTGGCCCGCGAGCGGCGGCGCGTGGACCTGCTCGTTGCCCTGTCCGCGATCGCCGTGGCACGTCGTGCAGAGCGTGAACGCGCTTGGCGTCGCGGCCGCCGGCGCCGGCAGCGTCGCGGGATTGGTCACCGGCGCGAGCGCCGCGATGTACGTCGCCACCGTGTCGACCTCGGCCTTCGACAGCATCTGCTTCGACATCGCGCGCATCCGCAGCCCCTCGACGTCGTCGGGATGCTGGCCGCGCAGGCCCGTCTGGAAGCGCTCGACCTGCGACGCGACGTACCACGCCGGCATGCCTGCGAGACGTGGCGCGCCGATGAGCGCGCTGCCTTCGCCGGATGGTCCGTGGCAGGAGACGCAGGATCGATAGAGCTGTGCGCCGGACGGCGTCGCGGACGCGGACGCCGCGCCGCAGCCGGCGCTCGCGACGGCCCATGCGAGCAGGCCGATGGCCGCGACGAAGCTGGGGAGACGTCGACCCATGAATTCCTTTCGTGACAGACGAGGCCGTCCGCGTTCGCGCGGCACCGCGGTGCGCACGATGCATGCGCGACGAACGCGGGCCGTTATCGCCGTGGACGGCGCGAGTCTATCACGGAGGATGTGAACGATCGTGCTGGTGTGACCACCAAAAAAGTTGGAGTCAGAACTCGCATGAGGCTCGCACCTTGCGCGTGCGTCTCCGTGATACATTGCGCCGGTTCCCGCGCTGACCGTGTGGCGCGGCTGTGGAGTTCAGCGATGTTGAGTCTCGTGCTGCTCGGTTGGCTCATCGGACAGACGCCGTCGTCCGTCACCGTGTTCGTCTCGGCCCCGTCGCGAGACGGCTTCGTCGATACGGACCGCGGTCTGCAGGATTCCATCAACGATGTGGCCAATCGCCTGCGCAAGGCCAAGGACGTCACGGTCGTGGACCGGCGCGAAATCGCCGACGTCATCCTCACCGTGACGGCGCGCGGTGTGGGCAGCGAGTCCTACGGCCAGCGGCTCAGCTATCGCGATGCGTACGGCGGCGCCGATCTGGATTCCACGCCCATCGTCGCCAACACGTTCTGGGTGTCGTCGGTCCTGCAGGTCGGGAAGTACCGCAAGGAGTTCCGCGGGGCCCGTACGCAGAGCTCGGCGCAGTCACTCGGCGCGTGGGGGCTGTGCGCAGACGAGCTCGTGAAGAATCTCCGCGCCTGGATTTCGGCCAACCACGCGACGATCGTCCAGCGGCGCGGCGGCGCATAAGGCGGGCGGCCTTTCCACCTCGGAAACCCTAGCGCTCCCACGTGATCGACAGCCCGAACATCGCGATGCCGTCGTCGATGTTCACGTTCGTCCAGCATTTGGCGAGGCTGAGATAGAGCGAGGCGGGACGCGACTTGTGCGGCACGTGCATGTCCGTGAGGCGATAGCTCATGCCCCAGGTGAACAGCGCCCGAATGATCGGGCCGTTCGCCGTCTGTTGGCGCACGAGCATGACGCCCGGCGGGCCGAAGATCGCCGTGCGGCCGATGCGCGCGACCACGATGTGCATGCCGACGAGACCGAACACGCCCGCATCCGACTCGCCGGGCAGCCACAGGCCGTCGACGTGGACCCACCGCAGAAACGACGAGTGCGGCGTTTCGTCCGGCGGCGGTGTGGCGGGCGAGGACGGATCGTCGGCGCGGACGTCGCGTGACGCGGCCCACGACATCACGATCGCCGCAAGAATCCAGGCCGCTGCCCGCCGTCGATTGACGATGCCGTGCATCGATCCGCTCGATCGCTCCATCGTGCGAGCGCTCGAAGGGGATCTGCTTCAAATGCTGCGCCAGACGCCGTGCGCGCTGATGCGCGTGCGTCCGCTCGCGGCCCGCGGCATCGCGCGGCCGGGCACGATCGCTCGTTTTGATGTCGTGACGTCGCGCGCGTCAGGCGCGCCCGGGGGAGACCGGCATGACGCGCGACGCCCTGGCGATGACTCCGGCGCAGCGCGCGAGAGGAATGGGCGCGACGAGACGATCGATCGCCGCCGGCGTTCGAAACCGGTAGCGGCCAGCCGGCGCACCGCGCCGCTGCGGGCACGCCTCGATGAGCGTGCCGCGGGCGGCGAGCGCGTCCAGCCGCGCCGTGACGACGCTCACGTGCATCAGATCGAGCCCTGCGGCGACGGCGGCCGCCGTGAACGACGGGCCGATGATCGCCGCGGTCTCCAGCATGATCCGATCGTCAGAGGCGAGCTCGTCGATCTGACCCTGCACGCTTTCGGCGGTCATCGCCGCGATCGCCAGCGCCAGGTGATCGCCGCGCCAGCGCACGGCGCCGGAGTCTGCTCGCGCGGCCATGTCGCTCAGCACGTCGACCGCACGCGCGAGACGCCCGGGATGTCCCCCCGTCGCGTCGAACGCCGCCTCGGCGATCGCATCGGCCGCGTCAACGCCGAGCTGCCGCTCCAGATACGTGTGGACGTGAGCCGCATCGAGCGGTGGCAGCCGGATGTGCCGCCCGCGGCGTATGGGCCGGAGCTCGCGGCCGAGTCGCTCGAGCGCATCGACGGCCGGGCCGCCGTGCGCTTTCGTGTAGGTGCCGACGACGCACAACGGCGCCGTCGATCGGCGATGCGCGAGCGTCGCGAGGCAGGAGAGCGTGGCGTGATCGGCCCAGTGCAGATCTTCGAGAATCACGACGAGCGGCAGATCCTGCGTCACGTCCTCGAGCAGCGTCGCGACCTCATCGGAGGCGCTGGCGCCTGCCGGCGGAAGCCGCCACACCTCGTCGGCCGGACTGAGGCCCAGCAGCGAGATCT
>DASZVJ010000123.1:0-39294 GCA_035547155.1 Vicinamibacterales bacterium
CCGTGCCCGTCGTGATCTGGGCCGCTGCCGGGGACGCTATCAGGCACGCCAACAGGAGCGAGCCGAACAGCATCCACCCTTTCCGGTTCTGCTTCATGTGTACTGACCTCCATCCCGTCCGGGCCCGTTCTCCGCATCGCAACCGAACCCCGGTGGCCTGCTCAACCGGCCTTTCAGCCGGCAGTCAGGTGCATGGCGTGCCACCGCGGTCACGACGAGGCGATTGGACCTGGAACGAGGCGCCCACGATACCGGGGGAGGGAACTGGGGGCCATCATGGATGGACGGTATTTACAGGTAGGGTTGGCTGTAGCCCGTCCCCCCGGCCATGGCGCCATGGCCGGGCTGACGTCAGGCACCCGCCGAAATGTCTTCTAGAGCGATAGAGCCGCCAGAATAGGGTGAATCGGGGATGGACCCCGCCCGCGACCAGGCGTACGCTCTACGTCCAGGGGCCGCTTCGGGTATTCCCGAGCTGGATCACGCCGGGTGCGCCGGACCACACCTCCAGCATCCAGCCCACCTCGGGCAATCGACGCCACCGAGGCGGCCTCTCTTGCAACTTCGAACTTGGAACTTTGAACTTCGAAATACCCCCACAACCGACCGTCTCCAGCCGATCTGTTTTTCTCAGTTCTCAGTTCTCAGTTCTCAGTTCTCAGTTCGAAGTTCGAAGTTCGAAGTTCCTTCAATCCGTCGTCCAGTGCGTGTGGAACACGCCGTCGCGATCGGTCCGGCGGTACGTGTGGGCGCCGAAGTAGTCGCGCTGGCCCTGCGTGAGGTTCGCCGGCAGCCGCTCGCTGCGATAGGCGTCGTAGTACGCGAGCGACGTGCCGATCGCCGGCACCGGGATGCCGAGGCCGACGGCCGTCTGCACGAACGTGCGCCACGCCTGCTGGCGCTGGCCGATCGCGTCGCGGAACGCGGGATCGAGCAGCAGGTTCGTCAGGTGCGGATCGCGCACGAACGCCGCGCTGATGTCGCTCAGGAGCGAGGCGCGGATGATGCAGCCCGCGCGCCAGATGCGCGCGACCTCGCCGGGATCGATGTCGTAGCGATATTCCTCGGACGCCATGCGCAGGAGCGCCATGCCCTGCGCGTACGACGTGATCTTGCTGGCGTAGAGCGCCTGGCGTGCGGCGTCGACGAGCGCCTTCCGATCGCCGGAGAACGTCGGCGACGGCCCGGTCAGTACTTTGCTGGCGGCGACGCGCTCGGTCTTCAACGCGGACAGGATTCGCGCTTCGACCGCCGCGTTCACCGTCGGAATCGGCGCGCCGACGTCGAAGGCGTTCTGGCTCATCCACTTGCCGGTGCCTTTTTGCTGCGCTTCGTCGAGGATCACGTCGACGAGCGGCCGCTTCGTCTCGGGATCGACGAACTTCAGCACGTCCGCGCTGATCTCGACGAGGTACGACTTCAGCTCCCCGCGATTCCACTCCGCGAAGATGTCGCCGATCTCCGGCGCCTTCAGGCCGAGCCCGCGTGACAGCACGTCGTACGTCTCGGCGATGAGCTGCATGTCGCCGTACTCGATGCCGTTGTGCACCATCTTCACGTAGTGCCCGGCGCCCTTCGCGCCCATGTACGCAACGCACGGCTCGCCGTCTTCGGCTTTCGCCGCGATCGCGCGCAGGATCGGCGCGACAGCCTCCCACGCTTCACGCGCGCCGCCCGGCATGATGGCCGGTCCCTTGAGCGCGCCTTCTTCGCCGCCGGACACGCCCGTGCCGAGAAACAGGATTCCGCGCGCGGCGAGCTCGTCCGACCGGCGATCGGTGTCCTTGAAGAAGGAGTTGCCGCCGTCCATCAGGATGTCGCCAGGCTGCAGGTGCGGCAGCAGATGCTGGATGACCGCGTCGACCGGCGCGCCGGCGGGCACCATGATCAGCACGCGCCGCGGATGCTCGAGCGAGCTCATCAACGCGGCCGGGCTGTCGGCGCCCGTCACCTGATGACCCGCGCCGTCGGCGACGAACTTCTGTGTCTTCGCGGCGTCGAGGTCGTACCCCGCCACGCCAAAGCCCCGGCTCTCGATGTTTCGAGCCAGATTGGCGCCCATCACGCCCAACCCGACGACTCCCATTGCAGCGGCCATGTGATCCTTTCAGGGAACTTCGAACTTCGAACTTTGAACTTCGAACCGAGAACCGAGAACCGAGAACTTGGAATGCTCGACGCTGGAGCGTCGCTCCCCTTTCGAAGTTCGAAGTTCAAAGTTCGAAGTTGACGAGCGCTTTTTACATCACATCACTCCGTCGGTGCGGTCCCGACGCGAAACAGCAACTCGCCCGCGCGCGGGACGACGATCGATCGATCCGCGGCCTCGGCCGGCCACGTGGCCGGATCGATCGTCGCCGGATCGCGATAGCCGAGGTTGACGCGACGGCAGCGCTCCTCGGGAATGCCCGTCGCGAGCGTCACGCGAATCCGCGGCGTCTCGATGCCGGTCGCGGCGTCGTACGTGCCCAGCCCTTTCACGTGCGTGGAGTGCGCCAGGATTCCACCGGGATACCGGCTGAACCGATCCCACTGCGCGAGAAAGTAGTCCCGGCAATGATAGCCAATCTCGTCGATCAGCTTCCCGTGCACGTAGCTGATCTCGCGCACGTGCGGAGCGTAGATGACGACCTCGCCGCCGTCGGCGATCGCCGGCTCGGCCTTGTACGCGCCTTTCGCGGCGGTCCACAGGTCGTCGTACATCTCGGGCATGATCGACAGCATTCGATCGAACGGCCGATCGACCCAGGTCATGTGCCGCCGCGCCGACAGCAGCGCGGCCTGGCGCCACGCGGCCTGCACGTCGCCGACGAAGGCGCCGGCCACGCCGTCGTGCGAGACGACGAGCGCGATGAGCGACAGCGGCGTGTCCAACATCGCCGCCGCGCGATTGATCACCGCGCGGACCGGCGTGTCGAGCGTGCCGATGATCTCGTAGCTCGTGACGAGCGCGCCGAGCCAGTGCGTGAAGTGGATGATCTCCGGCGCGGCGATGCCGGGAAACAGATACTTCGTCCCGCCGGAGAAGCCCGCGACTTCATGCGGAAACACCGGCCCGCAGATGATCGCGTGATCGTACTCGGTGACGAGGCGGTTGAGCGCGACGGGCACGTCCTGCCGCAGCAGGCCACGCGACAACTGCTCGATCTCGCTGGCGGGAATCGTCCCGAGCTGCGTGAACGACGCGGGATCGTCCCAGCGATGATTGAAGAGGCGATGCGTGCCGGCGCGGCCGTCTGCGACCGGACGGCCGACGAGCCGGCTCAGGTCGGCGTCGCCCATCGGCGAGTGCGTGCCGAGCGCGATCAGAAAATCCAGCGCGCTCGTCCGCCGGCCGATCGCGCGCTCGATGATCTCGAACAGCAGCGGCATCGGCATCGTCCGCGTGCCGTCCGGAATGATCGCCAGCACCCGCTTGCCGTCGATGGGCAGCGGCTCGAGACCGCTCGTGACGATGCGCTGGACGGTGTCCCTGGTGAGATAACCCTCTTCGAGGCCTTCGCCGACCGTGGTGGTGCTCACTCGCCAGATCGTAGTCCAAACGCGAATCCTCGTGCGCCGGACCTGGAGTAAGCTCTGACGAAATCGGAGATCGCCATGAAACGCATCCAGGTACAGCAGCCCGGCGGCCCTGAGGCGCTCACGCTCGTCGACGTGGCGGTGCCAGAGCCCGGGCCCGGCCAGGCGCTCGTCAAGCTGGCGGCGAGCGGCGTCAACTTCATCGACGTCTACATCCGCACCGGTCTCTACAAGGCCGATGCACCGATCACCGTCGGCGCGGAAGGGGCCGGCATCGTCGAGCGCGTGGGCGCCGGCGTGACGGACGTGAAGCCCGGCGATCGCGTCGCCTACGCGATGGCACGCGGCTCGTACGCCGAATATGCCATCGTGCCGGCAACGCAGCTCGTCCAGGTGCCCGACGCGGTCGATCTCACGACGGCCGCGGGCGTGATGCTGCAGGGCATGACCGCGCACTATCTGACGCACTCCACCTATCCGCTGAAGCCGGGCGACACGTGTCTCGTGCACGCGGCCGCGGGCGGTGCGGGCGGGCTGATCGTGCAGATGGCACGGATACGGGGCGCGCACGTGATCGGCACGACGTCGACCGAGGACAAGGCGGCGATCGCACGCGCGGCGGGTGCGAACGACGTCATTCTCTACACGAAGCAGGCATTCGACGTCGAAGCGAAGCGGCTGACGAGCGGACGCGGCGTCGACGTCGTGTACGACTCGGTGGGCAAGACGACGTTCGATCAGAGCCTCAACGCCGTGCGGACGCGCGGCATGGTCGTGCTGTTCGGCCAGTCGAGCGGTCCCGTGCCGCCGTTCGATCTCAACACGCTCAACGGCAAGGGCTCGCTCTTCGTCACGCGGCCGAGCCTCGGGCACTACGTGGCCACACGCGACGAGCTGCTGTGGCGCGCGGGCGACGTCTTCAACGCGCTCGCGGCAGGCACCCTGAAGCTGAACCTGCACCGGACGTTCGATCTCGCCCACGCGTCCGACGCGCATCGCCTGCTCGAAGGACGACAGACGACGGGCAAGATCGTGCTGACGATCGGCTCGTCGCGGTGACACGGCGTCTCGCGGCGCTGGACGCGTGGCTGCTCGCATGGCCCCGCGCGCGCCGCTGCGCGGCGATCGCGCTGACGATCGCCGTGATGATCGCGCTCAGCCTGCCGAACGTCCCGCGGCCGTTCGTCGACTACGCGCGCGTCCCGTTGCTACGGCACATCTCGCAGCCAGCGACGTACGGCACGGACACGATCGCAGACGTGTACGAATCGAACGTCGTCCTGAACGACGTCTTCGACATGTACACGAAGGCCAAGGTCGATCAGACGCCGCTCGAAGCGCAGACGTGGTCGAAAGCCGCATCCGCGCCGTATCCGCCGGCTGTCCTGCTGGCGGAAGCCGGTCTCTCTGCGATCGGCACCCGCCTCGGCGTCGGTCTCTACGGCATGGTGCTGCTGCTGGCGATCGCCTTCGTCGGGATGTCGCTCTGGTACTGCCTGCGGACACGCTGGTACGTGTTTCCTCTGCTCTATCTGAACGTCGTCTACTTCAGCGAGCGCTTCGTCTACGTGCAGGACGGCTCGTACCTCGTCATGCTCGTCGTCGTGATGATCGCGCTGCTGCTTGCGCGCGCGGGCCGCGGCGCCTGTCACGCGGTGATGGCGCTGGCGATCACGATGAAGCTGTCGCCGCTCGCGTACGCGATGAACCTGCCGGCGATGACGCGGCGCCGTGCGGCGATCTTCGTCGCGATCCTCGCGGCCGGCCTCGTCCTGCCGTACTTCGTCTGGGACAACTACCTCTACATCTACTCGTTCAACGACGGCCTCAAGGGCCGGTGGTACAGCTCGATCGTCGCCGCCGCGATCGCCGTTCCGTTCGCGTACGCGCTGTGGCGCGTGCAGGAGCGGCGCGGCTTCGATCTCGAGGATCGCATCGGCTGGGGCCTCGTGCCGTTCGCGCTGTTCCTCGGCTGGAAGATGAACGTCGCGCGCCACCTGCTCATCGTGCTGCTCGTGCCCGACAAGCGCGGCCTGCGCTCCGCCTGCGCCGCCATCGGCCTCGCGCTGCCCGTGTTGCTACCGGGCCTCGTCCGTTTCAACTCCGCGCTGCCGATCACGACCGCGCTGCTCGTCGCCGTGCTCGCGTGGTACTGGAGAACGCCGGGCAACCGCAACCAGCCGGCAACCGCCTGAAGACCGTCGTCCGTAGCCCGCAGCCTGTAGCCTGCAGCCCGTGGAGCGCTATACTTTGCCCGCTTCCCATGGACCCCGCACGGAAAAAGAGCCAGGACAACCTATCCGATCAGGTCGTGCAATATCTGATCGACTACACGCGCCGTCATCGTCTCGCGTGCGGCGCACGGATCCCATCTGAAGGCGAGACGAGCGAAGCGCTCCAGGTCAGCCGCGGCGTGGTCCGCGAGGCGTACCGTGCGCTCAAGACCGCCGGCATCCTGGACATCGGCAACGGCCGCACGCCCCGCGTCGGCCGCCTGAGCAACCGCGGCTTCGCGCAGTTCGTCTTCCACGCGCTCCACACCGAGCAGGCCACGCCCGCCCAGGTGCTGGATCTGCGCTGCTCGATCGAAGTCCGCGCGGCGGAGCTGGCCGCCAGGCAGCGGACCGACGCAGACGTCCGCGCGCTCAGGCGCGAGGCGCAGACGATGCTCGACTCGCTGGAACAGCGGCAGCGCTTCACGAACGCGGACATCCGCTTCCACCAGATTCTCTGCCGCGCGACGGGCAATCCGCTGTTCGAGCTGCTCAGCAACGCGCTGTTCGAGTCATTGGCCCAGACGATCCGCGCGGGCTTCGACAGCCGCGCCACGCTGGCCGAGCGGCGACGCGTAGCGCAGAATCACCTCCGCATCGCGGACGCGATCGCCAGATGCAACCCCACGCAGACCCGGAAGCTGACGAAGCTGCACTTCGACGAGGCCCGCGACTTCATCCTGCGCGCGCCGCTGCCCCGGCACGCCGCGACGCGAAACCGCGTGTCCGCGACAGTCAAGGAAGCGGGATTCCGGTAACAGGCCAGCTTTCCCTCTGGCTTCTGGCTTCCAACTTTCTAACTTTTCTTGCGTCTCTTCCGCGTCATCCCGCCAATCTGACGTCCTGCGTCGTCGTCTCGCCGTCGCGGATCGTCACGCGGACGGCGCCGGGCACGACCGTCTGGAGAAACGCCGGCGTGGACCATTCGTTCGGCGGAAAGTCGGGGAGCACGGCGAGGTAGTACTCGCCAGGCGGAAGCCCGCTGATGGCGAAGCGGCCGTCGCTCGCTGGACGCACGGGCATGCGGACGCGCCGCGACTGCTGATGCCACGAGGCGGGATCGGTCGAGAACGCGATCACCGAATACGCCGGCACGGGATGCCCGGTCTGATCGGAGACCAGGCCCGTCAACTTCGTCACGCGATCGGTGAACGTCACGACGAGATCGCTCACGTCGAGATTCGGCGTGACGTCGAAAGGCGTATCGAGCACGTCGCGGCCGTTCAGCATGGCGGTCTTGACCATCCACAGCGGCTGCACGGTGGCCGTCGTGCCCGCGTTGCCGATGAGCACGTAGCGTCCCGGTGCGATGCCCTTGAACGCGAAGGTATCGTCGGCCTCGGCCTGCGTTGCGGGCGCACCGAGCGCGGGACCGCCCGATGGCGGCGGCGACAGCGTGAGCCGCACGGTCGCCGGCTCGGGCGGCGGCAATGACGTCGCGTCGAACACGACGCGGCCCGACACGGTCATCCCCGGCGCGAGCGTGAGCGTCACGCCGTCGATATCGGCGCCCGCGACGTCGACGTCCGCCAGCGCCCACAGATCGCTGCCCGGCGGCGACGATCCGCGCGCCGGAACTGGTGCGCCGCCGGCCGCGCTCGATGCGCGGCTCATCAACCGATAGTGTCCCGGCGCGAGATCGCCGATCACGAACGAGCCGTCCGCCGCGCTCAGGCCGAGAGGCGGCAACGAGGGAAGGACGTCGGCCAACGCGCGATCCGTCGATGGCGCAGCCAGCACTTGCGCCCCTCGCGCTGGCGCACCGTCCGGGGTCCGGACCACACCGCGTATCGTCGCGACGGGCACGGCGCGCACGGCGATGTCGACACCGGCGCGCTCCTCACCAGCCGCCAGCGTGACGGGTGTGGCCGACGCGATGTCCGTGACGCCGGGATAGAAGAGCTCCGCGAGCGCGGTAGCCGATCCGACCGGCGGCGGCCCTGCCATGACGCGAGGCCCGGTCGTGGCCGTCCGCGTCGCCCATCGGATCTCGTCGTCGGTCGGCACGCGCGGACTCGCCCCACGCGTGAGCAGGGACAAGCCCGGCGTCGCGCCGATGAGATACGTCCCGGCCGGCAGACCGTAGATGCGATAGATGCCGCGATCGTCCGGCTCGATCGTCTGCCCGTACACGCGGCGATACGACGACGTCGGGCCGATGACGATCGCTTCGACGACGGCGAGGTTCACGCGCGGCGACGACACGGGCGCGCCGCGCTCGTCGACGATCCGGCCGGTGATCGCGGCGCCGTGCGGCATCGCGATGCGAATCGCGTCGAGCCGTTGTCCGTTCTCGAGCGCGATCGTGAGGCCCTGTCCGCGTGCCGTGCGCGCGCCGTACGTCACGGACACGTACGGCGGCCGATTGACGGAAATCAGATAGTGCCCGGCCGGCAGGCGCGAGAAGCCGAACGTGCCGCGCTCGTCGGTGACCGACACGCGCTGCACGCCGCGATCGGGATCACGCAGCGTGACGCTGGCCAGCCGCAGCGGACGCGGCGTCGACTCGTCAGTGACGACGATGCCGCCGATGAAGGCCTCACCCGTCACGATCGGCCGCACGCCGTTGTCCCGTACGGGCGCGGGAGGGCCGCCGCCACGCTGTGCGGCGATCGTGATCGTCATCGCCGCGATAGCCGCCGCCGCAATGCCTGCCGCAATGGCGCGTCGCCGGCGTCTCGCGCGAACGAACGTCATGGCCGACCTGCTTCCTGGATCGCGCTCACCGTCAGCGACTGCGTCCGCGTCTGTCCCGTGCCGACGCTGACGCGCGTCGCCACGCGCGCGAGTGCGGTGAACAGCGCCGCGTCGCGCACGTCGATCGTCGTCTCGGCCGGGACGGCCGCGACCGCGTACTCGCCGGCCGTCAGGTTCTGCGATTGATAGCTGCCGTCGGGGCGCACGTCGATCGTCTGCACGCGGCTGCCCAGCATGCCGTCGTCGATCCACGCGCGCACGTCGGCGGGGAACAGCACCACGACCGCATCGGGATCTCCCGCATGCGCACCGGTCACGGTGCCCGCGATCGTGGTCGTCAGCTTGGTCAACGTGACGACGACGCTGTCGAGATCGGTGTCGAGCGTGAACGGATGATCCGTGATGTCGCCCGTGCTCGCGCGGATGGACGCAAGGTTCCATCCTGCCGGCATGCCGGTCACGGCGACGACGTAGCGATCCGCCGGCACTTGCGGCGTGACGAAGCTCAGCCGATCGTCGATCGGCACCGGTGACGGCAACGAGGTCGTGCGGCCGTCAGCCGGCCTGAGCAGGACGCCGAGCCGCGAGAGATCGTTCTGCGCCGGAGCCACGCCGTCGAACTGCACGAGCCCGCTCACGCGCGCACCCGTGCGCAGTCCAATCGACACGCTGCTGACATCGCGGTTCCCGACGCTGACCGGCTGTCGCGCCCACCACGTCGGACCATCGGACGCCGGCTGCGGCATGTCGCCGCGCACGGACACGATGCCGGTGACGCGGCCGCTCGTCGCGATGATCGTCTGCACTTCCGGTCGTGCCACCGCCGTGGGCCGAGGTGTTCGCGTCGCGCGGATCTCGTACTGACCGGGCGGCACACCAAGGAACGTGAACCGGCCATCTGATCCCGTCGCCGTCGTCGCGACGTCGATATTCAGGTCGGACTGGAACTGCGGGGCGTCGGCCGGGAGCAGACGAAGACCGAGCGCGGACATCGGGCCGTCCGGTCCGGTCACGACGCCGCTCACGCGGAACATCGGCGTGAGCGTCAGATGGATGTCCACGTCCGACCGCTCCTGTCCCGCCGTCAGACGAATCGTCTCCGCACGCGCCACCGTGCTCGCGCTCGGCGCGAACGTCGTCGGATACGCGCGCAGGTGTCCATCGGCGCCCGGCGTCGGCATGGGCAGCCCGCCAATCTGCGAGCTCATCAGGATCTGCATGTCGCCGGTGTCGATCGCCGGCGCCTCCGGGAAGAAGAACGCGGCCGCCGCGTCGCGCCGCAGATCAGCGAGCACCGGTGACGAGGGATTGCCGCGAAGCGTGTTCACCAGCTCCGTGGGCATCGACAGGAACGTGGACGCCACCATCACCACGTAGTCGGATGGCGTGAGGCTCGCCGCGCGATAGATGCCGCGATCGTCGGTCTGCACGATGGCGGCCTGCGAGAGCCGTCCGCCGCGATCGCGACGCATCACACGCACGGTGGTGCCGACCACGGGCTCGCCCGTGTCATCGACGACGCGGCCGCCAATCGTCGCCACATGCCACATCTTCACGACGACGTCGATGACGTGCTCGTCGTCGTGAAGCACGATCGTCCGCCGCAGGCCGCCGCTGTCGGGACGCCGGCTGCCGTATGCGCTCGTGATGTAGCCCGTCGCCGTCGCGCCGACGGTGTAGCTGGACGCGGGCAAATCGCGGAAGAGGAAGTAACCGTCGCCGTTCGTGACGGACGGTGTGGGCGGCCGGGTGCCGCCCGACAGCACGACGGCCAGAGGATTGGTGCCCGGCGCAGTGCCCGCGCCAGAGAGGCTGACGGTCGCGCCCGAGATCGGACGCCCGGTCACGGCGTCGATCACGCGGCCGACGATGACACCGGTCGCCTTCGTCGAGGAAACACCCTGATTCGTCGCCATGCCTGGCTGCACCTGCGCCGCCAGACGTGCTGAGCCGGCCGGCATGACGGCCAGGAAGACGAGCACCGCAGCCGACGAGACCGACGACACGACGCCGCGCATCTCACCTCCGGTGTGATCCAACTGTGGGCGGCCACACGGGCCGCCCCTACATCGTGTTTCGCACGCCGTCGCGCTTCTTCTGCTCGTACTTCGCGACACGCACAGCGGCTTCGAGATGCTGCGGCTCGACGCGGCCGACGAACTGCGCGTCCGGATTCAGCAGAAAGCGCGCGCTCACGACCGTGCCCTGGACGACGGCCTCGGGCCGCACGTCGACGATGTCCGTCGCGACGAGCTGACCGGCGGTCCGCCCGTACACGGTGATGTCGCGTGCGACGATGTCGCCGGTCACATACGCCGACGCGGCGACGACGATGGCGTGGTGCTCGCAGAAGACGGGCCCGTCCACGCGGCCTTCGATGGTCACATCCTCCGTCGCGCGAATCTCACCTTTCACCGCACACGTCCGTCCGAGCGTCGTCATGATGGTCGATTGTAACGGGCTTGCGGTCCGCGGTCTGCCGGCGGCGGGCAAACGTCCCATGTAGGGGCGGCCCTTGTGGCCGCCCGACCCGCAGCCCTCTGCCCGCAGACCGCGGCCTGCAGCCCGCCGCCCGTCAGTAGCACACGATCCGCTCGCGTTTGCCCGCGATCTTCTTGTAGTCGAGCCCCGGCACTTTCTTGAGATCTTCCACCGTCTTGAACGCGCCGTGTTTGTCGCGATAAGCGACGATGGCGGCGGCTTCGCGGCGCAGCAGCTCGAGGACGCTCTCGAGATCGATCTGGGTCGCGGTGTTGACGTTCAGCGGCCGCGGCGCCTCACCGAGGAAATTGGTCGAGAGATAGTCGAGGATCGTCTGTCGATCGTCGTCGGAGGCCTTCGCACCGCGGCGGACCATGTCGTCGATGACCGAGGCCCAGCCGTCGCGCGACAACCGCAGCGACGCCGCGCGCCTCGCCTCGTGACAGACGCCGCACGTGCGGACGGTGACATCCTTGCCCGGCCCGTCCGGCAATCCCTCTCCCGACGGCGTCGTCGTCTGCGCCATGAGCGCCGCGCACCCCACGAGCCCGATCACCACACATGCGCTGACGAATTTGAAAAACATGTCGAACCCATCGGGCGGCCACAAGGGCCGCCCCTGCATCGATATCAACCTTCGCCCTTCGTCCCCTGGTCCCCTGGTCCCCTGGTCCCCTGGTCCCCCGGTCCCCGCCTACCGTCCCCGAGCCTGCTGCAACTGCTTCAGCACGGACGCCTGTCTGATGCGCACGAACGGCTTGATCGGCATCACGGTCCCGCCGTAGAACGGCCGATCGAAGGACTGGCCGGCCACGGCTTTTCGGAACAAATCGTATCGTCCGGTGAGCGGCTCGTCGACGACGACCGGGCCGAGCACGGCGGCGAGCTCGTCGACCTGCGCCGACACCCGATCCGGCTGCGTCAACGTGCGCGTCAGGCGCTCGAGCGCCGCAAGATAGCGCTGGCGAAACGCCGGCACCGCGAAGGTCCGCTCGAGAAAGCGGTTCGACGACGTCCACGGACGGAGGATGTCGAGGTTCTGCTGCTGCCACTCCGAGCCCCAGGCGAACTGGCCGAACGAGTGATCCTGATCCCAGGGGATGAAGGCGAGCTGCCGCGTGGGCGGATGGAGATAGACGTAGTAATTCTGCCCCTGCTGCAGCACGCTGTCGGGGTTCGCCAGCCAGACGAGCACCGCGGCGTAGCGGGCGAACGCGTCGAGGTCGAGGATCGCGGGCAGCTTCGCCGCATACGCGCTGTCACTGGCGTGGGTGACGAGATCGCACAGCTCGAACACGCGCGCCTTGTCCGCCTCGCTCAGCGGCGTCTTCGGATCGTACGCCTGGTTGTAGCGCGCCCAGTCGCGTCCGAGGTCCGCGAACACACGTTGCGTGACCGGCTTGAAGATCGCGCCCCCCTTGACGCCGAAATGCGTGGCGCCGAAGCGATCGTCGACGTTCTCGACGATCGAATAGAGCCCGGCATAGCGGCGCGCCCGCGCGCCCGTCACGGTGATGTAGACGCGCGCGTAGGACGTGCGCGGCGCCGGGACGTCGAAGTCGCGATAGAGCCGGTACGCGAGCACTTCGTTCATCCAGCTCGCGTCGGTGATGTTGCTGTGCAGGTTGAGCGTGGTGACGCCGGCCAGCGACTGGCCTTTCACGTATTTGTTGAGGTCGACCTTGAACGAGATCTTGTTGAGCGATCGGCCGGACGTGTACGTGCCGTTGCCTTTGTAGCGCACGCCGACGTCGGTGAACCGGCGGCCGTCGATCGCGAACGCCGCGTGAACGTACTCGAAGTCGAGGCCGTTCAGCGCGGAGATGCCGTTGCGCTTGCCTTCCGGCCCCTTGAACCCGTCGACACGCGGCGAGGGGAACGACCGCGACGGCGCCGGCGTGAGCGCGTCCCACATCTCGCGCGTGAACGTGAGATCGATCGTCGACACCTTCTTCGCGTCGAACAGCGTCTCGGCCGTCAGCGGCAGCTTCGCCTGATCCGCCGACACGGCGAGCGTCGCCAACACGACGGCGACCGGCATCGAAACGAATCGGGCAAGAGCCATTTGAGTCAGGCTTACCCCTGGTCCCCTGTCCCCTGGTCCCTTGGTCCCTTGGTCCCCTGGTCCCTTGGTCCCCTGGTCCCTACCGCACCTCGCCGCTCAGAATCCGCTGTGCCAGATAGTTCGTCACCTTCGCATCGGCACGCGCGGCAGCGATGTACGCGGTACGCATCAGCTCCTGCTGCCGCGACTTCAGCAGATCGCGAATGCTGTCGTGCACGGTTGGCGTATCGAGGCTGCGCTGGCCCGCCGGCTCGCGCGCGACGAGGGCGAGGATCGTGTAGGCCTGGCCGATCGTGACGGTGCTGACGTGACCGGGCTCCATCTTCAGCACCGCATCGCGCAGCGGCGGCGCGACGCGCGACAGCGCCGACGCCGGCACGAAGCCGAGATCGCCGCCCTGCGCGGCCGACTGCGGATCCTCCGAGTAGTCCATCGCCAGCGTCCCGAAGTCGCCGCCCGCCTTGAGCTTCTCGACGATCATCGCGACCTTCCTCGTCGCCTCGTCCAGCGTCCCGGCATCGTCGTTCATGCGGTTGCGCGTCTGCGGGTCCTTCGTGGCCGTGACGACGATCTGCGCGAGCCGGTACTGCGGCTCCTTGAGATTGAACTGCGCGCGATTCTGATTGTAGAAGTCGGCGACCTGCTGATCGGTGATCGTGACCTTGTCGTTGACGTCCGCGTCGAGCACCTTCTGCACGGACAGCTCGCGGCGGATGCCGCTCTTGAACGCGTCCGTCGTGAAGCCTCGCTCCTTGAGCTGCGCGTTGAAGACGTCGTCGGTGACGCCGATCTTCCGCTCGTTGAACGCGGCGTCGACGTCCGCGTCGGTCGCGTCGAGACCACGCGCGTGCGCGCGCGCCAGCAGAATCTCCTGCGTGATGAGCTCGTCGATGACGTTGACCTTCATCGTCAGCACCTGCTCCGACGACGGCGCCGGCGTGGCCGACGGATCGACGGCGCTGCGGTAGGCGTTCTCGACGAGATCCTGATGAATGTCGTGACCGTCGACGACGGCCCAGACGTCGGGCGCGACGGTCTTCGGTGCCGCGGCAGGCGCGGACGGCTTCTGACACGCCGTCGTGAGGCTGAGGGCCGCGATCGCGGCCAGGGCGGAGATCGGACGGGACACACGCATCTGCTTCATGATCATGAGGTCCAGGCGCTCGCGTTCGTGCGTTGACGTTGAGCCCGCCCAGTGTATCTCCGAACCGGGAACCCTACGCCGATTTCTCCGCCAGCTCTTCGAACGTCGCCTTGTGCTGGCTGACGTTGCTGCCGTCCGATTCACGCAGCGACGCGAAGCTCGCCGACGAGATCATCGTCACGATGCCCAGCAGGATGAACGCGTGGTGCAGCGCGGTGATGAACACGGCGTGATCGCTCTCGGAAATGCCGTCGAGGAACCAGCGCGCGGCCACCGATCCGAACGCGACGCCGAAGCTGAGCGCGAGCTGCTGTCCCGTGCTCGCGATGCTGCTCGCGCGGCTCGCCTCCGCGTCGCTGACGTCCGCGTAGACCAGCGTGTTGATGCTCGTGAACTGCGTCGACGAGGCGAGGCCCTGCGCGAGGCTGATCAGCAGAATGCCCCACACGGGCGTCGCCGGGCTGACGAAGCTGAACGTCATGATCATCGCGCCCATCGCGATCGTGTTCACGCGCAGCACGCCGCGATAGCCGAACCGCGCGAGCAGCGGTTTGCTCATCAGCTTCATGCCGATCGCCGAGATCGCCTGCGGCATCATCAGCAATCCTGCCTGCCACGGCGCGAAGCCGAGCCCCACCTGATACAGGAGCGGCAGCAGGAACGGCATGCCGCCGACGCCGATCCGCGTGATGAAGCCGCCGAACACCGACACGCGGAACGTCCGGATGCCAAGCAGCCGCAGCGCCAGCACCGGCGCGGGGACGCGCGACGCGTGCCAGCCGTACGTGCCGAGCAGCACGCACGCCACGGCCAGCAGCTCGATCACGATCGTCCACGGCAGCGAGTGATCGCCCAGCACCTCGAGCACGTACGACAACAGCAGCACGCCCGTGCCGAAGAGCACGAACCCCACGAGGTCGAGCGGCGGCGAGTCGGCTTCGCGGTAATCCGGCATGTTGCGCCGCGCGAGCCACAGACCGATCGCGCCGAGCGGCAGATTGATGAAGAAGATCACGCGCCAGTGCAGCAGGTGCACGATCACGCCGCCGAGAAACGGTCCGACGAGCGGCCCGATCAGCGCCGGAATGACGACGTAGTTCATGGCCGTGATGATGTCGGCGCGGGGAAAGCTGCGCACGAGCGCGAGGCGGCCGACCGGCGTCATCATCGCGCCGCCCATGCCCTGCAGCAGGCGCGACGCGACGAGCATCGGCAGCGACACCGCGACGCCGCACAGGAGCGATCCGAGGCTGAACAGGAGAATCGCGGCGGTGAACAACCGCTTCGTGCCGAACCGATCGGCGGCCCAGCCACTGATGGGAATGAACACGGCCAGCGCGAGCGTGTAGCTCGTCAGCACGCTCTTGAGGCTGAGCGGCTCCACGCCCAGGCTCGCGGCCATCGTCGGCGCAGCCGTGTTGACGATCGTCGCGTCCAGGTTCTCCATGAACAGCGCGACGGCCACGAGCCACGGGAGCCGCCGGCGAAGGCGGATCAGCGCAGGCGAGTCATCAGTTGTCGTGTCGAACGTGTCCATGCGCCACTGCGATCGCCATGCGATCGTACGGGGAGGACACCATTCTTTCATTGATGGGCGTCACCCCAACACGTCCCGCACCTTCTCGAGCAGTCCAATGGGCGTGAAGGGCTTCGGCAGCAGATTGGCCGTCGTCTGCGCGTCGCGCGAGCCGGCGATCTCGCGATCGAGGTAGCCCGACGTGAACAGCACGCGCGTGCCGGTGCGCGACTCCCGGGTCATCGTCGCCAGCATCTGTCCGTCGCCGTCGGGCAGACTGACGTCCGTGATCAGCAGATCGACGACCGGCGCATCGGTGAGCGCCTGCAGCGCCTCGCGGCGATTGCGCGCCGCGATCACGCGGTAGCCGCGGCTCTCGAGCACGCGCCGCGCGAGCCCGCGCACGCCATCGTCGGCGTCGACGAGCACGATGATCTCCGTGCCGGCGAGTGACGTCTCGCGTGCGGCCACGGCCGGACGCACGAGCGGCGCGTGCTCGGATCCGACCGGCAAGTACACGCGAAACTCGGTGCCGGCGCCGACCGTCGACGACACGGCGATGTGCCCATTCGATTGCCGCACGACGCCGTAGACCGTGGCGAGACCGAGACCGGTCCCCTGCCCTCGCGGCTTCGTGGTGAAGAACGGCTCGAAGATGCGCGGCAGGATCTCCGGCGCGATGCCGGTGCCGCCGTCGCGAACGGTCAGACACACGTGCGGACCGGTCTCCGCCTCGGCGTGACGCCGGCGGTGTGCGTCGTCGACCGTCACGGCCGACGTCTTGATCGTGAGCCGGCCGCCATCGGGCATCGCGTCGCCGGCGTTGACGGCGAGGTTCATGATGACCTGCTCGAGCTGCGCGTGATCGGAATCGATGGACGGCAGGTTCGGGGCGAGATCGAGATCGAGCTTGATCCGCTCGCCGAGCAGCCGGCGCAGCAACCGCTCCACGCCGCTGACGATGTCGTTGATCTGGATGGACGTGAAGGTAATCGCCTGCTTGCGACTGAACGCGAGCAACTGGCGCGTCAGTGCGACCGCACGCTCGCCCGCGCGACGGATCTCCTCGACGTCCTCACGCCGCTCGTCGCCGTCCATCGTCTCCGCGACGAGCGCCGCGTAGCCGACGACGGCGGTCATGAGGTTGTTGTAATCGTGCGCGACGCTGCCGGCGAGGCGGCCGAGCGCGTCGAGGCGCTGCGTGTGCAGCAGATGTTCCTGGCTGTCCTTCAACGCCTGGCGCGTGCGGCGCAGCTCCATCGCGGCCGTCACGGCGGGCCCGAGCCGGACGAGACGATCCTTGAGCACGTAGTCCCATGCGCCCGCCTTGACGCACTCGATCGCCGTCTCTTCGTCGAGCGCCCCGGTGACGAAGATGAACGGCACGTCCGGCGCCTCGCGCCGGATGACCTCGAGCGCGTGCATGCCCGAGAAGTTCGCCATGCGATGGTCGGACAGCACGAGGTCCGGCGTCCGCGCGCGCAGATGCGCCATGAACTCGTCGCCGGTGTCGACGCGATCGACGTCGCAGTCGACGGCGGCGCGCTGCAGCTCGCGCGTGATCAGCGCGGCGTCCGCCGCGTCGTCCTCGAGGAGCAGGATCTTCAGGGCTTCCATGCGTGCACGTTCACTTCACGGGCGATTGGTTGATCAGCAGCCAGTACATGCCGACCTCGCTGACGGCACGCAGGAACTGGTCGAAATCGACCGGCTTGACGATGTAGCTGTTGGCGCCGAGCGCGTACGCGCGCGCGACGTCCGGCTCCTCGCGCGACGACGTCAGGATGACGACGGGCAGCGTCTTCAAACGTTGATCGTTCCGAATCTGCTCCAGCACCTCGAGGCCGGTCACCTTCGGCAGCTTCAAATCGAGCAGCACGAGGCGCGGCCGCGCCGAATCGCGCAGGTACGCGAGCGCCTCGGCGCCGTCGCCGACGACGTGCACGCGATTCGCGAGGTTCTGCCGCGCGAGCGCGCGCATCGCCAGCGTCACGTCGTCGGGATCGTCGTCGACGAGGAGAATCTCGACATCGGGCACGGTGGCGGTCATGCGGCGGCTCCTGGCGAATCGGGAAGGGTGAAGAAGAATGTGGCGCCGCGATCGAGCGCCGCGTCGGCCCAGATGTCGCCACCGTGGCGCGTGATGATGCGATGCACGATCGCCAGCCCCACGCCCGTGCCTTCGAACTCGTTCTGGCCGTGCAGGCGCTGGAACACGCCGAACAGGCGATCGGCGTACTGCATGTCGAATCCGACGCCGTTGTCGCGCACGAAGTACGCCGGTCCGCGCGGCGTGTCCTGGTGGCCGATCGTGATGCGCGCGTCGCCGCGGGTCCGGCTGAACTTGACGGCGTTCTGCATCAGGTTCACGAACACCTGTTGCAGCATCGCCGGCGCGCCCATGGCCGGCGGCAAGGGCTGCAGATCCCACGCGATCGCCCGGGACGGATCCGCGCGCGTGACGTCGTCGATGACGCCGCGGGCGATCGCCGTCAGATCGACGCGCTCGCGTGTGAGGGCCGTCCGGCCCAGACGCGAGAACGCGAGCAGATCGTCGATCAGCTGGCCCATGTGCTTCGCGCGGCGGGCGATGACCTCGACGCACTCGCGGCCGTCGGGCGGCAGATGCGACGCGTAGTCCTCGACGAGAATCGTGGCGAAGCCGGTGACGGCGCGCAGCGGCGCGCGCAGGTCGTGCGACACCGAGTAGCTGAACGCCTCGAGCTCGCGATTGGCGCTCTCGAGCGCGGCGGTCCGCGCCTGCACGCGCTGCTCGAGATCGTCGACCAATTGCTGGAGCGCCTGGCGGCTCTCCGTGACGCGCTCGGCCATGCGATTGAACGACGTCGACAGACGGCCGATCTCGTCGCGCCGCGTCGATGGCAGCGGCGGCGCCGGCCGATCCTCGGCGATCGCCTCCGCAGCGTCGGTCACGTGCGCGAGCGGTCGCGTCAGACGACGACTGCCGATCCATCCCGCGAGTGCGCCGATCGTGATGACGATCATCGTCGTCACGAGCGCGTCACGGAGAAACGCGCGAATCGGCGCGACGACCGGAGCGAGCGGAAAGCCGATGCCCGTTGCCCACGGCGTGCCGGCGATCGGCGCCGTCCGCGTGAGCAGATCGACGCCGCCGTCGTTCGCGATGACGGCCGTCTTCAAGAAGGATGTGCCGTTCGGCGCCGCGGGTACCGTGAAGCTCGTCCAGAGATCGCCGCGCGCGTTGCCGAACGTCAGATGCGCCTGCGCGCCGATCAGATTGCTGATGACGGTGACCGTTTCGTTCGCGCCGCCGGTGAGGCGGCGCTCGACGAAGTATCCGACGAGCGCGTCGCCGTCGACGATGCCGAGCGTCATCGTGTAGAACGGGCGCTCCGCATCCGCGGGCTTCTGCATCTCGCTGAAGATCGACGCCGCGTGATTCGCGTCGATCGCGGCACGCGTCGCGGCATCGGGCGCCAGCGGCAGCGTCTCGCTCGTGGCGACGAGCCGGCGGCCGTGCGCGTCGAACAGACCGAGCTCCGCGACGTTGCCGGTGCCGGCCGCCTTGCGCAGCAGCTCGCGCATGGTCGCATCGACGGCAGGATCCGGCTGCCGCACGTAGCCGATCACGAACGGCGTCTTCATGCCCTGCTCGATCTGCGTCACGCGCTGGCGCGCCGATCCGGCGAGCAGCTCCGACACGCGCGTCGCCGCTTGTGCGATGCGCTCGGACGCCGCGCCGATGACGAACGCGCGCACGCGCAGATAGGCAATGGCCGTCAGCGCGCCGCACGCGAGTGCGAGCAGCAGCACGACGCCGATCGGCAACTTGGCGCGGATGGACAGCCCCTGCCTGCGCGCACGCGGCGACGTCAGGCTGGACGTCCGGGTCAACGCCGCTTCCACTGCCACAGATCTCTCCTATCGACTTGGCTGGGGAGCCATAGGGGAAATCGACGGGGCGGGAGGCGGCTTGAGGCGTAGGGCTCGAGGCGTGGGGCGTGGGGCTCGAACGTCGGGGGGCGGCCCTTGTGGCCGCCCGGCAGCATAGCCGGCGGCCGCAGCCCGCGGACCGAGAGCCTACCTGTGCCCCGCGGCGACCAGCGGAATCGTTTCGAGGATCGCGATTTCGCGGCGGCCGCTCGTGAGCCAGCGGCGTGCATGGAATGGCACGTCGGAATCCGGACCGGCACCAAGGCAATTCTGCGAGGCGGTCACGGGTGCGTTCGTCTCGCACGGCAGGCCGTGCATCCTCGCGCGATCGCGCCACTCCGTCGCGATCGCAGCCATCAGCGACGTGGCCGCCGCAAGGGCCGTCGACTCCGAGACTTCGTCCGACGCAGCGCCCGCGCTCGAGCCCGCGAGATCGAGCGCGACTTCCAGCGGGCAGCGCAGGCGAATCGTCCAGCCGAACCGCGCGCCCTGGACTTCGACGTCGCTCGCGATCCAGCGCACCGCGCTCTCGAGCGCCGGCCGCTGCGTGTGGACGCTGACGGCCGCGTCGATCCGCTCGCCGACGCGACGGCCGCTGATCTCGAAGGACTCGCTCAGCCAGGCCGACAGCGGATGAAAGAACAGCCGCGCGCGCGCCCCATCGTCGACGATTGCGCGCAGGCCCGTCTCGAACGCGTCGGTGGTGAAGCTGCGGACGATGACCGCGTCGAAGAGGCCGCTGGCCTTCAGGCGCGCCATGTCCGTCGCCGCGGCCAGCGCGACGATGGGCAGCGGGTGGAGGCGTGTAGCGCCGCGAATCTTCTGGGCAAGGGCGTCGATCGAGATCAGATCCGACGTCGTGCCGACGAACAGCGCGTCGGGCGGCGCGTCGAGGCACGCGCGAATGGCCGCGAACTCATGCGGTGCGACCTCGACGCGGCAGATTCGCGAGAGCATCTGCTCGGCCACGGCCACGAGCTCCGGCGACTGATCGACGAGCAGCACGCGATGGCCGGGCTCGATCGTCAACACCGTCTGCTCGCGCACGCCCTTGGCCTCACGCTCCTGGATCGGCCGGATGATCGGCGCGAGACGCGTGCGCAGATCCGGCGCCGAGAACGGCTTGACGACGAAGCCCGAGATGCCGAGGTCCTGCGCGCGCCGGAAATCCTGTTCGCCGGGCTGCCCGGTCATCACGACGACCGGCAGCGCCGCGTGATCGCGCGACGCGCGGATCGACTCGAGCGCCTCGAGGCCGTTCATCAGCGGCATGTTGAGGTCGGTGACGAGCAGATCGATCCTGTCGCCGAGAATCGCGCTGAGGGCGGCGACGCCGTCGGTCGCCTCCACGACCTCGACACCGAACTCCTTGGCGAGAATCCGCCGCACGAGCACGCGGACGCCGACGTCGTCATCCGCCACGAGCACTTTCATGCAGATCGCCTCACCTTGGCAGAATCGACGGCCCTCCACCGAGGTTGAGGCCGGTCCGATGCACGCGCGTGCGGTTGCGCGCAATCGCACGGCCTTCAGTGCACGCTGAACACGTCCGCCGGCAGCGTGGAATTGACCTGGACGTCGATCACGCGCCACTCGCCGGTCGGCTCGCCATCGCGAAGCCACCGCATGGTCTGCGGGAACGAGAGGCCGGCCTCGCCGCAGCCATTCCCGCCAGCCGCGCCTTGCGTATCTCTCCGAACGACGCACTGTCGCGCGAATAGCGCTTTCAAAGTTCGAAGTTCAAAGTTCGAAGTTGGGAAATGCACTCTAAGATCGTCCCCATGCGCTACCTGCAACTCGGCAATACGGGAACACTGGTCTCGGAAATCTGTCTCGGCACGATGACGTTCGGCGGCCGGGGATTCTGGACGGCGATTGGCACGCTCGATCAGTCGGTCGCGGACGCGATCGTCGCGCGCGCGCTCGACGCGGGCGTCAACTTCATCGACACCGCGGACACGTACTCGGAAGGGCTGTCAGAGGAAATCACCGGACGTGCGATCGTCAACTCCGGCCGCGCACGCACCGACATCGTCCTCGCGACGAAAGCGACCGGCATCGTCGGGCGCGGTGTCAACGACCGCGGATCGTCGCGCGTGCACCTGATGGACGCCGTCAAGGCGAGCCTGACGCGGCTCGGCACCGACTACATCGACCTGTATCAGATTCACGCGTTCGACACGCTCACGCCCGTCGAAGAGACGATGCGCGCGCTGGAGGATCTGGTGCGGCAGGGCCACGTCCGGTACGTGGGCGTGTCGAACTGGCCGGCGTGGACGATCATGAAAGCGCTCGGGCTCGCCGATCGCCACGGCTGGATCCGGCCGGTCACGCTGCAGGCGTACTACACGATCGCCGGCCGCGATCTCGAGCGCGAGATCGCGCCGCTGCTCGAGGCCGAACGGATCGGCCTGCTCGTCTGGAGCCCGCTCGCGGGCGGCCTGCTCTCGGGCAAGTACGATCGCGACGGCCGCGCGCCCGGCGGCGCGCGCCGCGCGTCCTTCGACTTCCCGCCCGTCGACCGCGAGCGCGCGTTCGCGTGCATCGACGTCATGCGATCGATCGCCGAAGCGCACGATGTCTCCGTCGCACGCATCGCGATCGCGTGGCTGCTCCACCGGCCGATCGTCACGTCCGTCATCGTCGGCGCGAAGACGATCGAACAGCTCGACGACAACCTCGCCGCGACGACGGTCGCGCTGACTGCCGACGAGATGACCGCGCTCGATCGCGTCAGCGCGCTGCCGCCCGAATATCCGGGCTGGATGGTCGAGCGGCAGAACGCCGGCCGCCGGCCGGCGTCGTAGCTCAGCCCTGCCGCGTCACGCTCATCAGCAGCGCTTCGGTGTAGGTGACGTCGATCCGATCGCCGGGCTGCACGCCGGCGAGATGCGTCTTGTCCTCGACCTTCCGCGTAACGGTCCGTCCATCATCGGTCTTGACGGTGATGGACGGCACCGACGGATCGATCGAGACGACCGTCACCGTGCTCTTCACCTGCCGCGCGACCGTGCCGCCCGGCAGCTTGCTCGTGGCGGCGGTGATCGCACTCGATTCGCCGGGCACGTTCGCCGTCTCGCCCGGCTTCCGGATCTGATACACGCGCGACTCGTAGTAGGTCATCTTGATCTTGTCGCCGACCTTCAGCTCGTCGAACCGCGTCACCGCCGGACCGGCGACGAACGTGTCCTCGTCGCCTTTTTCCAGCCGGAGCGTGACGCGCCTGGTCGTCGCATCGATGGCCTGGATCGTCGCCGTCGTCGTCACGGAATCCACCTTCGATACCGGCATCTGCGCCGCGAGACCCAATGTGCTGGCGACACAGAGCACACTCACCGCCATCGCCGTCGTGCTGATCCTCGTCATACCGTCTCCTCGTGTGCGCCGCCCGCGCGCGTCCGGCAGCCGGACGAGCCGCGAGGCGTCACGCAGACCGCGTCATGTCGTGGGCGCTCGTGCGTCCAGGCCGCGTATTTGCGCGACAAATACGGCGACGCCCGATGCGTGTGGCAGGCTCCGTGCCAGATGTCGAACTTGTGTAAGATGGCGATGGCCGTCACGACAGCATGGGGAAGGTTCGGACGTACACGACAGTCGCCGTGGAAGCGAGCGGCTTCGGCCTGGTGATCCTGCTGATCTGGGCGAGCGAGTATCTCGACCTGCCCCACGCCCTGTTCGGCGCACCGCCAACGCCGATCCGGCTGTCCGAGCTCGCCCTCGAAGCCGGCCTGACGGTGATCGTCGGCACCGGCGTGATGATCGCCTCGTGGCGCGCGAATCGCGCGATCGCGCATCTCGAACGACAACTGCTCATCTGCGGATCGTGCCGGCGCGTGTCGGCCGGTGGACGTTGGATGACGTTCGAACGGTACGTGGCACAACGTGAGCAGCTCGAGACCAGCCACGGCGTTTGTCCGAGCTGTCTCGACGAGCAGATGCGGGCGTTGGACGAGCAGGACGCCGCCGGAGCGGTTCGGCCGTGAGCCTCGAATCCCGCATGCCGAAACGTGTGCGTCTCGAAGCCGTGGGCTTTGCCTGTCTGTTGGCGTTGATGGCGCTCGACGAGTACCTCGACTTGCCGAAATGGCTGTTCGGCGAGGTGCCCACACCGCTGCGCCATCACGAGTTCATCATGGAGTCGACGGCCGTCTGCCTCGTCGCCGCGATCGTCATGGCCGTGACGTGGCTTGCCGACGTGCGTCTCCGCCGTCTGAAGACGCTGCTCGTCATGTGCTCGTGGTGCAGACGCGTGCAGCTCGGCGAACGCTGGATCTCGATCGACACGTTCCTGCAGGAACGCGACGCGACGAAAGCCGAGTACGGCCTTTGTCCAACCTGCTACGCCGCCTCCAGGCAGACGTCGAGCCACTAGTCCGGTCTCCTGCCCCCCGCCGCGCGCCTCTCGCGGCGCGGCTGTCGATCTGCGCCTGTCCCGTTCGTTTAGAGCGTGACTGGCAACCAGAAAGGACGCACCGATGGCTCACTACCTGCTCAGCATCTACCAACCCGACGGCCCGCCGCCGCCACGCGAACGTCTCGAGCCGATCATGCGGGACGTCGCGGCCGTGCGCGACGAGATGACCGCCGCCGGCGCCTGGGTGTTCACCGCGCGCCTCCATCCCGCGAGCACGGCGACCGTCGTGCGCACCAAGGGCGACGACGTGCTCATGACCGACGGGCCGTTCGTCGAAGGCAAGGAGCACGTCGGCGGCTTCTGCCTCATCGAGGCGGCCGATCTCGACGCAGCGCTCGCGTGGGCCGGCAAGCTCGCGCGCGCGACGACGCTGCCGATCGAAGTGCGACCGGCGCTCGACGGAGATCCGCGCTGACGAACAGCCAGCCGTCCGTCTCGAGCGACGCCATCGCGCGCGTGTTCCGCGAGGAGTACGGCCGCGCGGTGGCGGTGCTCGTGCGCGTCTTCGGCGACATCGCGATGGCGGAGGAAGCCGTCCAGGATGCGTTCGTCGAGGCCGTCGCGCGGTGGCCGTCGTCAGGTCTGCCGCCGAGCCCGGCCGGCTGGATCATCACGACCGCACGCCGGCGCGCGATCGATCGCGTCCGTCGCGAAGCCTCACGCGACGATCGGCACGCGGAAGCGATGCGGCTGCTGCTCGATTCGTCGCCGCCGATCGAGGAGACCGACGCCGTGACCGACGATCGCCTGCGTTTGATCTTCACGTGCTGTCATCCGGCGCTCGCGCCGGCGGCGCAGGTGGCGTTGACGCTGCGCCTGCTCGGCGGATTGACGACGACGGAGATCGCGCACGCGTTTCTCGTGCCGGAGGCGACGATGGCGCAGCGGCTCGTGCGCGCGAAGGGCAAGATCCGCGACGCGAAGATCCCGTATCGCGTGCCCGCGGTGGACGAGCTGCCGTCGCGCCTTCGCACTGTGCTCGCCGTCGTCTATCTGATCTTCAACGAAGGCTACACGGCGACGTCTGGCGAGCGGCTCGTACGCGAAGAGCTCTGCGACGAGGCGATCCGGCTCGGCCGTGTGTTGACGGCGCTGATGCCGCGAGAGCCCGAAGCGATCGGTCTCCTCGCGTTGATGCTGCTCGTCGACGCGCGGCGCGCGGCGAGGCTCGGCGCCGGCGGCGAGATGATCGTGCTGGCGGACCAGGACCGCACACGCTGGAGTCGCGCGCGCATCGAGGAAGGACAGGCGTTGGTGCGACGCTGTCTGCGAGGGAGTCGTCCTGGGCCGTATCAGATTCAGGCGGCGATCAACGCGGTCCATGGCGACGCGCGCACGGCGGCGGAGACCGACTGGCGCCAGATCCTTGCGCTCTACGATCAGCTCGCGGCGATCGCGCCGAGTCCCATCGTGTCGCTCAATCGCGCCGTCGCCGTCGGCGAAGTCTATGGCCCGCATGCCGCACTCACGATCGTCGACGCGCTCGCGCTCGACGGCTATTACCTCTTCCACGCCATCCGCGCCGATCTGCTCCGTCGTCTCGGCCGGCTGACGGACGCGGCAGACGCCTACGACCTGGCCATCGCACGCACGGACAACGCCGCGGAACGGGCGTTCCTGCAGCAACGCCGCGCGGCTCTGCCGATGTCCCGATGATCCGATGACCCGATAGCCAGATGGCGAGATGTCTCCGCCCGCCGGCGACGACCAATCGTCCGATCGTCGCCGGCGGCGCATGATCATCTATCGCCCGAGTGCCCGCCGGATGACGGCGAGATGATGATAGCTGTGACGGACGGCGTGGTCCTCGAGCACGAACTGCGATGTCAGCGGCGCATCGTCATAGAGCGACACCGGCGCGGCGCGATCGAGATCTTCGTCGTCGAGCGCGCGAATGGCGGCTGCCGCTGCGTCGCTGTTCCGGCGCAGCAGATCGATGGCGCCGGCTTTCGACACGCCGGCGTGTTCGCTCGCGTGCGCCGCGTTCATCCGATGCACGTCGTCCATCGTGACGCCGGTGACCGGATTGCCGCCGGCGACCGTCTGCGCAAGGTGGATCTCGAGCGGATACACGCTCGCGACGTGATGGACGACGACGCCGATGGGCCGGCCGTCCTTCGGAACCGGGGTGGCCCATTCCTTCTCGGTCAACGTGGCCGCAAACGACGCCAACGCGAGCGCGCCGGCCTCCAGGCGCTGGGCCAGCAGTGCGGCGCGAGGGTTCATCACGGTGTCAGGCCCGCGCGCAGCCACCGCATTCGAAACATGTGACACGACACTCGACATGGACATATCCTTTCGGGACTTGCCGCGCGGCAGTGCGCGGCGATGCATCCACGCTACGGTGAGGTCTGCGCACGAGCCATGCGCGCGCGTCCGGCTTACTTTGCGTCCCGTCTGCATGCGCGGCTGTCCTGCCCGCGCGTCCGATTCACATGCCCGAGCGTCCGTGCCTCCGGTGACCCGACATGACGGCTGACGTCCTCTCGAACGTGCTGCAGGTCGTCCGGCTGACCAGCGCGGTCTACTTCGATCTCGAGTTGAGCGCGCCGTGGGCCGCCGAAGCGCCGCCCTCATGCGACATCGCCGGCATCGTCATGCCCGGCGCGCAGCGGGTCATCGAGTACCACCTGATTGCGCGAGGATCGTGCTGGGGGCACGCGGTTGGCCAGGAGCCGATGCGCCTGAACGAAGGCGACCTGATCGTTTTTCCGCAGGGCGACCCGCACGTGCTGTCGAGCGCGCCCGGCCTGCGCCATCCGCCCAACGTCGCGCTGTTCGAGCGTGGAACGATGCCGCTGCCGCTCTACTACGAGTTCGGCGGCGGAGGCGAGCGCACGCGTGTCGTCTGCTGCTTTCTCGGCTGCGACGATCGGCCCTACAACCCGCTGCTCGCGTCGCTGCCGCCGCTCATTCATCTGTCGGCGACGAATCCGCCGCCCGGCGTCGCCACGGCGTGGCTGCGCTCGCTGTTCGACATCGCCGTCAGGGAATCCGCGAGCCGGCGGCCCGGCCGCGAGAACATGCTCGCGCGCGTGTCGGAGCTGATGTTCGTCGAGACGATCCGCGGCTATCTCGAAACGCTGCCCGACGCGCAGACGGGCTGGCTCGCCGGCGTTCGCGATCCCCTCGTCGGGCGCGCGTTGACGTCGCTGCACGCGGAGCCGAGACGTCCATGGACCGTCGAACATCTCGCGCGCGACGTGGGCGCGTCGCGATCGGTGCTCGCCGAGCGATTCACGACGATGGTCGGACAGCCGCCGATGCAGTACCTGGCGCTCTGGCGCATGCAGCTCGCCTCACGCGCGATCCTCGACGGCGGCCCGATCGCCAGCGTCGCCGAGTCCGTCGGCTACGAATCCGAAGCGGCATTCAGCCGCGCGTTCAAGAAGCTGGTGGGACAATCGCCGGCGACATGGCGCAAGCAGGCCGCGGCGATGTGACGAGGGACGAGGGAACGAGGGACGAGGGGACGAGGGGACGAGGGGACGAGGGGACCAGGGGACCAGGGGACCAGGGGACGAAGGACAGATCGTGACGTCGTATCGCGCTATCTCGCTAACGCGCTAACGCACTATCTGGTATCGCGCCATCGGCCTAGCGCGCTATCTGCTCCAACCATTCCGTGACGCAGGCCCGTCCAGCCGCGCCCGCTGTCGCGCCGAACCGAGCCGCGTCTTCGCGCAACTGCCGGACGGACAGTCCGCGCACGCCCCCGATCTCGACGGTGTGGCCGATCACCCAACGATCGATCGTGCGGCCGTCGGCTTCGGGATGGAACTGACACGCGAGCGCGTGCGTGCCGATCGCGAACGCCTGGTTCGGACAAATCGCCGTCGACGCGAGACGATCGGCGCCAGGCGGCATGTCGAACGCGTCGCCGTGCCAGTGCAGCAGCGGCACTCCGTCGAAATGGCGAAGCGGGCTGCGGCGGCCGGCATCGGTGAGATCGATCGGCGCCCAGCCGATCTCCTTGCGCGGACCGGGGCTGACACGCGCGCCGAGCGCGTGCGCCATGAGCTGCGCACCGAGACAGATGCCGAGCGTCGGCGCGGCGGCCTGCAACCGCGCGCGCAGCGTCGCGATCTCGACCTCGAGAAACGGATAGTCGGCCGTGTCGTTGACGCCAATCGGCGCGCCGAGGACGACGAGCAGATCGGCATCGGCGTCGCGCGGCGACGACAACGGATCGAGGCCGACGTCGAGATAACGAATCGCGTAGCCGGCGTCGGAGATCGGCGCCGCGAACACGCCGAGATCTTCAAAATGCACGTGACGGATGACGAGAGCGGTACGCATGGGATGAAGAACACGCGAGCGGACGTGCCCGCGCGTGGAGGGAATTGTAGCCGACTAGAACAACCGCGGCTGCGTCGGCCGCGCCGGCCGTCGATCGTCGAACACCGTGCGGCCACCGATCGACGGCGACACGCGGCGCTCGTGCGCGATCGTCGCGTCAACGTTCGCGTCAGGTGACCGGCGTGTCTCGATCGCGCGGACGAAGCGATCGAGACGCTTCATCCCGTCGATCTTGTCGGACTCGCCTGCCTTCGCGCGCGTGAGGCTGCGGCGAAGGACGTCGATCGTCTCGTCGTACGTCTGCAACGGCACGGGAAACGGATGGCCGTCCTTGCCGCCATGCGCGAACGAGAACCGCGCGGGATCGTCGAAGCGCGTCGGCGTGCCGTGCACGACCTCGGCGACGAGCGCCAGTGACTGCAGCGTCCGCGGGCCCAGGTTCTCGAGCAGGAGCAGCGACGCAAAGTCGCGCAGATCGCGCTCGTAGGCCATCGCGAGCACGGCACCGAGGCGCTTCGAGTCGACGTCCGCCGCGCGCACGTCGTGGTGACGCGGCATCACGAGCGTCCGCACGTCGCGCAGCACCGCGTCCGGATGCTCGTGCGCGATCGCCAGCAACGCGTCCTGTGCCGGCTTTGCGCGCGCATCGACGAGATTCTGAATCACGCCTGCATGTTCGCCGACGATGGCCGTGTGCGGCGAGGCGACGAAGTCGCGGACGCTCGCGGAGTGCCAGTGATAACGGCGCGCGGTCCGCGACGCTTCGTTCAGGCCCTGCTGCACGACGGCCCATTCACCCGTGTGGCTGAGCACGAACGTGTGCAGGTAGATCTGGAAGCCGTCCGCGATGGCGTTGTTGTCGACGCGTGCGGTCAGACGGCTCGTGCGGACGAGCGCGTCGCCGTTGAGACCGAGTCGATCCGCCAGCGCGCGCAGCTCGTCCGGTGTCCGGCGCGAGTGCCGCCCGCGGCCGCCGCAGATGGAGACGCCGAGCTCCGATGCGCGCGGATTGAGCCCGCGCTTCAGTGCGCCCATCACCGACGTCGTGATCCCCGACGAGTGCCAGTCCATGCCCATGACCGATCCGAGCGCCTGGAACCAGAACGGATCGCTCAGCCGCGTCAGCAGCTCGGACGTGCCGTACTCGTACACGACCGCTTCCGCGATCGCCGTCCCCAGCGTCGTCATGCGCTCCGCGAGCCACGCGGGCACGCGTCCGCCGTGCAGCGGCAGATCGGCGACGCCGGAACGCTTCATACAAGCATTGTTATCCGAAGTTCAAAGTTCGCAGTTCGAAGTTCGAAGTTCGAAATATGCCTTTCTCACAGATCTCTAAGCGCGACGTTGGGACAGCCAGTCGCTGATGATCGCGACCGGCTCGCTGCCCTGCGCGTGGTCGTCATCGTCGTCGATCCACCGTCCCGCCTGCGTGCGCAGGTCGAAGAGACGTGCGGCGTGGCCCGAGAGTCCCTGGATCAACACCTCGTCGGCGCGCCCTGGCACGCGCGCGACGGTCGGCGTTGCGAGTGGGCTCACGGCGCCGAGATCGACGACGGCTGACGAGCTGGCTGCAAGCGCGCGGAAGTCCGACTCGAGCAGCGGGGCCCATTCGCGCCGCTCATTTCTCTGATCGAGAACGAAGACGCCGTCGGCGCGCATGCCGGCGACCGGCTTCAGGAGCACGCCGTAGACGATGGCAAAGACGGTGGTCGTCGCGGCGACGCCGAGCGCGAGCGTCAGGACCGCGACGGCGACGAATCCCGGCGCACGCCGGCACGCGCGCCAGGCGTCGCGAACATCCAGCCGCAGATCGGTCATGCGCGAAGCGACGTGTGCGTCAGCGCCGGAACATCTGTCCGAGCATCCCCATCAGTCCGCCGGCAGCCGAAGTGCCGCCGCCCGCGCCGCCGCCGAGCATCGGTGCAAGCATGTCGAGCAGGCCTCCACCGCCGAGCTGCGCCGTGTTCGGGTTGAACGACGAGGAGGACGCGTGCTGACTGAGCGCGCCCATCGCGAGCGACGCGACGAGCGGCAGCATCTTCTTGAGGACGTCGGCGCCGATGCCGGTCTGCGAGGCTGCTGCCGCCGCGACCTGACGGCTCACGTCCTTGCTGCCCAGCACGTGCCCAAGGATCCCGTTGCCATCGTCGGTCGCGCCCGCGAGGCTTGCCGGATTGTTGAGATATTCCTGATGGCCGCCGCCAGCGAGCGCGCCGAGCAGGCTGTCGAGCCCACCGGGCTGCGACGCATTGTGCGCAATGCCGCCGGCGAGCGCCGGCAGCAGTTGCTGAAGCGCGGAGACCGTCTGATCACGATCGAGCCCGACGTGCTGTCCTAACTGATCGACGGCCTGTCCGCCTTGCGCGTTGAGAATCGTCTGCAGCAGATCCATGTGACGCTCCGTGGGAATGGGAGGGGGCGGACCATCCTACTCCCGTTTGTGCGCGAGGGGGTTACGCGTGGCGCAGCAACACCGCCGGATCGGTCTTCGCCGCACGGCGCGCAGGCACGAGCACGGCCGTGAGCGCGCACGCCGTCAGCGTGGCAATCGCCACAGCGATCGACGCCGGATCGTACGGACTGATGCCGCCCAGCTCGCCAGCGAACACGCGTGCGACGAGCAGCGCGCCACCGAGACCGACGGCAAGCCCGATGACGACAGGCCGCAGACTGTCGGTGACGAGCAGGCGGAGAATGTCGGCGGCCGACGCGCCGATCGCCATGCGCACGCTGACTTCGTCCATGCGCTGGCCCACGACGAACGTCGTCACGCCATAGACACCCAGCGCGGCGAGCACGAGCGCGAGCACGGCCGTCGGCACGAGCAGCCACGTCAGGCGCTGTTTTCCGCCGACAAACGCGTCGAGTCCGTCTTGAACGACGCTCGTCGACGGTTTGACGTGTTCGTTGACATGACGAAGGGCGTCTTCGACGGCGCGTGCAGTAAGGCCGGGCGTGGCTGTTCGCACGATCAGCGCCGGCGCATTGGCGCGCTGGCGGCGGATCGGCCGAACGATCGTGCCGTAGTCCCGGCTGCCGATCTGCGAAAGAAGCGCATCTGCGACGACGCCGATCACGATAGCCGGACTGTCGGGGCCGCCGTCGGGCGGCACGCGGGCCGAGAGCGGCTGGCCGATCGGATCGAGATCGCGGAAGAACGCGCGCGCGACGTTCTCGCTGATGAGCGCAACAGGCGCGCCGCCGGCGACTTCGTCCGAGGTGAAGCCGCGTCCACGGACGATGCGCATGCCGGACGTCGCGAAGAGCTCGGCATCGGCGCGCTCGACGTGAATCTCGAAGGACGAGGTCGCGCGATAGCGATCGATGCAACAGCCCCACGGCGCGTTCTGGATGACGGACACGTGCTCGACCGACGGGATCGCACGCACGGCATCGCGCGCGGCATCGATGTAGGCAATCTCCTCAGGTCCCGGCCGCATGTCGAACTGCACGGCGAGCAGACGATCCGCATCGAAGCCGACGTCGGTTCGCGCCATGCGCATCGCCGAGCGGCCGAGCAGGACCGCCGCGACGAGCAACAGCATGGACATCGCCGCCTGCGCGCCGACGAACGTCATTCGCAGCCGCGACGGAATGCCGGCCGCACCGCGTGAGCCGCCCGCCGCCTGCAACGCGCTGACGACATTTCCGCGCGCACCGAATCGCGCCGGTGACAAACCGGCGCTCACGCCACAGACGAGCGCGACGGCCGTCGCGAAGATCAGCACGCGTCCATCGGGGGCGAGATCGATCTCCGGCGGCATCTGCACGACCGCGCCCAGAAGCGGCGTCATCCAGTACGACACCAGGACGCCGACGGCTCCGGCGATGAGTCCGAGCAGCGCGCTCTCGCTGATCATCTGTCTGACGAGGCGGCCTCGCGATGCGCCGAGCGCGAGCCGCACGCCGACCTCGCGTGCACGCGTCATCGCGGCGGCCAGCAGCAGGTTGGCCACGTTCGCGCACGCCAACGCGAGGATCAGCGCGACGATGCCGACCATGCAGAGGAGAATGGCGTACGTGTCGCCGCCGCTATCCGCGTCGAGCGGCGACGTGGCGCTCTGCAGCCACACGTCGCCCGATAGGGGATTGCCCGACGTCGATCCTGGCGCACGCGATCGACTCGAGATTGCCGTGAGCTCGGCCTGCGCTGCCGACAACGTCGCGCCTGGCCTGAGCCGTGCCACGACTTCGACCGATGTCTTCGCGTCCGGTATGAGCGCCGTTCCGGCATGCATGTCGTCGACGGCCGCCAGCGTGGCCCAGATCGACACGGGCGTGCTCACCGGTCCCGCGAAGTCCGGCCGCATGACGCCGACGAGCGTGGCCGGCGCGCCGTTGATCCACACGGTTCGTCCGACAACGGAGGGATCGCCGTCGAGCGTCGTTCGCCAGAAGCGATCACTCACGACGATCGCCGTGGGCGCAGCGGGCGTGTCGTCGGATGCGTCGAGCGTATGGCCCAGTAGCGGCCGGCCGCCGAGCAAGCGGAGATAGCCCCCGCTCACGAAGAGGATCGGCCGATTCGCCAGGCCATCGGTGGCGGGCGCGGTGCTGAATCGCACGCGATCGGGCAGCGCGGCCTCGACAGCGGTCAACGTCGCCTCGTCGTGCATCCGCAGGTATTGCGCGTACGGCAGTCCAATCCACGCCGGGTGCCCCAACGGCGCGACGCTCACGACCGATGACGGATCGTCCATCGCGTACGGGCGAAGCAGGGACGCGTTGACGAGGCTGAACGCAGCGGTTGCGACGCCAATCGCGAGTGCCAGGCCGCCGATCGCGATGACGACGGGCGATGGACGCCTGCGGAACAGCCGCCACGCGAAGTGCACGTCGTGCCGAAGATCGCCGGCCAGCCGCGCGTGCCGCTCGCCGCCGCGCAGATCACGGCACGCCTCCTTGTTGCCTTCGATCGCGCCCATCGCACGTCGCGCGGCGCGACGCGCCTCCGCCTCGCTCTGCCCCGCTGTCATCCGCTCCTGGATCTCGCGATCGAGATGAAAGCGCATCTCCTCGTCGAGATCGCGCTCGAAGCGCGAACGGCGGACGAGCGATCGGAGGGCGACGTGAAGGCGGGTCAGCCAGCGCGGCATCGCGACCTCTTCTCAGACCGCGCGGACGATCGTCGAGATCGCGGCCGACAGCCGCTCCCAGTTGGCGGCCTCGGCGGCCACGGCCTTTCGTCCGCTGCGCGTGAGCGTGTAGTACTTCGCGCGCCGGTTGGTCTCCGACGTCTTCCACTCGGCCTTGACCCACCCGTGCCGCTCGAGCTTGTGGAGGGCCGGATACAACGCGCTCTGCCCGACCTGCAGCACGTCGCCCGACATCTGCCGGATGCGCTGCGCGATCGCCCAGCCGTGCATCGGCTCGAGCGCGAGGATTTTCAGGATCAGCAGGTCCAGCGTCCCCTGCACCAGATCGGTCGGCTTGCTCATGCGCTTGCCTCGGTTACTGACATGTCAGTAACCGACACTATAGGGCACGGCGGAGACACATGCAATCGGGTCATCTGGCTATCGGATCATCGGGTCATCACAACGCCGGCTTGACGACCATCAGGAAGACGATCGCGATGACGACGACGCCGAGGAGCGCGCCGAGGAGACGGCCGCGCGCGGCGGCGGCCTGGTACTCCGGCGAGGAGATCCCGCCGCGATCGAGCGCCGCGATCTGCCGCTTCAACGTCGGCGTATAGCCGAAGACGCCGAGCAGGATCATGACGATGTAGAGGGCGAAGGCCGCCTCGAGCCACGGCGTGTGGAACGGATAGCCGGACACCCAGATCATCGTCAGGCCAGTGATGAGCAGCAGGCCGTACGCAGGATTGGCGATCCGATCGTCGATGAGCTTGATCGTCCGCAGTGTGAACGGCAGGACGGCCGGATCGCGCGAGGCGCGTACCATCCAGAACCCGTACGTGATGTTCGATCCGAGCGCCGTGATCGCCGCCAGAACGTGGACCCACTTGATCAGGAGATAGAGCATCGACACTCCGTTCGAAGTTCGAAGTTCGAAGTTCGAAGTTTCTCAGAGAATTCCACGCACTGTCGCGAGGCGATGCGTGCGCACGAGCGCGTCGACGGCGCGATCGCCGGACGGATCGCTGGCCCGATTGACCGGCACGAACAGCGCCATCTCTTCCCGCCGCGACAGCACGTTGCTCACGACGAGCGCCCGCATCATCCACACGGCCGCGTGCACGCTCGGGCATTCGACACCGAGCCAGCTCGCGTATCGATGACGCGACGTCCGCAATCCCGTCTCGCGCGCGATCCGCGACGCCATCGCCTCGAACAGCGGCTCATCGGTCTCGGCGCGCTGGCCGTCATCGGAAACTGCGGGCACGAGCAGCGGCGATTCTTGTTCGAGCGCCGCGAACAGCTCGGCAATCGACCGCCGCTGCCAGCGCGGCATATGGCCGAGATAGTAGTGACACGTCTTCGCGATCACCGTGATGACGTTCTTGATTTCCTTCTCGAGACGGAACGCGGGTGCCGCGGGCAGATCGAGATCGAGGCCGCTCGCGCGCGCCGACACGTTCTCCATGACGATCGCGCGCAGCAGCCAGCTTGCCATACCCTCGCTGTAGCACTGCACGCGGACCCATCCGGCGGCCGGCGACGCGTCGGCTGGCAGCTCCGTCACCATCGTCACGCCGCGCGAGATTTCGTCGACGACCTCGCGGTAGCGATCGGGCTGCGCGTCGATCGCCGCGCGCGTGCCGGGCTCGAGCAGCGTGCCCTTGTGCGGCGGTCCGCCGGCCATCGCGAGATCGCAGAAGCTGCCCCAGATCTCGTCCCACGCGACACGTCCGTCTTCGCCGAACTTCAGGCCTGCGGATCCCATCGAGACGGGCTGCACGTCTTCGTACGAGTCCTGGTATTCCTTCGGGAGGATGGTCTTGAGCCTGAAGTCGAGCGTCTCGAGCGCCTGCCGTTCGTCCGTCTCCGTCGTCATCCTGCCACCACTTTCGCACGAAACCGTTGACGTCCGTGCGAACGTGAGGCGTGGGCGATCTCAGGCCGCGCGGCCGGCCTCGGCGGATGGATGCGGCAGCGTGAACCAGAACGTCGCGCCCTGATTCTTGGCGCCCTCGGCCCACGTGCGCCCGCCGTGCCGGTGCACGATCCGCCGGACGTTCGCGAGCCCGACGCCGACGCCCTCGAACTCGTCGCTCGAGTGCAGTCGTTGAAACACGCCGAAGAGCCGATCGGCGTAGCGCGGATCGAACCCCGCGCCGTTGTCGCGCACGGCGACGACGACTTCGCCGCGCGCGGCGTCGATCTGCGCGCGGACCTCGATCTGCGCGGGCGATCGTCCGCGCGTGTACTTCACGGCATTCGACAGCAGGTTCAGCAGCACCTGCCGCAGCAGCGCGGCGTCGGCCGAGACGACGATGGCCGCGGCGTCGATGTGCCAGTCGATGAGCCGATCGCCGGCGTCAGTCATGACGTCACGCTGCGCGTCGAGCAGGAGCGCCTCGAGGGCCACCGGCTGCTTCGCGAGCGGTGCGCGTCCGAGCCGCGCGAACGCCAGCAGATCGTCGATGAGCTGCGACATGCGCGCGGCCGCTGACATGATGCGTTCCACATGGCCGCGTCCCGCGTCGCCGAGGGCCGATGCCGCGTCTTCCTGCAGCAGGCCCGCGAAGCCTCTGATATGCCGGAGCGGCGCGCGGAGATCGTGCGAGACGGAGTACGAGAACGCGTCGAGCTCCTGATTGGCCGCTTCGAGCTGCGACGTCCGCTGCTGCACGCGCAGCTCCAGCTCCTGGTAGACGCGCACGTTCTCCATCGCGACCGCGGTGCTGTTGGCCAGCGCCTGCAGCAGCTCGATCGTCTGGTCCGACGCGTCGCGCGGCGTCGCCCAGTACGTGCCGATCGCGCCGATCGGATCGACTTCGCGGATCGGCACCATCACGAGGCTCTTCACGAACGTCGGGCGGTACGCGTCGATCGGGATGCGCGAGTCCTGGAAGATGTCGGGGACGACGGCCGGGCGCCGGTTCAGCATCGCCCAGCCGCTGATGCAGGCCGTCATCGGGAACCGCTGGCCTTTCCACAGCGGACCGATGGCGTCCTCGTCGACGTAATGGCAGCGATCGCCGTCGCGCAGCACGAACGTCGCGCCATCGGCCTGCGCCATCTCGCGGGCCGCGCTCCGCACGACGCCGCGGATCTGCTCGACGTCCCTGGCGAGCGACAGCTCCTGCACCGCGCGGATCAGCCGCTGCGTGCCCGAATCCAGCGAGGATTGCGCCATTTTTCCCACGCCGCGCCGGCGGCGTCCGTCTGGAGTAATCGGCCGATCGCGACCGGATGTTGACTCAGCGGTGCGCGGCTCTCTCGATGGCGCTCAGATCGCCATGGTCGCGAACATGTCCACGCGCTTGCTGCGAAGCGTGCCAGACGTGTACTTCTTCAGCCAGCTGTCGTCCTCGGCGAGGAACAGGCTCGCGTCCTGATTGGCGTCCGGCGTCTCGCGCAGGACCTGCTCGAGCACCGACCGGAAGTAGTAGTGGTTGAACAGCCGGTTGAACTCGGTGAAGTAGATGTCGGCGACGCGGCGATTGCCGCGGATCATCAGCATGTTCTCGTCGTTGTCGTTCGTCGAGTCGTCGCTGAAGTTGGCCGAGCCGGTCACGACGATCGGATCGGCGCCGAGCGGATCGCGCAGCAGGAACTTCGAGTGGATGTACGCGACGTGCGTGTTCAATTGCAGCGCGCGCGTGTTGGTCTCGCGGGCCCACTGATAGACGGGATCGTCGATGAACGATCCGAAGGCCTCGTAGATGTTGTTCTGGGCGGTGAGCTTGACGAACGGCGTCGTACTCCGCGGGTTCGGCGTGTCCTCCTGCTCGAGCAGCAGAAAACAGAGCGGACTCTGGATCGTGTTGTCTTTGAGCGCGGCCTTGAACTTCGCGTTCACGCCGAACGCGAGCGTGATGCATGAGAGCCGCGTCGCCTGGTCGACGAGCGCGATGTACCAGTCGAGCACCGCGCCGCCGCGTCGCGGGCTGAACACGGGCGTAATGCCCTGCGGCAGGCCCTGCAGATCCGTTGGCACGTCGAGGATGCCTTCGACGCCAGCGTAGAACGCCGCGTTCTTCTTGCGGCCCGATGACGAGTTGCCGCTCTCGCCCGGCGCGGCGCCGGGATCGGCACTGAGGATGGTCCAGTACTGCAGATACTGCTGCGCCACGGCGGCGTTCCGCACCCAGTGACCGACGTTTGTCTGCCCCGCGATGCCGCCGAGCGAGATGTTCGTCGAGCCGGTCCACACCTCCGCCGGCGTCTGGCTCGCGCCCTTCAACAGCACCATGAACTTGTTGTGGGCGATCGTGTTCGGCCGCGCTTCGCGGCGGATGATGCTCGACGCCGGCAGCTTGGCCTCCGTGATCGTGTCGAGATTGTCGACGCGCGGAAACGCAGGCACCGCCGGCTTGCCGTTCTTGGCCGGCGTGCCGTTGTCCTTCGCGTCGCAGACGATCTTCACGTCGACGCCCTTGTCGATGGCCGCCTTCAGGGCCGACGCGACGGGCAAGTAGCGGAACTCGTAGAACGCACAGCGCAACGCGTCGCCGGCCTTGGCCTGCGCGATGAATTTCAGGAGCGCTTCGTCGAGATCGCGCGTGAGCCACTGCAGCGCGCGCTTCTGATCGGCCTTGCTGAGCGACGGATCGTCCGGCGCCTTGTTGCCGAACTCGCGGACGTACGCCTGGCTGCTCGCCACGCCGCGGTTGAAGAAGACGTCGTGCTCGGCCGTGCTGAACAGCGGCTCCGTGCGCACGTCGATCGAGACCGGAGACGCCGTGCGATCGATGTTCTTCGGCTTCCCTCGCAACGGATGGAAGACGTACGTATACGGACGATCCGGCTTCGCCGTGAAGTCGTCCCACACCAGGCTCTGCACGGGATGGTCGTACGTGCTGACGGTCGTGTTCTCGTCGGGCTGCGGCACGATCGACTTGAAAACCTTGAACCCGTAGACGTAATAGCGCTCGTCTTCCACCGGATCGATCCGCTCGACCGCGAAGCCGAGCAGCCCTTTGCGGGCCGTCGCGGTCGCGGTGATCCCAAACGAGATCGTGTTCACGCCCGAGACGGCAAAGACCTGAAATCCGCCGGCGCTGTTCGACTTGAAACGCATGACGCCTCCGTATGATCGCGCGTGTCCGGATCGTGCTTTAGAGCCTGTTTCAGAACAGTCAAGTGCGCCGAAGGCGTCACATCAATTTCGAAGTTCGAACTTCGAAGTTCGAAGTTTTGAAATGCACCTTTAGGCGGGAGGGGGCCTCACACTATCACGAGGGCGATCCGTCAGGTGCCCGTGCGTGACGTTGCCGTAACACCTCGTAGATCGCAATGCCCACCGTCGTCGACAGATTCAGCGAACGCACGCGCGGTGACGCGATCGGCAAGGCGACGACGCGATCGGCGTGACGATCGAGGATCTCGGTCGGCAGCCCGCGCGTCTCGCTGCCGAAGATCAGCACGAGGTCCCGCGACGCGTCGATCGGGGTGTCCCACAACAGACGCGACGTCTTCGTCGAGAAGAAATACGGCTCGCCGAGATCCGGCAGCGCGCGCGCGAATGCGTCCCAGTCCGGCCACACGCGCAGGTCGACATACTCGGTGTAGTCGAGACCGGCGCGCCGCACCTGACGCTCGTCGAGTGAGAAGCCCAGCGGCTCGACGAGATGCAGCGTCGCGCCCGTGGCCAGACACGTGCGGCCGGCGTTGCCGGTATTCCAGTGAATCTCGGGATGGACGAGGACGACGTGAGTGTGCGGCACGGGCGGATGATAGCCGCGTTCGCCGCGTCGCGGACGCGCGCGCGATACACTGACGGGCGGCGGTCATCACACGCCGCCGAGCTTTCGCATGATCGCCGAGTCACAGAGCCAGGGCCGCCGCGTCCTGGCGCGCGTCGAGCGCCGCTTTCTCCCGCTCGCCTTCCTCTGCTACG
>DASZVJ010000124.1:0-18916 GCA_035547155.1 Vicinamibacterales bacterium
CATGGCGATCATGGTCGGCGGGCAGCCAGACGTATTCGAGCGCGCGCGGCCACTGTGGGACGCGCTCGCCGCCCGGGCGACGCTGATGGGCACGACCGGCGCCGGTCAGGCGACCAAGATGATCAACCAGGTGCTGGTATCCACTGGGCTCGCCGTGCTGGCCGAGGCCTGTGCCTTCGCCGAGCGCGCCGGTGTCGACGTCGAGAGGATTCCGCAGGCCCTGGCCGGCGGCCGCGCGGATTCACGCCAACTGCAGGAGATGTTTCCAAAGATGGTCGCGCGTGCCCATGCAATCACCGGCCGGGCCGTGCTGATGTTGAAAGACCTCGAATTGATTCACGACCTGGCCCGCGGCGTCGGTGCACCCATGCCGGTAACGGCCCTCGTCACTGAGCTGTTTCGACAGATGGTCGCCAACGGCCTCGGCGATCGCGACAACACCGAGATGGTGAATGCCTATCGCGGCACACGCTGATGCAGGGGAGCGATGGTCGGGGCGACTGGATTCGAACCAGCGACATCTCGCTCCCAAAGCGAGCGCTCTACCAGGCTGAGCCACGCCCCGACGAAGAATCATCGTATCAGGCTACGGGCCACAGGCCACGGGCTACGAACGGGCCGCCCCCTACGCGGACTGAGATCTGCGTAGCCCGCAGCCCGTAGCCTGCCGTAGGGGCGGCCCTTGTGGCCGCCCGTTCGCTACGGTCGTCTCCGCGCGACGTACTTCGTCCCGTCCAGCGCCGTGACGGACAACTGATCGCGCGAGACCGGCTCGAAGTACAGCGTGTCCGACGATCCGTCGTCGCCGAAGAGCATGAGCTGGCCGCGCTGGCTGTTGGCCTTGCCGCGGCTCGTGCGGCCGTCGGACTGCATCACCAGCGTGTAGTTCGCGCTGCTGTCGACCGTCAGCGTCTTCTTCATCGGCAGAAACGCGTTCTCCGGCGTCAGCTCCCACGTGCCGACGATGTCCGGCACGACGCGCGCGTTGGCGGACATGTATTGATAGAGGGCCTGCGCGCGCGCCCGATCCTGTTGCTGCTGCATTTGCCGGAACGGCTGCTCCTGCGGCGATTCATAGGCCTGCGGCTGCGATTGCTGCCGGTTCGACATCATCCGCGCGATCGCGAAGTTCATCTGGTTGACGTCGTTGCGCAGCGAGTCGGGAATGCCCGCGTTCGTCGCGGCCTGCAGATAGCGCTGCGCCTGATCGACCTGACCGGCCTCGAGGAACGTCTTCGCGAGCTCGACGAGCGCTTCGCCCGATCCGGCCGTCGCCTGATCGCCGAAGTTCGTGTCGCCGCGAGCGTTGCCGATGCGCGGGATCATCGCGCCCGGCGCCGGGACGAACGACGCCGCGGCGAGGAACTGCTGCTGCGCCTCGTCCTTTCGTCCCAGCGCTCGCAGTGCTTTGCCCGCCGCCAGGCTCGACTGCGCGAGCATCGTCGCCGCATTGACCGGCGCGGGGACCACGGCACCGTTCGTCGGCTGATCGTCCGGGAACATGGCGGTGAACATCTGACGCGAGTAGTCGCTGCGCGACACGCGCGTCCGCACGGCTGCGTTGGCGAGATAGAGATCGACGGCGGCGGCAGACTGATTCGCGCGCTCGAGCGGTGCGGCCAGCCGCATCCGTGCGCGCATGATCAGCCCGAAGTCGATCGGGTCGCGCGTGAGCGGCGCGCCCTGGCGATTGTCGGGCTCGTCGAGACGAAGGCGCGCGTCCTCGAGCGCGATGGCCTCGCGAAACGCCGTCGCCGCCTCGGCCGTCTTGCCTTGCTGATCGAGCGTCACGGCCAGATACGCCGGCACGCGCGCATCTTCGGGATCGAGTTGTCGCGCGCGCGTGAGATAGCCCGTCGCACCGGACCACGCCGTCTTCGCGATCCGCGTCCACGCGAGCCGCAGGAGCGGCGCGGCCGTCGTGTTGATGAGCTGCCGCTCGATCGCCTGCTGTTCCTCGGCGAGATCGCGCTGGCCCGTGCTCGCGTAGAAGTCGACGAGCTCGTCCTGCGCCTCGAGCGACTTCGGGTCAAGCTTCACGGCTTGCTGCAGCGCTGCTTGTGCGCCCGGCAGATCGCCGTCCCACAGGTGCAAGTCCGCTTCGATCAGGAAGCCGGCGACCGTGCCTTTCGATACCTGCATCGCGCGCTCCATTGCGGAGCGCGCGCGCCGCCGCAGCTCGGCCGCCGTCGCGTCGAGCTGCGCCGCTCGCGCCAGGTCCGCCTGCGACGGCGGATAGCACGTCGTCGTCGTGATGTGATCCGTGTAGTCGCCGTGATCCTCGTCGTGCGAGCTGCTCGAGCAGCGATCCTGCCGCAACGATGAGGCTTCGGCGGACATCTGGTTCGCGCGCATCGCGCGGAACTTCGCGTAGAGACGCAGCGCGTCCGGATTGTTGCCTGCGGCGGCGAGCGCTTGATCGGCGATCGCCTCAGCCTGGTCGTAGCGCTTCAGCGCAGTGAGCGCCATCGCCTTCTGAATCAGCGCGCCGGCGTGTTTGGCGTTGATGGCGAGCGCTTGGTCCGCGATCTGGATCGCCCGCGTCAGCTCCTGCTCGCGCGAGGTCTGGGCGCGATACTCGACGGTCTCGCGCCGCGGCTCGACGGCTTCTCCGCGGTTGTCCGCTTCCGTGACGAGATAGCGCGCGAGGTCGGCGTAGCGATCGGGCTGTCGCGGATTCGCGCGCACGGCGTCTTCGAGCGTGCGGACGGTGTCCTGATAGATCTCGTCGTAGCGCAGGCGCTGCCCGCCGGCGATCTTGTGGATGCGCGTGGCGATGGCGGCGAGCTGATCGGCGCTGTCGCCGCGCTGCGCGGCCGCGTCGAGATCGGCCCAGGCGCGCGCGGCGTCGCCGTCGACGTGCTGTCGCGAGAGATCCGCCTCGATGGCGCCACGCGCGCGCGACGTCGCCGCGCTGTCGAGACGCGCGGCCGTTGCCAGATCCGCGGTCATGCGCGCGCGATCGCCCATGCGCGCGGCGGCGGCCGCGCGGCCCAGATAGCCGGGGGCGAAGTCCGTGCGGCTCGTGAGCGCGAGCGTGTACTCGCGCCGCGCAGTCGCCGGACGTCCAAGCGCGAGCCAGCAGTTCGCGCTGAGATAGACGAGATCCGCATTGTCGGGATACGCGGTCCGCGCGAGATCGATTTCGCGCAGCGCAGCCTCGTACTGACCGCTGTCGTGCAGCGTCTTCGCGCGTGCGGCGTGCGCCGGCGCGAGGTCCGCGCGGCGCGTCGCGCGATTCGCGAACGCCTGGCCGGCCTTCAGCATCGCCGCGCGCATCGCAGGGCCTTTCACGGCGTCAGGCGTGCCCGTACCGCCGTAATCCACCGGCAGCCGCAGGCGTTGATACGCGTTCGCCAGCTCGTACGCGACGATCGTCCCGTAGACCGTCGAGTAATCCTGTCCGCCTTGCGCGATGTGGCCGGGAATGCTGACGAGCGGTGGCGGACCGCCCTGTCCCTGCAGGCTGCGTGGCCCACCGCCAAGCGCGTGTTCCGGACTGACGATGCCGCTCATTGCCTCGGCCGCGTACGTCCACAATTCGGCTTCGCGGCCTTTGAGGCCGAGCCGCTTCGCGCGGGCGAGGTCGTTCAACGCCGGCTGAAATTGTTCGGCGAGCGTCTCGGCCACGCCGCGCGCGAGCACGAACGTCGGATCGTCGCCCGATGCGTCGAGCGCGCGAGAGAACGCCGTCGCCGCATCCGGCCAGTGTCCTTGCGTCAACGCGTCGAGGCCATCGAGATACGCGACGAGCGGTGGAGCCGCCGGCGGCGGCAGTTGCCCGCCCGACGGCGGCAGGACGTTGGCCGACGCCGACGGCGCTTGCGACGGCAATCCGCCTTCTCGCGGCGGACCAGCGCTGGCGCCAGCGGCGGGCTCCGCTTTGCGGCAACCGGACACGACCACGAGCACCGCCGCCGCTACGACCGTCGTCCATCTGTTGCGCATACGCCCCTCGCGAAACGAGCCGCAATCTTACAGCGGGACTGGCACCAAGGGACCAAGGGACCAAGGGACCGGGGGACCAAGGGACCAGGGGACGAAGGGACCAGGGGACCAGGGGACGAAGGGACCAGGGGACGAAGGGACCAGAGGGAGCTTTACGGCGGCGGGGCTCGTCGATAGGCTAACGGCTTCCGGAGTCGATTTCGTGAAGTTTGGCGTCACCACCTATCTCTGGTCGGCGGAGTTCACGCCTGCACAAGTGCCCGTGCTGCCCGAGTTGAAGCGGCGCGGCTTCGACGGCGTCGAGCTGCCGATCTTTCGTCCCGTTGGATTCGACACGCGCTGGATCCGCCGCGCACTCGACGACAACGGGCTGACTTGCACGATCGCGGCGGTCCTCGTGCCCGGCTTCAGTCTCATCAGCGACGATGCGGACGTGCGGCGACGTTCGATCGCCAACGTGCGCGACATCGTCCACGTGGCGGCCGAGCTCGGGAGCGAATACGTCGCAGGACCTTTGTATGTGCCGGTTGGCGAGTTGCCTGGCAGACGACGTACGGAGGCGGAGTGGCGGCGTGCGATCGGCGCGTATCAGCAGCTCGGCGACACGCTCGACGCCGACCGCGTGACGCTCGCGATCGAGCCGCTCAATCGCTTCGAGACGTTCTTCCTCAACACGATCGACGACGGCGTCGCGCTCTGTGAGGCTGTCGATCATCCGCGCGTCGGGCTGCTGTTCGACACGTTCCACGCGAACATCGAGGCGAAGGACGTCGCGCGCGCGTGCCTGACGGGCGGGCGGCACATCAAGTACGTCCACACGAGCGAGAACGATCGCGGCACGCCGGGCTCGGGCCACGTCGATTGGCCGGGCGTGTTCCGCGCGCTGTCGGCGATCGGCTACGACGGCTGGCTGACGATCGAGAGCTTCGGATTCTCGCTCGGCGATCTCAGCGCGGCCGCCGCGATCTGGCGTGACATCGAGTCGTCGCCGGAGGTGATTGCGTTCGAAGGGATTGAGTTTTTGAAGAAGGTTCTGGGGTTCTGAGGTTCCGGAGTTCTGGGGTTCGGGTTCTGGGGTTCCGGAGTTCCGGGTTCGGGGGGCTGCGATGACGAAGACGCACACCGCCGTAGTCGCGCTGATCGCACTCGTAGAGCTCGTGCATGTCGAGTCGCGCGCACGTGAGCAGAACGCGCAGACTCCGCCCACCTTTCGCGGCGGCGTCGACGTCGTTCAGCTCGACGTCACCGTGCTCGACAAAGATCGAAAGCCGCTCCGCGGGTTGACGGCCGCCGACTTCACCGTGCTCGAGGATGGATTGCCGCGACCGATCGTCGCCGCGACGCCTGTCGAGTTGCCGCCGGCCGCAATGCCTGGCGCGGCGTGGATGCGCGACGTCGCCCCGGACGTCGTCAGCAACTCGCGCTACAAGGGCCGTGTCTTCGTCATCCTGTTCGATGACGCGTATACGAAATTCGATCCAGCAGTGCTCCTTGCGGGACGGCGCATCGCGCACACGGTGATCGATGGCCTCGGGCCCGCAGATGCGGCGGCCGTGATGTTTGCGTTCGCGGGCACGAAGCAGAACTTCACGCCCGACCATGCGCAGCTCTTGAGAGCGATCGACTCGTTCACGCCGAAGGCGAGCTCGAGCGCCGGACCGCCGTTGGGCTGCGAGTATCGCGGCCGCAACCGTGCCGGCTGTGTGCTCGACGCGATGGAACACATTGCCGACGCACTGCCGTTAGTGCCGCCGCGCCGCAAGGTACTCGTGCTCGTCAGTGCAGGCGGATTTCCCATTCCGGCGCTCGACTTCGATCAGGACGCGCCGTCCAACCGCGACGTCCCAGGCATCGAGTTGAGTGAAGCGGCGCGCGTGCTGCGCAAGCTGCAGAACGCTAACGTCTCGGTCTATGGGTTCAGCCCGCACGGCCTCGAGGTGCGCGGCTTCAACAGCGGCGATGAAAAACTGCGGATGCTCGCCGAGCAGACCGGTGGCGGCGTCGGGCTCAACACGAATGCACCATGGGACAACGTGCCCGTCATGTTCGCCGAGACGCAGAGCTATTATCTCGTCGCGTTTCAGTCGGGCCATCAGGACGGCCGCGCGCATCGCATTCGCGTGCGCGTGAACCGGCCCGGCGCCGACGTGCGCGCTCGGAGCGGCTACGTCGCACCGAATCTCGATCATCCCAAGAAGACCGGCAAGCCCGCGCCGGTACGCACGCCGCTCGAGACCGCGCTGGCCAGTGGATTTCCCGACAGTACGGTGCCGATCGACGCGAGCATCGCGGCATTTGCGGAGCCGGGACGGCAGACGATGACAGTGCACGTCATCGCGTCGGTGCGTCCGGGCTTCGTCGACACGCAGGCGCATCGCGTGACGATCCGCACGTCGGTCTTCGACAAGGAATGGAAGGAACGGGGCCGGGACTCGCAGGTCGTGGCGATGTCGTCGCGCGCGATCGATGCCGCCGGCGTCGTGACCGCGGCCCTGCCGATCAAGCCCGGACGTTACGAGCTGCGCCTCGCGGCCGAAAGCGACGGCAAGGCGGGAAGCCTATTCACGGATCTGGACATTCCGAACGTCCGAAAGGAGCATCTGTCCGCATCAGGCGTGCTCGTCGGTGCGCCGATCGATCCGGCCGCTCATGGCGATGGCGAGATCGCCTCATGGCCGATTCAACCGACGACGGTGCGAACGTTCCGCCGCGACGAGCGCGCGTCGGTCTTTTTCGAGATCTATCAAGGTGGAACCTCTGCGCCCGCACCGGTGTCTCTTCATGTGACTGTGGCCGATAGCTCTGGCGCCATCGTTGTCGACGACACCCGCGACGTCATCGCGGATCGCTTCATCGCGGATCGGCGCGCGCCGGTCGTCTACGATCTGCCGTTGACGCGGCTCGGCGCCGGCGAGTATTTGTTGTCGCTCGACATCGCGCTGAAGAAACAGCACGTGCAGAGAGAGGTGAGATTCCAGGTCCAATGACGATACGCGGACTCGTGTGGTGCGGCGCCGCCGCGTTGGTCGTCGCGTCGATGCCGGCCGGCCGCGCGCAGCAGGCCGTTATCCGGTCGTCGACCGATCTGATCTCCGTCGACGTGCAGGTCGTCGATCGCGACGGACATCCGGTCGACAATCTGAAGGCCGATCAGTTCGACGTGCAGATCGCGGGAAAGAAGCGCACCGTGCAGCTCGTCGACTTCGTGCGCACGACGACCGCCCCTTCGTCCCCTGGTCCCTTCGTCCCTTCCTCCCCTCGTCCCGTGGTCGCTTCGCCCCCTGGTCCGTCGTCCCCTTCCCGCCGTCAGATGTTCATGATCGCGATCGACGCGCAGTCGTTCTTTCAGACCGAGACGCGCGGCATTGCGGTGACGGCGCAAAGCTTCGTGAAATCGCTCGCGCCGGAAGACATCGCAGGTCTCTACACGTATCCGCTCGGTCCGAAGGTCGAACCGACGACGGATCGCGGTGCGTTGAACGCGGCGCTGGAGCACGTCACCGGACAGCGCGAGCCGCAGGCGACGTATCAATTCAACGTCCGCGATTCGGAGATCGTCGACTACTTCGCGAACGGAGAGGATCAAGGTCGCTTGCGGTCGCCGACGGAGTCGATCGTGAGCCGCTATTGCCCGGATCGGGACGTGTCCTGCGTGCAGCGCTTCCGCATGGAGATGGCGACGCGTACCGGATTGCTCGAGGCGCAGGCGCACGCCGATCTCGGAGGGCTGCGTGATCTGATCGCCGGCATGGGGAAGATCGACGGACGCAAGATTCTCGTGCTCGTCAGCGCAGGACTCACGATCAGCGATCGCCCCGGCGGCCGGCCCGACGTCGGCAATCTGCCGATCGACGTGGGTGAAGCGTGCGCGCGCGCCAACGTGTCGCTCTACACGCTGTTCGTCGACAACAGCGTGCTCAGCCGGTTCTCCGCCGAGACGCGTCAGGCCGCGAAATCGCAGGTGGGCATGGCGCGCGACGCGGACGTCGCGGAACGATCGCTGGATCTGTTCACGGGCGCGGCCGGCGGCACCGTCATGAAGATCCTCACCGGCAACGGCGAGCAGGCGTTCGGCCGTGTGCGCAACGAGACGTCCGCGTACTATCTGCTCGGCGTCGACGCGACCGGCGCCGATCGCACGGACAAGCCGCTGCCCATCGTCGTGAAAGTGAAAGGCAAGGGCCTCACCGTGCGAAGCCGCGCGTGGGTCGTAGTGCCGAAAGCCGGGGGAGCCTGACGGCTTTCGAACTTCGAACTTTGAACTTCGGATTTCGAAAGTAAGCCCTTAAGTCGATCTCTCGAAAGGATTTGCGCTGTCGGCCCGATTCGCGTAGCCTAGCTGAAGGTCCAGACGTCACGTGCCACCGCTGGAGCTGTCGCTCGAACTGAAACCGCAGGCCCGCCTCGACATTGTCGACGTCAAGGCGCGCGCCGCCGCCGTTCACGGCGACGCCCTCGAGCCGTTCTCCCACTGTCTCTACGTCTCGCCGCACACGACGGCGGGCTATCTGTCGCAGAGCTTCGCCGCGCGTCTGTCGAAGCGCGGGCCGGGCGTCGGCCGTTACGTCGAGCTCTTCCGCACGGCGTTTCCCGAGGGCGCGGGTTACAAGCACGATCAGCTCGATCTCCGCGAAGATCTCGAGCCGGCGCAGCGCGAAGTCGAGCCCACCAACGGCGACTCGCATCTGGCATTCATCACCAGCAATCTGCACCCGTGCGTCTCGTACGTCACGCATCGTCCTGGCCCCGTCTATTTCATCGATCTCGACGGCGTCTGCGCGGGCGCGGGCACGCCGCGGACGCGCGTGACGACGCTCGTCGGGTACGACAGGGAAGTCGTCGTCGCACGCACGCAGATCAAGGTGCCCGTCTCGCCGCACCCGGTCAGCGTCGTCAGCCTCAAGGATCCGTCGCTCGCGCTCTATGAACAGCTGCGATCGCTCATCGACGCGCATGACGTGAAGAAGGGCCGCGTGCGGCTGTCGCTCGCCTCGGGCGAGCAGGCGGCGAGCCTGACCGTCAACGAGTACGAGACGCTGCTGATGCAGCACGATCTCGCCGAGGTGCTGCGCAATCCGCTGCACTTCGCGGCCGAGAAGGTGCGCCATGCGTGGAACGATCCGCGCGCCGTGCCGGGCAAGGCGCTGGATTACGCGAAGTACGATCTCGTGCGCGCGCTCAATCGGCTCGTCGACGTCATCGGCCTCGGCGACTCGCGCGTGGAGCGCATCCTCGCGCGCGCGCTCGAAGTGCCCGCGTCGCGATTCCTGCGCATGAAGCGATCGGTGGATCTGCTCGTGTCCGACAGCCGCACCCCTGGTCAGGGCGCGGTCGTCGAAGGCACGTATCAGACGCCGATCATGGTCCAGTGGCGTCCGGCGCCTGCGCGCGTGCGCACGGTCGACGTGACGCTGACCCGGTTTCTCTGATCGCGCGTCGCGCCCGCGACTGCGCGTTCGTCGTCCGTCTCCCGCCAGCGCCTGCCGCGTCTGAGTCGTGCGGAGTGTGTTGCGATGTCCCTCAGGCTACGCCGCGTTGGTGTGATCCTCGTTCTCCCTCTTGTGTTCCTCGCCGCGGCAGCGGCGCTCACTGCGGCCCCCGATCCCGTCGTCACGAGCGAATGGAAGACGCGTGACGTGCAGGTCGACGGCCGGATCGAAGACTGGTCGCGTTTGACGACGCTGGACAATGGACCCGCGGTCGCGGCGGCCAACGACGGCGAGTTCCTGTATCTCGCCGTGTCCGCCACCGATCCCGCGATGCGCCGCACGCTCGCACGCGGGCTCGTCGTGTGGTTCGATCCCGCGAACGCGAAGAAGATGGACTTCGGTGTGCAACTGCCCGGTGCGCGTGAGCGCGACGCGAGCGAGCGTACGGCGACGCCGATCGAAGATGCACCGGCGACGTCGCCCGTCGTCGACGCGTTGGACATTCTTGGTCCCGCCAAGGCGCGCCATCTCGTGCCCTTGCAGCCCGCGTACGGCATGGCCGCGGCGTCGGGGATGGATCAAGGCGCGACGGTCATCGAGCTGAAGCTGCCGCTGGCCTCATCGCCGGAGCGCGAATATGCCGTTGGCAGCGAGCCCGGCCATACGATCGCGCTGGGATTGTTCACGCCGGAGATGCCGAAGGAAAGCGAAGAGCGTCGCGGCGGCGGGATGGGCCGTGGTGGTGGCGGCTACGGCGGCGGAGGCCGAGGCGGTGGTTATGGTGGCGGGATGGGCGGACGCCGCGGTGGCGGTTATGGCGGAGGCGGATTCGGCGCGGCCGAGACCGCGAAGCCGCTGAAGCTGTGGACGAAGCTGCAGCTCGCAGCGGCGCCGGTGAAGTGAAACTTCGAACTTCGAAGTTCGAACTTCGAAATTGACGTGGCGCCTTCGGCGCACTTGACGTGATTGAGAGGACGAACCGATCGTGCACGTGTTGTTGCTGCGCCATGGTCAAACCGACGCGAACGCGAGCGGCGTCCTGCAAGGGCACCGGCCGACGTCGCTGAACGCGCTCGGCCGATTGCAGGCGGGCAAGCTCGCCGCCCGGATGCGGACGATCTCGCCGGCCGTCGACGTGCTGGTGAGCTCGGATCTGCCGCGGGCGCTCGAGACCGCACATCCGATCGCGGCCGAGCTGGACCTCGAGATCGTCGTCGATGCGATCTGGCGTGAGCGCGGGTTCGGATCGCTCGAAGGACAGACGCTCGGCGATCTCGAGATCTGGCGCACGGCCACGGGCACGATCGATCCTCCTGGCGGCGAGTCGTCGGCCGTGTTCCGTCAGCGCGTCCACGATGCGCTGACGACGCTGGCCGCGCGACACGCCGATCGCACGTGCGTCGCCGTCGTCACGCACGGCGGCGTCATTCGCGCGGTGCTGCATCTGCTCGGATCGGGACGGCTGCCCGTCGACGAGCGGCAGGAGCCGCCGGCCGTCGATCCGATCGCCAACGCGTCGATCCTGCATCTGACGATCGACCCGGCGACGGGGCAGTGGTCCGTGCTCCGCGTCAACGACGCCGCGCATCTGAGCGATCTGGCGACGATGACGGACGCGGGGTGACGCGCGGCGCTGCATCTTCGTCGGATCGGCGTCCTCGCGATCGACATTTGTGGCGTGTCGCGTTATCTCGTGCACGCGGCGCCAGCCGAACGATCCTCGAAAGACACGCGCGTCCGCCGCGCGTCGGACTATGCTGATGTGACGCGCGCGGCCGCACGCGATGCCGCGCGCAGGAGCGCTTCGTGCACCGACTCCGTTCCACGCCCGACACGCAGGAGCTCGTCCGCTATCTCGATCTGAAGCTTGCGGCGCTGGGACAGCCCGTCAACGCGAAGAGCGCCGATCCCTATTTCCTCGAGCTCGCCGGGCCGCTGCTCCGCAACTATCACCAGAAAGATCTGCTGCTCGGCGGACGGTTGTGTCCGGCCGACGCGCGCATCCAGGCGTTCCTCGACGCGTATCTCGGCGTCGACGGGACCGTCGTGCCCACGCTGCCCGCGCGCACGTTCGTGCTCGATCGCCCCGGCCTCGCGCGCGTGATGTCGTTGCCGGCCGATCAGGACGAGTTCTCGTCGCCGTACCTGAAGTCGTACCGCCTCGCACAGGGTGTACTGCACAACCCGAAGAGCGATCGCCGCACGACGAAGGGCGTCTTTCACATCGCCGACGGCGGCCTGCCGGTGCCGGCCGACAAGATCACCGTGCCGAAGCGCACGTTCGCGGCGCTGCTCGCCGCCGCGCTGCAGCCGCCAGACGACGTGCTGACGCTGCCGTTCACGGCGGGACAGAACGATCAGGTGCGATTGTTCGTGACGCTGCTGCTGCGGCCGATCGTGTGCCCCGCGACGGGCTCCGAGCCCGCCAAGCGCATGGAGACGCGCTTCTTCGCGCCGGCGAGCCTCGTCAGCAACCTCGACTTCGTCGAGTCGATCTTCGGCAACGCGGGCGATCCGTACTTGCCCGAGAACGACGCCGCGCTCGATGTCGAGCACTGGAGCGGGCACACCGGCTGCGTGATCCTCGCGCCGCATCTCCTCGGCATCCGCAAGAAGGACGTCGGGCTGCCGCGCGAATCCGATGCGACCGAGCGGCAGCGGCGCGACGGCATGTGCTGGCGCGACGAGGACGAGCCGTACAACGACGGCGAGGCCTTCAAGATGACGTGCCGCGACGCGCGCGGCGTCATCGTGACGATCATCGCGGACAACTATTACGGCTACTGCAAGAAGGACGTGAAGACGCAGATCAGCTACGCCGCGAACCTCTTCGGCCTGTGCGAAGAGGAGCACGCGGGCGGGGCGATCGCGTTTCCCGCGTACGTGCTCGGCCAGGAGTTCTACGCCGGCCGCACGGTGCTGACCAAGCAGGTCGTCTACGAAGAGGCGATGGCGCTGCTCGGCGATCGCGTCGTGTTGAAGCCCGAACGCTACGCCGTCGACGCGACGTATCCCGACGTCTTCTACGTGCCCGAGAACGCGGACTTCCTCGTGCGTGAGGGCATCGTGCGCTGGCCCGTGCCGGGCGGCGGCACACATCAGCTCGTGCTGCGCGCCGGCGAGACGTACGTGCTGCCGTGGGGCACGAAGATCCGGATCGAGAAACAGCCGGGTGGATCGGCGTGGCGCCTGATTGCCTCGCGCGCCGACGGCGTTCTGTGCCACAAGCCGTGCACCGTGTCTGGCGGCGGCAAGTCGGAGATCTCGAAGTCGCTCGCGAGCATCATCCTCAAGGGCCCGGTCTTCGTCAGCGACTATCATCGCGACATCTCGCAGGTCGCGGAGATTCTGAAGAAGGATTTCTCCGGCATCTACAAGCAGCCGCTCGACGCCGCACGTGCCGCGCGGCCAATCCTCGGCGGACAGCGCTCGCTCGGCTCCGTCATCAAGCTGTTGACGCCATCGTCCGACTACACCGGTGAGCACAACGCGTGGCTCGCGCAGCTGCCGCGCACGGTGCGTCAGCTGCTGATCACCGTGAAGCGTTACTACCGGCCGGAGTGGGGCGACGACTGGCAGCGCTACTTCACGGTCGATCGCATCGACGGCTTTCAGGGCCACGAGCTGAAGTTCGACAATCAGAAGCTCGTCGGCAACTACCTGCGCGTCGGCTACGACCCGAATGGATCGTGGCGCATCTTCAAGCTGCGGCCGGATTTCAATCCCGCCGACAAAGTGCAGGTCGAGGACGACATCACCGCGTCGGTCGTCCTGCCGCGCGAGAGCCTCGCGTTCCTCGATCCCGAGTACGCAAACCCGAGCGTCAAGCTCGTCGTCAACTGCGAGGCGCGCCTGTTCCAACGTCCAGACGATGCGATTCATCGCGGCGTGGACAAGGACGCGGAAGCGGACATGGCGTCGCCGGGCCTGTTCTGCTCGAATTTCGAGCCGCTCACCGTCGACGACGCCCGCGCCATCGTCAATCGCATCGTCGACTTCGATCAGTACAGCGATCCGATGAAGACGCTGCTCGCGAGCTTCGTCGCGGCGCCGCAGACGAAGTACATCGTCTCCTCGGCGCATCCGCGCGTCGTCGATGGCGCGCCGTCGAAGAATCCGCGCTACCTGCAGCAGCGGCCCGATCTGGCGAATCCGCGCGACGCTTATCTCGGCGAGATCGGCACGCGTCTCGCGCGCGAGATTCCGCCGGATCGGCCGGTTCATTTTCCGGTCAACGCCGTGCTCGCCGGCCGCCGCAACAATCCGCCCGATCCGAAGGCCGGCATCCCGCCGCTCGCGGTCTACAGCCCGATTCACTATCAGGACGTCCCCGAGCTGTTCATGGATTTCATCTGCAGCCTGACGGGCAAATCGCCGTCGACGACGGGGTTCGGCAGCGAGGGCGCGTTGACGAAGGGACCGTTCAACGCGCTGCCGCCGGTCATCGACGTCAACAACGCGCTCGTGTCCGCAATCGTGACCGGCTACGGCGGCTTCACGACGGCGGCCGGGCACATCGGGCCGCAGTACCGCGTCGATCACGACAACAGCATGCTCGTGCCGGAGATCTGGTGCCGCATGCGGACGTACGAGCGCGAGCCGGCGTTTCTGATCGACGGCGGCTATCTCGAGCGCATCGAAGACTTCGAGCTCGACGGCCGCACGGTGCGTGCGAGCCGGCTCGGCTACCGGATCACGACGGCGTTCGTCGATCGTTTTCTCGGCCGCATCTTCGAGATGCCCGATCGCGTGTTCACCGACGAGATCCTGTGTCCCGAGCTCCAGGACCGCGTCGTCTTCGCGGCCGGCGTCGACGCGATCTGCGAGGCACAGCGGCGCGTCGCGCTCAACTACTTCGAGGACGGCAGCATCGACGCCGCGTGTCCGCCGGTGAAGGTCCTGCTGCACGTCATGGCGTACGGCCACTACGAGGGGCAGTCGATTGCGGATCCTGCGCTGCGCGCGATGTTCACGCGCGAGGCGGTGCTCGCCAGCGACTGGTATCAGGCGCGGTTGGTTGCGAAGCAGGCGCGTGACGTCGCGCTATGGACGCGCCACGTCGCCGCAACCGGTTCCGCCTTCGCCCGTGAGCGCCTCGCCTGGGTGCGCTCGCCGAAGTACCTGCAATCGCTGCACGGAACGATTGGCGCCGATCCGATCGACATGTAGGGACGGCCCTTGGGCCGCCCAAGCCTGTACAATGTCCCTCTCGCAATGTCCTCGTCGTCGCCACATACGGGTCAGAAACGCCGATCGTCCGATCGCGTGCAGCAACAGATGAAAACTCGATGGATCACCGCCGTGGCCGTCACCATCGCCGTCGTCGTGCTCGTGTTCGGCGCGTACTGGTGGATGCGCACGGGCGATCCGGCGCGGGACGGGGCGCCGAGCTGGGCGCCGGATGGCAAGTCGCTCGTCTTTTCCGTCGAGGTCGGCGCAGGGAAGGGCGACATCTACGTGATGCGCGCCGATGGCTCCGAGCGTCGCAATCTGACCAACAGTCCCGACGCCAACGACACGAGTCCCACGATGTCGTTCGACGGACGCACGATCGCGTTCGAGTCCGATCGCGGTGGCAACGTCGACATCTACGTGATGGATCTCGGCGGCATGAACGTGCGGCGTCTGACGAATGATCCCGCCGACGATCGATCGCCGGCGTGGTCGCCCGATGGCTCGCATCTCGCGTTCACGTCGACGCGCGGACGGCACGACGGCGCCGACCTCTACGTGATGAACGCAGACGGCAGCGACGCGCACCGGCTGACGTCGGACGGCAGCGTCTGGGCGCCGCAGTACTCGCGCGACGGCCATTCGATCGCGTTCCAGATGAATCGCGACGTGTACGTCATCGACGCCGTCACGCGCGCGATCCGGCCGATCACGTCGGATCCCGACAACGGCATGAATCCCACGTGGTCGCCCGACGGCCAGCAGCTCGCGTTCGTGACGACGCGCAACCGGCAGGCAGAGCTGTTCACCGCAAACAGCAACGGCACCGACCCGAAGGCCGTCGTATCGTTGCCGAGCGGCGCCGCGATCGATCCGCGCTGGTCGCCGGACGGATCGAAGATCGCGTTCGTCCTCGTGCCGCAGGGGCCGGAGTCGGAGAAGGACAGCCGTCGCGACGTGCAGGCGATCTACACCGTCGATCTGGCGTCAGGCACGCTCACGCGATTGAGCCGGTAGGGAGACGGGCGGCCCCTACGATCCGGCGTGATCGCTGATCCACCTTCGAAAGATCCTGAACGCGCGTCCGCGGTGTGACACGGCGAGTTTTTCTTCGTCGCTGAGCTCGCCGCCCGTGCGTCCATCCGTGCCGTACACGAAAATCGGGTCGTAGCCGAATCCGTGCGTGCCGCGCGGCGACTCGACGATCTCGCCGTCGACGCGGCCTTCGCATTCATAGACGACGCGCGCGGTGCCGGCGTCATCCGGCGCCGCGAATGCGAGCGCGGCGACGAAGTGCGCGGTCCACGGCCGTGGATGCGGCGCGAGCTCGCGATAGAGACTCGTGAACTTGTCCGCGTAGGTGGCGCCAGGGTAGCGCGCGCTCAGCACGCCAGGGCGTCCGCCGATGGCGTCGATCGCGAGCCCGGAGTCCTCGGCGATCGTCGGCAATCCCGTCGCCGACGCGTATGCGAGCGCCTTCAGCCGCGCATTCTCCGCAAATGTCGCGCCTGTCTCTTCCGGCTCGGGCACGAACGGCACGTCGGCGAGCGTGCGCCAGTCGATGGGCGTGCCCTCGAGCGCGCGTCGAATCTCGCGAATCTTTCCGGGGTTGGTCGTCGCAATCAGGATGATCGGCCAGCGTGACGAGGACATGCAGGGAAACTCACTATAATCCGTTCGGGGCCGCACAGTCGGAGGCAGGAATGGCGCGAAGGAGCAGAGCGCACACATGGCTGTTGACGGCCATTTGCGTCGTCGCATTGGCGATCGGCGCATCTGCGCAGGAAATGGCGCGCGCGATCTCGCGCGCGGTCGTCACACCGGAGGATCCGATCTTCGCGGCGCAGGAGCCGTCGCCGCAGGAACCGGAGACGCCCGCGCCGCCGACGCCCGCGTCGCCCGCAGCGGGGCAGGGTAGTGCCGAAGGTCAGAGCGCACCGCCGGCGCCGGGGCGCGGCCGCGGCTTCTTCCAACGCACGTACGCGCAGCTCATCGCCGACAGCAAGACCGACAACGGCATCTTCAAGGTGCATCGCGTCGGCGACAACATCTACTTCGAAATTCCAAAGGCGGAGCTGGGCAAGGACTTCCTCTGGGTCACGCAGATCAAGCGCACGACGCTCGGCGCGGGCTATGGCGGACAGGCCGTCGCGAATCGCGTCGTGCGGTGGGAGCAGCACAACACGCGCGTCTTCCTGAAGGTCGTCGATTACGACGTCACCGCCGATCCGTCGACGCCGATCGCGCAAGCCGTGGCCGACGCGAACAATCCCTCGATCGTCCGCGGCTTCACCGTCGTCGTGTCGAGCCCGGACGGCAATCCGGTGATCGACGTCACGAGCCTGTTTCTCGGCGAGATCACGGAGTTCTCCGCGCGCCAGAATCTCGGCGCGCGCGGCATGGATCAGTCGCGCTCGTACATCGAGAAGGTCGTCTCGTTTCCGCAGAACGTGAACGTGCAGGTGACGCAGACGTACACGGCAGGGGCGGGCGCTGATATCGGCGGCGGCCGGGGTCGCGGCGGCATGCGCGGCAGCAGCGCGACCGTCGTGCTGTTTCACAGCGTGATCAAGCTGCCCGATCAGCCGATGACGCCGCGCCTGTTCGACTCGCGCGTCGGCTACTTCACCGACTCGCTCTACGACTACGGACGGAACGAGCCGAAATCCGTCCAGCGTGTCTTCATCAACCGCTACCGGCTGGAGAAGAAAGATCCGTCGGCCGCGATCTCGGATCCCGTGAAGCCGATCGTCTATTACGTCGATCCCGCGACGCCTACGAAGCTCGTGCCGTGGATCAAGAAGGCCATCGAGGACTGGCAGCCGGCGTTCGAAGCGGCGGGATTCAGTCACGCGATCGTCGCGAAAGCTGCGCCGACGAAAGACGAGGATCCGGACTGGGATCCGGAGGACGTGCGGTACTCCGTCATCCGCTGGCTGCCGTCGACGACGGAGAACGCGTCGGGGCCGCACGTGTCCGATCCGCGCAGCGGCGAGATCATCGAAGCGGACATCCAGCTGTACCACAACGTCCAGAATCTTGCCGCGCTCTGGTACTTCACGCAGGCCGCCGCGCTCGATCCGCGCGCGCAGACGCTGCCGCTGCCCGACGACGTCATGGGCCGGCTCGTCGAGTTCGTCGTCGCGCACGAAATTGGCCACACGCTCGGCCTGCGCCACAACATGAAGGCCAGCTCGCTCTACACGATCGATCAGATCCGCGACAAGAACTTCGTCAAGGAGAACGGTCACACCGCGAGCATCATGGACTACGCGCGGATGAACTACGTCGCGCAGCCGGAAGACGGTATCGCGGCAGACGATCTCATCCCGAAGATCGGGCCGTACGATCGCTTCGCGATTCGCTGGGGCTATGCGCCGGTGCCGGACGCGGCGACGGCCGATGCCGAGCGGACCGAGCTGGATCGCTGGGCGCGCGAACAGGAGTCGAATCCCGCGCTGCGCTTCATGACGTCGGAAGAGATCGAGGGCAACCCGTATCCGTTCGATCCCGGCGAGCAGCGTGAGTCGGTCGGCGATGCCGATCCGGTGCGCGCCACCGAGCTGGGACTGAAGAATCTGCGGCGCGTCTCGGATCTCCTGATTCCCGCCACCGCGCACGCGACCGAGCCGTACGACGATCTGTACGAGGTCTACACGCGCGTGGTCGCGCAATGGCGGCTCGAGCTCGGCCACGTCGCGGCGCTCGTCGGCGGACTGCGCTCGCGCGAGCTCTACGCCGGACAGCAGGGCGTGCGATTCACACCGGTGTCGAAGGCGCAGCAAGCCTCGGCCGTGCAGTTCCTGCTCGACAACGGCTTCTCGACGCCGTCGTTCCTTGTGCGGCCGGATCTGCTGCGCCGCATCGAGCCGTCGGGGATCGTCACGCGGCTGTGGGTCGCGCAGACGTCGCTCATGAACGCGCTGCTGCAGAGCTCGCGGCTCGATCGCCTCATCGAACAGGCTGCACTCGATCCGGCCGCGTACTCGCCGCTGCAGTTCCTTGGCGACCTGCGCACTGGCATCTGGCGCGATCTCGCCACGCCGGCCGTGCCGATCGATCTCTACCGCCGCAATATCCAGCGCGGCTATCTCCAGACGATCGACAACCGTCTGAACGGCCCCATTGCGCCATCGGACGAGGCTCGCGCGCTGCTCCGCGGCGAGCTGCGCGTCGTCGATCAGCAGATCGCACGCGCGCTGCCGGCGGTGACCGACGTGGCGACACGTCGCCATTTGCAGGACGCGCGCGAGGCGATCGCCGCGTCGCTCGATCCGCGCGCAATGCGCGTGCGCGGCGGTACGGCGCCAGGCGCCGGCCGCGGAGTCGGGTTCGGCAGCGACGACGCCCCGTCGCCCGCGCGCACG
>DASZVJ010000125.1:0-8256 GCA_035547155.1 Vicinamibacterales bacterium
TCGCGCGGCATGCGCATCTGTCACGTCTCGCCGCACCTGCCGCCGGATCAGGCGGCCAACGCGCTGCTGCCGGCGCAGCTCGGCACGTGGAGCCAGGCCGCTGGCGACATCGTCTCGTTCGTCACGCAACCGCCAAGTCAGAGCCGCGCCTCGTCTGACACGCTGCCCGGGCCCGTCCGCCGCGTCAGCGCGAGATCATCGTCGCGCCTGTCGCGATGGCTGCGCATCGACACGATCCGGCGCAGCCGATCGATCGTCGCCGCGCTGAACGACGTCGCGCGCGACGCGGACGTCCTGCATCTGCACAGCAACGGTCTGATCGTCGAGATCGCCGCGGCGTGGGCGCGCCGGCACCGCAAGCCGTACATCCTCACGCTCTACGGGACGGAGATCTGGCACTATCGCCGGCGCTGGCCGATCGATCCGTTCACGCGCGCGTATCGGCAGGCCGCTGCCGTCACGTTCTACAGCGATCGCCTGATGGCACGGGCAAAGGCGGTCGGACTTGCGCGGCCCGCGCTCTCGGTGATCTATCCGCCCGTCTCGCCAACGTTCATACCCGTCGACGAGGCGACGCGTGCGGCGTGGCGCGCGGCGCTCGGCATCGCGGAGCCGCACGTTCTACTCAACGTGAAGCGGCTGCATCCGCTCGCGGATCAGGCGACGCTCATCGAGGCGTTTGCGAAGCTCGCGCGCGGGCGTGCGGACGTGCGGCTCGTGATCTGCGGCAGCGGCCCGCTACGGACGGACCTCGAAAGCCTCGCGTCGCGTACGGGCGTCGCGGCCTCGGTCAGCTTCGCCGGTCTCGTCCCCAACGATCGTGTCGCGCAGTACGCCGCCGTTGCGGATATCTTCGTCCTCCCGTCGCTGCTCGAGGCGCTGCCGACCGTCGCCGTCGAAGCGCTCGCTGCAGGCACGCCGGTCGTCTCCGCCGATCATCCCGGCGGCCAGGAGCTCCACGCGCTGTTCGGCGATGACGTCGAGGTCGTGCCAAAGCACGACGTGGCGCGTCTGCACGACGCGCTCGCGGCGGCCCTCGCGGCGCCGCGCCGTACGCGGCCGGAGACGGCGCAAATCGTCCGGGAGCGATTCAGTCCAGAGGCCGTGAAGCGCGCGTACGACCGCGTGTATCGGGAGAGTCTGGAGAGCACGGGAAAGGCTTGAGGCTCGAGGCTCGAGGCTTGAGCCTGTCGCCCGAAGCCCGTAGCCCGCAGCCTGTTAGACTTCCCCCATGTCCCTCGTCGAACAGGTCACCAAAGACATCGCCGACGCGATGAAGCAGAAGGATCAGGCGGCGCTCGGTCCGCTGCGCATGCTCAAAGCCGCGCTCATGAACAAAGAAGTCGAGCGTGGCCGTGGGCTCGATGAAGGCGAGTCGATTCAGGTGGTGAACTCGCTGGTCAAGCAGCGCCGCGATGCCGCCGAGCAGTTTCGCGCAGGCAACCGGCCTGAGCTCGCCGACAAGGAGCAGGCCGAGATTGTGTTTCTCCAGCGCTATCTGCCCCCCGCCGCCGACGAGCAGACCATCGCCAAGGCGATCGAGGCGGCGATTCAGGAGACCGGCGCCGCGGGACCGAAGGACATGGGGAAGGTCATGAAGGCGGTGACGGCCAAGCTCGCCGGCCTGTCGGTCGACGGCAAGGCCCTGAGCGAGGCCGTCAAAAAGCGCCTGGCCGGCTGAGGCCCGCCAAACTTTCTACGCGAACCACCGTCTAAGTCTGATGAAAGGCACGCAAGCGCCTCTCATCCATCCTCCGGGCAGGGGCCTCAATCGCAGGGGTTGAGGCCCCTTTTTTCGGTCTGCGGGTCCGCAGGCTGCGGTCTGCACGCAAGACGCTCGAAGCTCCGACCGGGGCGTTTGCCTGCTGCCCGCCCACAGACCGCGGACTGCAGCCCGCAGCCCGTTACAATTGCCCCACATGTCGCTCGAGCCGCCGCATCAGACGGCGAGAACCAGACTATCCGTTTCTGCCGCTCTCGTCGGGGCGGGCATTTTCCTCAGCAAAATCGCCGGGCTCGTCCGGATCACGCTGTTCTCGTCCGTGTACGGCCTGTCGGACGCGGCCGACGCGTTCCAGCAGGCCCTTCGCGTGCCGAACTTCCTGCAGAACCTGCTGGGAGAAGGCGTGCTGTCGGCCTCGCTGATTCCCGAATACTCGGCCCTCATGGTGACCGACCGCGCCAGGGCCGACCGCATGGCACGGGCCGTCCTCGGCGTCATCGCCTTCATCACCGCCATCGTCGTCGTGATCGGCATCACGGCGACGCCCTATTTCGTGCCGATCATCGCGGGGGGCTACACGGGCGAGAAGCTCGAGTTGACGATGGCGCTGGTGCGGATCATGTTTCCGGGCATCGGCCTGCTCGTGCTGGCCGCATGGTGCCTCGCGATTCTCAATAGCCATCACCGGTTCTTCCTGTCGTACGCCGCGCCGATCTGCTGGAACCTGGCGATCATCGCCGTGCTGTGGGTATATCGTCACGACGAGCTGTCGCGGCTGGCCGTCCGCCTCGCCTGGGCGACCGTGGCTGGCGCCGCCCTCCAATTGGCCATCCAGGCGCCGGCCGTCTGGCGTCTGATGTCGAGTCATTGGACAGACGCCGCGTCCGACATCGCCGGCCCCGTGCGCCGCGTGCTGATCTCGACGCTGCCGGTCATCTTCACGCGCGGCGTCGTGCAGATCAGCGGCTACATCGACAGCGCGATCGCGACGTGGCTCGGGCCCGGCGCCGTCGCGGGGCTCTCCAGCGCGCAGCAGCTCAGCCTGCTGCCCGTCTCGCTCTTCGGGATGGCCGTCTCGTCGGCGTCGCTGCCGACGATGTCGACGGCCGTCGCTGCCAATCTGCCCGACGCGCTGCGCACGCGGCTCGCCATCGGTCAGGAAACCATCGCGGCGCTGGTCGTGCCGTCCGTGGTCGCATTCCTCGCGCTCGGCGACGTCATGATCGCGATGCTGCTCGAGCACGGCCAGTTCACGCATCACAACACGCTGTACGTATGGGCCATTCTCGCCGGCGCGTCGGTCGGCCTGCTGGCGACGACGATCGGCCGGCTGTACGTGTCGACGTTCTACGCGCTCGGCGATACGAAGACGCCGACACGCATCGCGACGTTCCGCGTGTTGCTCGTCGGCGGCCTCGGTTACGCGCTCGCGCTCCCGGTTCCGCGGCTGCTGGGTCTGCCGCTCGAAGATGGCTGCGCGGGCTTGACGATCTCCGCCGGCATCTCGGGCTGGATCGAGTTTCTGTTGCTGCGGCGCTTTCTGCACGCCCGTATCGGCCACGTGGGCAGCACAGCCCGGGTCATCGGACGCGCGTGGATCGCGGCCACGATCGCGGCCGCGATCGCCACGGGCCTCCGCTGGGTCGTTCCGCCGCATCTGCTCATCGTCCGCGGCGTCGTCATCCTCGGCACGTTCGGCGGCGCCTACCTGATCGGCGCGCAGTGGCTCGGCATTCTCGACGCGACGATGCTGCTGCGGCGGGTGATTCGGCGGAAGGGCTAATCTACGGGTGCTGGGGTTCCGACGTTCTGGGGTTCCCGGGTTTGGGTTCTACGGTGCGAAGGTTCTGGGTTCGCGAACGTCGGAACCGAGAACGTCAGAACCCGAACCCCGGAACCCTCGAACTCCAGAACCTCAGAACCTCGTCCCTGTTAGAGTCTTTCCGTGCGCCGCATGCCGCCCTCGAACATGATGATGACGTTCGGTCCCGGGCCGATCACGCCTGCGGTTCGTGCGCTGATCGTCGCGAACGTCATCGTGTACTTGGTGATGGCGCTCGGCCCGGCGGCGTTGACCGATCGCCTGATCGATCTCTTCGCGCTCACGCCGATCGCTGTCGTGCGCGAAGGACGTCTCTGGCAGGTCGCCAGCTATCTCTTCCTGCACTCGCCGACGTCGATCAGCCACGTCCTGTTCAACATGCTGGCGCTGTGGATGTTCGGCGTCGAGCTGGAGCGCCGCTGGGGCACACGGTTCTTCACGAAGTACTACTTCATCTGCGGGATCGGTGCGGGGCTGTGCACGATCGCGGTTTCGTTGCTGCCGTTCGAGTCGACGCTGTCGACGTACGTGCTGCCGACGATTGGCGCGTCGGGCGCGATCTACGGTCTGCTCGCGGCCTGGGCGCTGCTGTTTCCGCATCGCCGCGTCTTGTTCATGTTCATCTTCCCGGTGCCGGCGTGGCTGTTCGTCGTGATCATCGGCGCGATCGCGTTTCTCTCCGCCGTGCAGGCCACGGGTGGTCCCGTGGCCAACATCGCGCATCTCGGCGGATTGCTGATCGGCTGGATCTACCTCCGCGGGCCGAGGGATCTGCAGCTCGCATTCAAATACCGCCTGACGAAATGGCGGATGGAGCGCATGCGGCGGCGGTTCAACGTGCACCAGGGCGGCCGCGGCTCGTGGAACGACCGCGTGCACTGACACGCGGGCGCCGCTCAGCTGTCCGCCGTCACGCGCGCGATCGTGAGCAGAAACGTGTCATCGAGCATCTCCGCCTGCCGCGCCGCGCCGGCCGGCACGACGAGGACGTCGCCTTCGCGGACGGTGACCTCTTCCCCGCCGACGCGCGCACGCAGCGCGCCCTGCAGCGGATAGATCAACTGCTCGGCATCGTCGCGGTGCACGGGCACGATGGTGCCTTTCTTGAAATACGCCTGCGTCAGGCGGAGATCCGCGCCGGACACGGTCTTGCACGCGACCATCTCGGTGACTTTGTCGAGCGGCAGCGCATCCCAACGAAACAGCTGGATTTCAGGCGGCATTGGCGAATTGTCGAGGAGTATAATCGAGCGGTTGCCCAGGCAACGGCCCACGCGGGAAAGGGTTCTGCCGGATGAAGAGCAGCACGACCGAAGCGCCTCTCTCGTTTGCCGAGGATCTCACGTCTGACGACCTCGTCCGCATCTATCGCCTGATGCTGACGTCGCGCCGGATCGACGACAAAGAGATCCAGCTCAAGAATCAGAGCCACCTCTACTTCCAGATCAGCGGCGCCGGACACGAGGCGATCCTCGTCGCGGCCGCCTGCGCGATGAAGCCGGGCTACGACTGGTTCTATCCGTACTATCGCGATCGCGCGCTCTGCCTGACGCTCGGGATGACGCCGCGCGAGATGTTCCTCGCGGGCGTCGGCTCCAGCGAAGACCCGACGAGCGGCGGACGGCAGATGCCGTCGCATTGGGGCGATCCGAAGCTGCACATCGTCTCGGAGTCGAGCGCGACGGGCACGCAGTGCCTGCACGCGATCGGCTGCGCCGAGGCCGGTCTCGTCTACGAGCGCGTCACGGACATCCCCGATCGCGAGCAACGATTCGAGAAGGACGAGGTCGTCTACGTCTCCGTCGGCGACGGCGCGACGAGCGAGGGTGAGTTCTGGGAGTCCCTCAACGTCGCCTGTCTTCGGCGGCTGCCAGTCGTCTTCGTCGTCGAAGACAACGGCTACGCGATCTCGGTCCCCGTCCGCGTGCAGACGTCCGGCGGCAGCATCTCGCATCTCGTCGAGTCGTTCCCGCATCTGCACGTGCGCCGTTGCGACGGCACCGACGTGCTCGACTGCTACCGTGCCATGACGGAAGCCGTCGCGTGGTGCCGCGATCGCCGCGGGCCCGCGCTGGTCCACGCGAACGTCACGCGTCCCTACTCGCACTCGCACTCCGACGACGAGCGCTGGTACAAGCCGGCGGCGGAGCGCGCAGCGGAAGCCGCGCGCGATCCGATCGCGCGCTTCGCCGAGTTCCTCAAAGAACGCGGCATCCTGTCGGACGATGATCTCGCCGACATCGCGCACGCCGTCGATCACGAGATCGCCGAAGCCGCGGAGTCTGCGCTGAAAGCGCCGAGGCCCGATCCGACGACCGCCGGACTCTACGTCTATTCGCCGACGATCGATCCGACAAGCGCGGCGTTCCGCACGCCGGCCGATCCCGACGGCAAGCCGGACACGATGGTCGCGGCCATCAATCGCACGCTGCACGACGAAATGGCGGCCAACCCGCGCATCGTCGTCTTCGGCGAAGACGTCGCGGACGCGAGCAACGAGGCGGCGCTCGCCGAGTGCATGGGCAAGGGCGGCGTGTTCAAGGTGACGCTGGATCTGCAGCGGCAGTACGGATCCGATCGCGTGTTCAACTCGACGCTCGCCGAAGCGGCCATCGTCGGCCGCGCGTGCGGCATGGGCACGCGCGGGCTGAAGCCCGTCGTCGAGATCCAGTTCTTCGACTACATCTGGCCCGCGATGATGCAGCTGCGCGACGAGATCTCCATGTTGCGCTATCGCTCGAACAACGCGTTCGCGTGCCCGATGGTCGTGCGCGTGCCGATCGGCGGTTATCTGCGGGGCGGATCGCTGTACCACAGCCAGTCCGGCGAGAGCATCTTCGCGCACTGCCCCGGCCTGCGCGTCGTGTTCCCCTCGAACGCGCAGGACGCGGCGGGTCTGCTCCGCACGGCGATCCGCTGCGACGATCCGGTGCTCTTCCTCGAGCACAAGCACCTCTATCGCCAGACGTACAACAAGGGCGAATACCCGGGCGCGAATTACATGCTGCCGTTCGGCAAAGCGGCGGTTCGGCGCGAGGGCACGGACGTGACGGTCGTCACCTGGGGGGCGCTCGTGCAGCGCTCGCTCCTCGCCGCGCAGCTGGCCGAAAAGGAAGGCGTCAGCGTCAAGGTCATCGACCTGCGCACGATCATGCCGTTCGACTTCGACGCGATTGCCGACGCCGTCCGCAAGACGAATCGCATCGTCATCGCGCACGAGGATCAGCTGACGTGCGGCTTCGGCGCGGAGCTGGCGGCGCGCGTGGCGCAGGATCTGTTCGGCGATCTCGACGCGCCGGTCCGCCGCGTCGGCGCGATGGACACGCCTGTGGCGTACCATCCGGATCTGGAAGAAGCCATCCTGCCAGGCTCGTCGCACGTGCTCTCCGCCATCCTCGAGACGGCACGCTACTGAGCGCGTCCTCCTCCGCTCCGCGCGCAATCGTCGCGGGCGCCGGCATCGGCGGCCTCGCCGCGGCCATCGCCCTGAGGCGCGCAGGCTGGGATCCCATCGTCATCGAGCGCGCGGCGACGCCGCGTGAGCTCGGCTTCGCACTGCTGCTCGCGCCGAACGCGATGGCTGCGCTGCGGCGGCTCGGCATCGCGAACGCGGTGCGCGAAGGCGGCGCGGTCGTGCGGTCCGGCGAGATGCGCCGGCCGGACGGCACGATCCTGCGGCGCTTCGATGCAGCCGCTGCCGCGCGCCTGCTCGGCGAGGACGCGTATTGCATCCTGCGTCCAGTGCTCCATGGATCGCTGCTCGACGCCGCCGGCACCGACGCGCTTCGACTGGGACACGCCGTCACCGCCTTTCGTCGCGACGGCGAAGACATCGTCGTCGAATGCGAAGGCGGCGTCGTTGAGCGCGCGCGATTGTTCGTCGGCGCCGACGGCGTCGGCTCGGCGATTCGCCGCCAGCTGCATCCCGGTGAGCCGCCCGCGCGCCCAAGCGGGCTGTTCGCGTTTCGCGGGGTCGCACACGACGCCGTGCAGCATCTCGATGGCCTCAGCGGCGCGCAGTACTTCGGGCGCGGCATCGAAGCGGGAGTCGCCCAAGCGAGCGTGCGAGCTGTCTACTGGTATCTCTCCGTGCGTGCCGATCACGTCGAGCGCCATGGCGGAACGTCCGACCCGCCGAGCCTGCTTCAGCAGGTGATCGCACCATTCCACGCGCCGTTTCGCGCGCTCGTCGACGCCACGAAGCCCGAGGACTTGCGGTTCGAGCCGCTTCTGATCCGCGATCCGCTGCCCTCGTGGGGCGATGGGCCCGTGACCCTGCTGGGCGACGCCGCGCATCCGATGCTCCCGCACGCGGGACAGGGCGCCGCGCAAGCACTCGAAGACGCCGTCGTGCTCGGCCGCCGCGTCACGCCCGATCAGCCAGTTGCTGCACGGCTTCGGGACTACGAGCGCGTTCGTCGGGCCAGGACAATGGCAGTCGCGGCCGCGGCGCGTCGCAATGCGCGCATGGGGTCGGTCGACGGCGCGATCGGCTGCACGGCGCGCGATCTGATGCTGCGCCTCATTCCTCAACGCATCATCCTGAACGCGCTCGTCACGATGGGAAAGCCGCCGGACGCGGACTGACCGTCGTCGGCGGCCAATGACGCGCGATCGCCGACGCGGTCTCGCCCATGTCGCCACACACGAGCGTGCTGCACGGGACGGCACACACGATCGCCCACAGCGCACGGAGCGTCGCGCCGCGCTC
>DASZVJ010000126.1:0-10503 GCA_035547155.1 Vicinamibacterales bacterium
CGATCTCGCGAACATCGCGCACCTGGCGGGCCGCGACTTCGTGTTCGTCAAGCACGACGTCACGAACTTCATCCACGTCGACGGCCCGGTCGACATCGTGTTCCACTGGGCCAGCCCGGCGAGCCCGATCGACTATCTCGAATGGCCGATCCCGACGCTGAAGGTCGGCGCGCTCGGCACGCACAAAGCGCTCGGCCTCGCGAAAGCCAAGGGCGCGCGGTTCGTGATCGCGTCGACGTCCGAGGTCTACGGCGATCCGCTCGAGCACCCGCAGAAAGAGACGTACTGGGGCAACGTCAACCCCGTCGGGCCACGCGGCGTCTACGACGAAGCCAAGCGCTTCGCCGAGGCGATGACGATGGCGTATCACCGGTATCACGGGGTGGACGCGAAGATCGTCCGCATCTTCAACACGTACGGGCCGCGGATGCGCATCAAGGACGGACGCGCCGTCCCCAACTTCATCTCGCAGGCGCTGCGCGGCGAGGACGTCACGATCTTCGGCAGCGGCGCGCAGACGCGCAGCTTCTGCTACGTCAGCGATCTGGTCGACGGCATCCTGAAGCTTGCCGAGTCGTCGGTCAACGAGCCCGTCAACATCGGCAATCCGCACGAGATGTCGATCGAGCAGATGGCGCACCTCATCATCAAGATGACGGGGTCGTCGAGCAAGGTCGTCTTCAAGCCGCTGCCGACCGACGATCCGAAAGTCCGCCAGCCCGACATCACCCGCGCGCGCACGCTGCTCGGCTGGGCGCCGAAGATTCCGCTCGAGCAGGGATTGACGTCGACGATCGAATATTTCCGCAAGAAAATGATGTAGGGGCGGCCCTTGGGGGCGCCCGCCGACGCGGCAGACGATGGGCGGCCACGCGGCCGTCCCTACTCCCGCGCGATCCTGATCGCGTATTCGATGCTCGACGCGATCGTGATCGCGAGCGACGCCCAGCAGAACCACGTGACGATCGGCAGCGGCGCGCCGCGATAATTGGCGTAGAGCGCGACGACGCCGGTCAGGACGAAGACGACGGTGGCGAGCTTGCCGAGCTGCGTCGGCCGGAACGTCCGCCGCGCGACGGCGAGATTGATGATCGTCACGGTCAGCACGATCGCGATGTCGCGGCTGAGCACGAGCACCGTCAGCCACACCGGCAGCCGCTGCGGCATGTCGAGACCCGGCACCGTCAGCATCACGAACATCGTGGCGACGAGCAGCTTGTCCGCGACCGGATCGAGCCACGCGCCGAGCGTCGTCGACTGCCCCGTCCGCCGCGCGATGAATCCGTCGAACGCATCGGTTACACCCGCGACCGCAAAGATCAGCAGCGCCCATCCCGGGCGCGTGTAGAACATCGACAGCGCAAAGACCGGCACGAGCAGCAGCCGGAGCAGCGTGAGCTGGTTGGCAGCGGTCAGGACGGACACGGCGTGATTGATTCTATCGAGTCGACAACTGGCTGATGCGGCGAACCGCGGCGTCGAGGTCGGCGCCGGACGCGGGCCTGGCCGGATCGAATTGCCCGGCGCTGTCGGCCGACATCGCCCCGGCCGCAACTGCCAAGGCAATCGACCGGTAGGACACGTGCGTCGCGGGCACGTCGGTGAGGCGGGGCCGAACGGCCTGCCACCGCTGGAGATCGGCGGTGCGCTTGGCGCCGACCAGCCGCACGAGCGCGGCGACCACGGACGCCAGGTCCGCGCGACGGACGGTCGCAGCCGGCTGGAACGTGTGATTCGGATAGATCGACATGACGCCGGCGCGCGTGACGGGCACGATCCACGGCGCGGCCCAATGCGTGCGCACATCGGTCGCGACGTCGGTGATGCGGCGCGGTGCCGCCTCGATCAGATCCTCGAGCCGGATGCCGACGAACGCCGCGACATCCGCGCGCGTGATCGTCGGCGCCTGCGGCAGATGCATGAAATCCTCGGGCAGCGCGGCGAGCTCCGCCTTCTCGCGCAGATCCGCGCTGTGCGTCTTCCACTCCGGACGCGGATCGATCGCCGCCGCGCGCGAGTACGCGACCGACGCGTCCCGGTACTGCCCGCGCGTCTCGAGCACCGCGCCGAGCGCCGCCTGCCACTCAGCGTCACGGGGCTCGATCTCCGTCGCGCGGCGCGCGTGCTGTTCCGCCTCGTCGTACTTCTTCGCGTCGACCTCGACGAGCGACAGCTCGTGCAGGATCATCGTGCTCTGCGGCGACTGCTGCAGGGCCAGCTCGTATTGCTGTTCCGCGTCATCGAGGCGCTTTGCCGTCTTTGCCCGGCGCGCCGATTCGATCAGCGACTGCGTCAGCCGGAACCGCACGAGCTCGAGCCGCGTCCGCACGGCGTCGCGTTTCGGATCGAGCGCCAGCACGCGCTGCATCGCCGCAATCGCGTCGGCGTCGCGGTGCAGGCCGAGCAGCGCATCGGACTGTCCGATCCACGCCGGCAGATATTGATCGTTGGCCGCGATCGCTTCGCTGAAGCGCGCGTTTGCGTTCTTGTATTGTCCGGCCGCGAGCTGCACGAACCCCTGCGCCGCACGCGCGGGATAGAACGCCGGCTGCTTCTTGACGATCTGCGAGAACACGCGCGAGGCGCCGCGCGCATCGCCGGACTGGAACTGGCGCCATGCCGCGAGGTGCTGCTCGCGGACCTCAGGCGCGACGGTCAGCGATGCGGGCACATCCGGCGTCGGATAGTCCTTGGCCGCCGTCGTCGTTGTCGCCGCCGGCGTCGCGGGCCTGGGCGTGGTGCTCAAACACGACGAGGCCGCGAGCGTCAGCGTCGCGACGGTTATGACAACAACTGCGCGTCGCATCATGCGGGCACCGTGGCGCGCGCGAAACGCGGCAGCAGGCGGCGCGGGATCTCGGCCTCGACGGACACGTGCGCGTCCGTCTCCGTCTGGCTCACGACGCGGGCGTGCCGATACAAGTCAACGAGCAGGCGCCGGTCCGCGTCGATCGAGTTGTCGAGCGACAGTCGGACGCGCGTGGCGTCGAGCGACAGACGCGCGGCCATCGCGGCGAGCAGATCCTCACGGCCGACGTGCTCGCGCGCCGAGATCCACGCCGCGTCCGGATTCGCCGCGCGCAGCGCGTCGCGCTCGCCCGGCTCGAGCTGATCGATCTTGTTGAACACGTCGAGCATCGGCACGTGCTGCGCGCCGACCTCGGCGAGCACGGCCCGCACGGCGTCGCGCCGCCGCTGACGATCCGGCGCCGACGCGTCGATGACGTGCACGAGCAGATCCGCGCCCGCGACTTCCTCGAGCGTCGCGTGGAAGGCGGCCACGAGCTGGTGCGGGAGGCGATCGATGAATCCGACCGTATCGGCCAGCAGCGCCTGCTGCGTGTCGCCGAGCCGCACGCGCCGCATCAGCGGATCGAGCGTCACGAACAGCGCGTTCGACGCCGTAGCTGCCGCGCCCGTCAGCCAGTTGAAGAGCGTCGTCTTGCCCGCGTTGGTGTAGCCGACGAGCGCGATGGTCGGCACGTCCGCGCGGCGGCGTCTGGCGCGCAGATAGCCGCGCCGGCGCTGCACGTCCGCAATGTCCGACTTCAGCGCGGCGATGCGATGACGGATGCGGCGGCGATCGGTCTCGAGCTTCGTCTCGCCTGGTCCTCTCGTGCCGATGCCGCCGCCGAGACGCGACAGCGCGTCGCTCGATCCCGCCAGCCGCGGCAGCCGGTACTGGAGCTGCGCGAGCTCGACCTGCAGCTGTCCTTCGCGGGTCCGCGCGCGCCGCGCGAAGATGTCGAGGATCAGCGCGGTGCGATCGATCACGCGCCGGTGACAGGCGTCTTCCAGATTGCGCGTCTGTGCGGGCGACAGCTCGTTGTCGACGATGACGAGATCGATGTCCGCTTCGTCGCAGGCCCGCGCGAGCATCTCGGCCTTGCCCGTGCCGATGAGCGTGGCCGCATCCGCGGTGGCGCGCTCCTGAACGACGGTCAGCGCGACGTCGGCCCCGGCCGCGCGCGCGAGCCCAGCCAGCTCGTCGATGGCGTCCTCGGCGTCGACGCTGCGCGACGCGCGCGTGCTCAGCCGGACGAGCGCCGCGCGTTCACGCGGTCGTTCGGTCGTGCTCCGGCGTCGCGCTGTCATCTTTTCAGCCAGTCTAGCACGCGATTCCACGCGATCGCGCCGTCGCGGATCAGCACCGGCGCGTCGCCGCGCGCGTCGACGATCGTCGACGGCGTGCCGCCGGGCGTCGCGCCGCCATCGACGACGAGCACGCGCGGATCGCGCCCGATGACGCCGAGCGCATCGGCCGACGACACGGGCGGCTCGCCGCTGACGTTCGCGCTCGTCGCCGTGATCGCGCCGTCGAACGCCTCGGCCAACGCGCACGCGACGCGATGCGCCGGAATCCGAATCGCGATCGTGCCGCGTCCGGCGTGGACTTCCGTCGCCACCGCCGGCGACGCGTCGAGCACGAGCGACAACGGCCCCGGCCACGCGGCGCGCGCAAGCCGCGACGAGGGATCGTTCAGCCGTCCCGCAATCGCGCGCACCTGCGCCATCGACGCGGCGATGAGCGGCATCGCGACGCGAGGATCGCGTCCTTTCAGATCGAACAGGGCCTGCACCGCGGCGGTGTTGGTCGGATCGACGGCGAGGCCGTAGAACGTGTCGGTGGGATATGCGACGACGTAGCCGGCGCGGAGCCAGTCGCGCGCGGCGGCGAGATCTTCTGCCCGGCAGCCCGCCGGGTCCACACGCATCATATGCGGCGGAGCTCGACGCGATCGCCGACGGCGACCGAGAGCCGATCGGCCGCGCTCGACGCGCGCATCGCCAGCTCGAGGTGATCGGTCCCGCCGAACAACGCGGCGATCTCGCCAGGACCGATCTCCGAGTACGTCGACACGATGCGGTTGATCGAGTGGCCGCCGGCGGTCAGTTGCAGCACGCCCACACCCTCCGTCAGCCGCTCGCACGAGTGGCGATCGAGATTGGTCACGACGTTGCCGAAGCGATCGATGCGCACGACGACGCCGGAGAGGACGGCCCCGTCGAGCTGCGGCTTCGGCAGATTGACGAGCGTGTAGTCCGTGAGCGCGCGGCCGAGCGCCGGCAGATGCACGCCCTTCGACAGCCACGCGGCCGCGGGCGCGAAGCGATCGCGGCCCTCGAACGTGCGGCTCACCGTGGGCCGCGCGTAGCGGCGCTCGGTCAGCTCGACGACTTTCTTCGGCGGCGCTTCCTCGAAGACGGCGGTCAACACGCCGTTGTCCGGCGCGACGAAGCGCCACTCGCCCACGTCCGCCGCGATGCCGCGGCGCGCCGACCCCACGCCGGGATCGACGACGACGAGAAACGTCGTGCCGGCCGGGAAATACCGGTACGTCGCGGCGAGCTCGCGCGCCGCGCCTTCGATGTCGTGCGGCGGCAGATCGTGCGACAGATCGACGATCGTCGCCTCGGGATTGATGCCGAGGATGACGCCTTTGATGACGCCGACGTAGTGATCACGCGTGCCGAAATCACTGAGGAACGCAATCAGCGACTTTGCCATGACGAGAGCCTGGAGAGGAGGCGCCCGGAGCCCACGTGGCCCTGCGCTGCCTCAAGACGGCTTGCGGAACAGTGTCTCTCGTGCGTTGCTCTTGAGCAAGACGGATTCTGCGACCGTCAATCCCTCGAACATCCGGTTGATGTCGCGGGTGACGAGCACGTTGCGCTTCGTCGGCGTCGCGGGCGACTGGCGCAGCCGGAAGCCGTGGATGTCGTCGACGATGAACCGCGTGTAGTGCTTCAGCTCGGCCTGCGTCGCGCCGAAGAACCCGTACAGCACGCCGCCCGGCTTCAACAGCTTCATCAGATGGGCGGCCAGCGCCTGGGATGCCGGACGATCGAGATAGTCGAATACATCCCAGCAGAGAATTCCGTCGACCGACGCGGGCGGACGCGCGAGCCGCGCGACCAGCGCCTCGGCCAGCTCTTCACGCGCGCCGCGCCGCGCGCGCGTCTCGACCTCGGCGAACAGGTCCTCGACGAAGATCTTGCACGCGAGCTGCTCGCCGAAGAACGCGATGTTCGAGCCGACCACGGGGCCGAGATCCATCAGGATCGGGCTTTCCACGTGCGACAGCACCGAAATCAGCTTCGGCAGAATCTTCGACGTCGACAGCGGCTCCGCCACCGCCGCGACGGTCGCCGCGGGCGCGGCGGAAGGCCCTTCGTCCTTCCGCCCTCCCCATTTGAACAGTCCGGTCACGGCAGGCTCTCACGGCGCAAGGCGCCGCGATCGATTACCGCGCAACGGAGACCGCGGCCGGAGCCGGGGCCGGCGCTGCCGCCGGCTTGACCTCGGCCGGCTTGCTCGTCTCGACCTTGCCGCCCTGCCGCTGCATGTCGATGCTGCCGCGGAAGTGCGCGCCGTCGGCGATCGCGATGCGCGGCGCCGACAGATCGCCGTCGACCGATCCGTTGTCGCGGATGTCGACGCGCTCGCTCGCGGTGATGTCGCCCTGGACGTCACCCTGGACGACGACCGCTTTCGCGAAGATGGTCGCCTTGATCTTGCCGTTCGGCCCGATGGTCAGCACGTTCTGCCGGAGCTCGATCTTGCCCTCGACCTGCCCTTCGATCGTGAGATCTTCGCTGCCGCTCAGGTCGCCCTTGATGATGACGCTTTTGCCGATGTTCACAGTGTCTTTCTCCTGGTGCCGGAGCGCATCGGCACGACCAGACGATGAATCCTGGGGAACGGGGGATACAACGGGTGCTGCTGCTGGTTGAGGCGGCTTGACGGCCTCGTCACGCTTCCACATGAGTGATCTCCAAGTCCAAGTCGACGTAACTCCTGGAGGCAGCCAGCCAACGCGACCGAGGCCAGCCGGGCAGAGTCGGGTCACGCCAGTATAAGCGCTTCCCTGCCGAGTCGTTCCTTTTATCGGCAGCGATTTCCGCAGCCTTACGCCATTTTTCCCGCGCGTCCGCCGCGCACCGCCGTGCAGTTCTGTGCCGGGCGGCGGATGCTACCATGCAGATCGTGCGGATTTATCTCGACTACAACGCGACGACGCCGCCGCTGCCGGAGGTCGTCGAGACGGTCGGCCGCGTCATGGCCTCGACGATCGGCAATCCTTCGTCGGTGCACGCGTTCGGCCAGCAGGCCAAGGCCGAGCTCGACCAGGCGCGGGGCGCGGTGGCGAGCCTGATCGGCGCGGAGGCGAGCGAGGTCGTGTTCACGGCCGGCGGGACCGAGGCCGACAACATGGCGATTCGCGGCGCGGCCGAAGCGCTCGAGCCGGCGGGCCGCACGCACCTCATCACGACGGGCATCGAGCACGAGGCCGTGCTCAACACCGTGCGCGCGCTCGAGCGGCGCGGCTGGACGGTCACGCTCCTGCCTGTCGACACGACCGGTGTCGTCGCGCCGGACGCGCTGCGCGCGGCCATTCGCCGCGACACGGCGCTCGTGTCGATCATGCACGCGAACAACGAGATCGGCACGATCCAGCCGATCGCCGAGTTGGCCGCGATCGCGCGCGAGCACGGCGCGCTGTTCCACACGGACGCCGTGCAGTCGGTCGGCAAGATTCCCGTGTCGGTCAAGACGCTCGGCGTCGATCTCCTCTCGCTCGCGGGCCACAAGTTCGGCGGACCGAAGGGCACGGGCGCGCTCTGGATCCGGCGCGGCGTACGGCTGACGCCGTTTCTCACCGGGGGCAAGCAGGAGCGCAACCGCCGCGCAGGCACCGAGAACGTTCCGGCACTCGCCGGGCTCGGCGTCGCGGCGCGCGTTGCCGCGACCACCGGTCTCGCCGCGATGCCGGCCATCGCACAGCTGCGCGATCGGCTCGAGCGCCGCGTGCTCGAGACGGTGCACGGTACGGCGGTCAACGGTGATCTCGCGCGCCGCGTCGCGAACACGAGCAACATCGGCTTCGACGGCATCGAGGCCGAGTCGCTGCTGATCGCGCTCGATCTCGAGGGCGTCGCCGTCTCGACGGGATCGGCCTGCTCGTCCGGCTCGCTCGAGCCGTCGCACGTGCTGCGCGCGATGGGCCTGTCGCAGGCGCGCGGCCGCAACTCGCTGCGCTTCAGCCTCGGGCCAAGCACCACGGCCGACGAGATCGACTTCGTCGCCGGCGTGCTGCCCCGTCTCACCGCGCGCCTTCGCGCGCTCGGCCGTCCGGCGGCCGCCGCCCGCTGATCATGCGCGTCGTCGTCGCCATGTCGGGCGGGGTCGACTCGTCGGTCGCCGCCGCGCTGCTCGTCGAAGCCGGGCACGACGTCGTCGGCCTGTCGATGCAGCTGTACGATCAGCGCGAGGGCCGCGAGTCGTTCGGATCGTGCTGCAGTCTCGACGATCTGTACGACGCGCGACGCGTCGCGACGTCGCTCGGCATCCCGCATTACATCGTCAACTTCGAGGAGCAGTTCCAGGCGACGGTCGTGCGCAACTTCGTCGACGAGTACGCCGCGGGACGGACGCCAATCCCGTGCGTCCACTGCAACGCCGATCTGAAGTTCGCGCACTTGATGGATCGCGCGGTCGGATTCGATGCCGGCGCCGTGGCCACGGGCCACTACGCGCGCGTCGTCTTCGACGAGGACACGCGCCGGTATCAGCTTCTTCGCAGCGCCGACGCCGACAAGGATCAGTCTTACTTCCTGTTCTCACTGACGCAGGATCAGCTCGCTCGTGCAATGTTTCCGGTCGGTGCGCTAACGAAGCCGGAGGTGCGACATCACGCGCGCCGGCTTGGCCTGCTCGTCGCCGACAAGCCCGACAGCCACGAGATCTGCTTCATTCCCGACGGCGCGACCGCGGATTTCGTGACGCGTCATCTGCCTGATGCCGCAGACGATGGCGAGATCATCGATTCGAGCGGCGCGGTGATCGGCCGCCACCGCGGCGTCCATCGCTACACGATCGGCCAGCGCAAGGGCCTCGGCGTCTCGGGCAAGGCGCCGCTCTACGTGCTTCGCCTCGAGCCCGCGGACCAGCGCGTCGTCGTCGGCCCACGCGAGGAGCTCGGCCGCGCGGACTTCCGCGCGAAGGACGTCAACTGGATCGCCGGCACTCCCCCATCAGGCCCGGCGCGCCTGACCGCGCGCATCCGCCATCGCCACACCGATGCGCCCGCGACCGTCACGCCCGAGGGCGACGGCTTCGCGTCCGTCCTCTTCGATGAACCGCAACTGGCCGTCACCCCTGGACAGGCCGCGGTGTTCTACGACGGCCAAATCGTCGCCGGCGGCGGCTGGATCGCGGAGTAGACACCCGCGTCGCTTCCCCTGTTGACTTTCAACAGGGAAGAGCTATCCTCTTGTTGACGGTCAACAGAGGACGCTCCATGGACAACACGTTGTCGCCGGTGCCCTACGGCACGCTCGATTTGCTGGTGCTCAAGACGCTCGACACGATGGGGCCGCTACACGGCTACGGCATCGCGCGTCGGATCGAAGCAGCGGCGCAGGGATCGCTCTCGCTCAATCAGGGCACGATCTATCCGGCGCTGCTGCGGCTGGAACAGAAGAAGTGGATCAAGAGCGCGTGGGGCGCGAGCGAGAACAACCGCCGCGCGCGCTTCTACTCGATTACCCCAGCCGGCCGCCGGCGGCTGGCCGCCGAGACGGAAAGCTGGGAGCGCACCGTCGGCCTCGTCGGCCGCCTGCTCAAGGGCGAGTCATGACGCGCGTCATAGATGCGCTCGCGCGTCTGTGGATGCGGATCACCGGGCGGCGCCACGACGTACGTCTCGCCGAGGAAATCGAGGCGCACATGGCGATGCTCGTGGACGAGCACGTCCGCGCCGGCCTCTCGCCCAGCGAGGCAAAGGCCGCCGCCATGCGCGATTTCGGTGGCGTCGCGCAGCTGCGTGAAGCGCATCGCGATGCGCGGCGGCTGGCCTGGCTCGAATCGGTCTGGCGCGACGTGCAGCACGGGGCACGCGCGCTTCGCCGCTCCCCCACGTTCACGGTCGCCGTCGTCCTGACGCTCGCGCTCGGCATCGGCGCCAACGCCACCATCTTCACGCTCGTGAACGCGCTGCTGTTCCGTCCGCTGCCGGTGCAGAACGCCGATCGGCTGACGGTCTTTGCACGCGAGCGTCCCGACGGCGAAACGACGGTCTTCTCCTTTGCAGAGTTCACCGCAATCCGCACCGAGGCGCCGCGGTGGTCGAACGTCGTGGCCGCTCGGCCAGCCGTGTTGAGCCTGACGACGGCGGATCAGCGGACCGATCGCATCGACGTGAGCTTCGTCAGCGAAAACTACTTCGACGCGCTCGGCCTGCGGCCGTCGGCGGGCAGCTTCTTTCCCGTCACGGATCCATCCACGCACGCCGCCGACGCCGTCATCGTCTTGAGCCACGCCTTCTGGCAACGCCGGTTTCAGCGTGATCCGTCCATCATCGGCACGGCGGTCTCGATCGGTGGACTGCCCGTAACGATCGTCGGCGTCGGTCCGCAGGGCTTCACCGGCGATTCCGTCTTTCAGAACGCCAACGGGTTCCTGCCGCTGCATGCCGCCGGTTTCCCGATGATGGCTCGGAC
>DASZVJ010000127.1:0-24675 GCA_035547155.1 Vicinamibacterales bacterium
TACGTCTTGTACGTGTCGTCGAACCAGTGCGGAAAGACGGCGTTGATGCGCGCGACGGTCTCGCCGAACGGGCGGCGCGCGAGCGCGGCGCCGCCCTCGCCCGACTCGTTGGAGATGACGAGCGCGAACCGCGCGTCCTCCGCGCCGGCCCACAGCGCCGCCTTGCCGCCGCGCGAGTGGCCGAGCACGGCGACGTGCGCGGCGTCGACGCGCGGGTCGGTCTCGAAGTAATCCATCGCGCGGCTCGCGCCCCAGGCCCACGCGGCGAGCGCGCCCCACGCGTGCGGTGATCGTGTGGCGGCGTCACCCTCGAACAGACGAATCACGCCGTCCTTGAAGTGATCTTTGTCATCGGGCGCGAGATCGCCGTACTGCAGCGCTGCGATCCCGTAGCCGCGCGCGATGACCTGCTCGGCCGGCCAGAAGCCGGATTTCTCACCGCGTGTGGGATCCGTGTTCGACGCCGCGCGGTTGTTGATCAGCAGGAACACGGGCGCCTTCGGCCGCGCGTTGGGGACGAACAGCGTCAACACGAAGCGGTGCTCGCGCCCGCTTTGACGGCTGACGATCGCGACGCGCTCGAGCGTCGCCGCATTGTCCATCGCGTGCGTGTTCTCCTCAATCTTCTCGAACGACAATTGTTCCGGCCGGCCCGGCGATCGGCCGTAGACGTCATCGCGGAACAGATTCAGGATCTCGGCGCGCCGCGGCTGCCACGCGTCGGGCGTGCGGATCGCGCCGCCGCGCATGACGTCCGGCAGCGTGTACGGCCACACGCGCGATTCGTCGAAGTTGAAGCCAGGTTGATCCTTCGTCGTGCGCGCGACGACGGCGGGATCCGCGTGCCAGCCATCGGCACGCGCGAACGCGAGCGAAGCGACGAGCAGCGGGAGCACGACGACAGCGGTCCGGTATTGGCGCGACATGGACAGATGGTAACGCCGCCCATGGTATCTTTCCCCGCTCGCCAAATCGGCGTTCGGAGGAGATCTCTCATGCGTCGTGTCCTTGCAGCGTTGTGTCTCGTCGGCGTGTTCGCGGCCGGGGTCGCGCTCGGTCAGCGCTCGGCGGTTCATGCGCAGGCCGCGTCGAACCATGTCTTCGAGGTGCGCATCTACACCGCCGGCGAAGGCAAGCTCGACGCCGTCGTCAAACGTTTCCGCAATCCGGAAGTGGGGCTGTTCGAGAAGTACGGGATGAAAGCCGTGCTCTACTCGACGGTGTCAGAGCCGGCCGATCGGCAGAACCAGTTCGTCTACGTGCTGCAGCACGACAGCCGCGAGGCCGCGCGCGCGTCGTGGCAGAAGTTCCTCGCCGATCCCGACTTCCGCGCCGCCGCGCAGGCCTCGGATGTCGGCGGACGCGCGGTCGTCAAGGTCGAGTCGTTCTTCGTCACGCCGACGGATTTCTCGCCGTTGAAATAGCGCCGTCTGCCACGGCTGACGCCAGCGCGTCGACGATCGCCGCGCTGCGCCAGCCGCGCGCGATTTCGTGCCGCAGCTCCGCCAGCGCCTCGTCCGCGGAGCACGCGGCTCTGTACGGCCGATCGGTCGTCAGCGCATCGAAGACGTCGACGACGCCGATGATCTGCGCGAGGAGCGGAATGTCGTCGCCGCGAAGGCCGTCGGGATAGCCGGAGCCGTCGAGGCGCTCGTGATGATGGCGGATGATCGGCCGCACGCGCTTCAGCGCGCGCAGATCGCCGCACAGATGCTCGCCGACCGTCGTATGCGCGCGCATCTGCTCGCGCTCCTCTACCGTGAGCGGCCCCGCCTTCGACAGGATGGCGTCCGGAATCGCGATCTTCCCGACGTCGTGTAGAAACCCGCCGCGGTGCAGCGCCGCGAGGTCCTCGTCCGGCAATCCGAGCCGCTGGCCGATCAGCACGGCGTATCGCGCGAGGCGCTCGCAATGGCCCTCGGTATACGGATCGCGCGCTTCGATCGTGCGCGCGAGGCTCATGATCACCGTCTCGGCCGTGTCCAGCTCGTCGGTATAGCGCTTCAATCGAATCAACGACCGGACCCGCGCCTTGAGCTCCGTCTGGTCGACGGGCTTCATCAGGAAGTCGTCGGCGCCGGCCTCGATGGCGCGGACGCGATCCTCGCGCTCGGCCGAGCCCGTCATGAGCACGATGGGAATCAGCCGCGTCACCGGCCGCGCCTTCAGCACGCTGCACGCCGAGAACCCGTCGCGGTTCGGCATCCGCACGTCCATCAGGATCACGTCCGGCAGGAAGCGATCGACGGCGCTCAGCGCCTCTTCGCCGTCGTTGGCGGTCAGGACGACGTAGCCTTCGGCGGTCAGCAGGCGCTGGAGCAGGATCAGATTCGCCGTCATGTCATCGACGACGAGCACGGTACCGGCGTTCATCGGACGATCAATCGGTTTCTGTGGGGAGGACTCCAGCTATTGTGCGCCGACCTGCATGGCAATGCACGCATCGCCGTGAGAGGATCGCCGGCGCGTGGGGTTCTAGCCAGGGGATCGTCCGCGATGGACTCGGCAGAAGCGCTCTTCACGACGCATCGCGACGGCATCTTCCGGTACCTGTGCCGCATCGTCGGGCCCGGCGACGCGTCGGATCTGACGCAGGAAGTCTTCCTTCGGGTCTCGCGCGCGTCGGTGCCGGACATTCCGCCGGAGGCCCTGCGGGCGTGGATCTTCCGCATCGCGCGCAACCTGGCGCTGAACCACCGCCGCGACGCGGGCCGGCGTCCGGCCACGACCGAGCTGACGGACGTCTCGCACCGGCCACCGCAGGAGACGAGCCTGGCGATGCGGCAGGCCCTCGACCAGCTGGCCCCACTCGATCGCGACGTGTTCCTGCTGCGCGAAGTGTCGGGCTTGAGCTATGGCGAGATCGCGGACTCGTGCGATCTCACGCTCGATGCGGTCCGATCGCGGCTGCATCGCGCACGACAACAACTCCGTGCCGCGCTGCAACCATTGAGCGGTGGCACGACGCTTTTCCACGTGAGGCTGTATGACTCGCAATGATTCCTTGCCCAGCGCATCCGCATCGACGCTGCTCATCACGATCGACGACCTGCTCGACGGCGAAGCGATCGAGCGCGAGCGGCTGCGTGTCGCCTTGGCGGACGCCGACGCGCGCGACTACTTCGTGGATGCGCTGGTGATCCGGCAGGCGGCGCGCGAGCTGGCGCCGCCCGTGCCGCTCGCATCGACGAAGCGCCCGCGTGCGCCTTGGACGCGATGGCTGGCCGCGGCCGTCGTGCTCGCGACCGTCGGCGCCGCGGGCGTCGGCGGCGGCTACACGTGGGCGCACCACACGATCGACGCGCCGGCGCCCGTCGAGACCGTCATGGACGTGTCGCCGCGAACCATCGCGCCGGCGCCGACGAAGGTGATCCATCTCCAGCCGGGCGTGAACTGGACGCCGGAGGTCGTGCGGCAATGACGCAGCGTCTGTCTGTCGCGCTCGTCGCACTCACGATCGCCACCGGCATGGCCACGGTGCCCGCCGACGCGCAGGCGCCTGCGCCGGACGGCACACCGATCGTGCAGCTCGGCATCTTCGCCGCACGCCAGTCGAACGGCACCGGTGGCGGAGGCACATACACGACGAGCGATCGCAGCACGTCGTTGCGGACTGATGTCTACATCGCGCCGTGCTCGTTCGGCGGATCGAACCGCGTGCCGACGCTCGCCTACACGGCGTGGCACATCGAAGGGCAGGTCGCGCGGCAGACGCCGCAGGACGCGGTCGTGCGCGTGACGTGGCAGCGGACGCGCACGGCCGGACAGCCGGCGACCGGACCGTCTGGCACGACCGATTTGACGCTGACCGTCGGCCAGCACATCGTCCTCGATCAGGAAGCGATGCCGGCGATCGGCGAGTGCGGGCCGATGTCGGTCACACTCGAAGCGCGCTACGAGCCGCGCATGAGCCTGTTCACGTTCACGCCCAACGGTGGAGCGAGCGGCGGAAGGCAGACGTCCGCGACGGCGCGCAACGAAGGCGGCGGCACGCAATCGGCGACTGGCGCAGACGCGGGGACGATGCGCGGCGGCAGCGGCGTGGGCCCGGGTCTCGGCCTCTCGATGGTGACGGCTCGCGGGCCCAACGGACGCACGGGGGCGGCGACGCCGCGGCTGCAGCACGCGGATCTCTGGCTCGTGCATTCAGCGCCCGGTAAAGACGACGAGGTGCTACTGACGTCGACGATCGCGCGTCCCGGCGGCGGCGACTTCGCGTTCGCGCCCGTCACGATCCAGACGAAGACGGGTGCGGTCGCCGTGCGCGTCACCGGCACGCTCGAGCTCGGCCTGGACCTCGAGGGCCGGCCACGCTTCGTCTTCGGCGCCACACGACGCGTGACGTTCACGCCATCGACACACGCGCCGCGCGATCGCGAGTCGTCGGTCGACTCGGGCGGCGTCGCCAACACCGTCTTGCCCATCCCCGGCCCCGACGAAGTGCTGTCGTTCGAGATGCCGTCCATCGACGCACCCGGCGTGCCGGCGGTTCCCGATCACGTCGCGATCCGCGTGCGCCTGTCGCCGCTCGTGATCAGTGGCGTCGGCGCCGGCAGCGCGTGGGCGAATCCGCAGTAGGGACGTTGCAGATGTAGGCCGGGTCTTTAGACCCGACGAACATCTGTTGCGCCCACGCCCTCGGTCGACCGGGCCGCCACAAGGGCGGCCCCTACGCAGGCTGCGGGCCACGGACCACGGGCTACCGAAGACCCGTAGGGGCGGCCCTTGTGGCCGCCCCTGCCCGAGCCTCAAGCACGTCTGTCCTTGACTTGTTCTAAATTACTAGTACAGTTAGACACACAGACGCCATGGCTCCGCTGTCGATCGATCCCCGGCACCCGACGCCGATCCACGCGCAACTCGAGCGCGCGATTCGTGCGGCCATTGCCACGGGACGTCTGGAGCCGAACGAACAGCTGCCGACCGTGCGTCAGCTCGCCGTGCAGCTGCAGATCAACGCCAACACCGTCGCGCGCGTGTACACGCACCTCGAGCGGCTCGGCCTGCTCGAGACGCGACGCGGCGTCGGCACGTTCGTGGCCGCGCGCCAGCCGGCGAAGCCGGCCAGGACGAATCCACGCGACCCTGCCCTCCGCGCCATCGTCCAGCGCTGCCTGGACGAAGCAGCCGCGCGAGGGTTTTCCGCAGACGACGTCGTCCGTCAAGCCAAGGAGCTGGCGGGCCAACAAGGAGGATGACTGTGGCGCATACGACTCTCCGGACCGCGCGAGACACGCACGGCCGCGACAATCCCGTCAACGTGGTGTCGTTCGGCTGCTTCGCCGTGCCCGTCGCGATCGGCCTCGTCTCCACGATCGAGACGGACAATCCGCTGTGGGTCGTCCTGGGCGTCCTCTGCGGCCTCGTCGTCGCGCAGTCGCCGAAGATCATGTTGCAGTGGGAACGCGGCGTGCTGCTGCGGCTCGGCCGTTACGCCGGCATGCGCGGGCCCGGGCTCGTCTTCATCGTGCCCTTCTTCGATCGCCTCTCGGCCTACATCGATCAGCGCGTCGTAACGACGGGCTTCGCCGCGGAACAGACGCTGACGACCGACACGGTGCCGGTGAACGTCGACGCCGTGCTGTTCTGGATGGTCCACGATCCCGAGAAGGCCGCGCTCGAAGTGCAGGACTATCGCGAGGCCGTCAGCTGGGCGGCACAGACCGCGCTGCGCGACATCATCGGCCGCACGTCGCTCACCGAGCTGCTCCGCGGGCGCGAGCGCATCGAGCACGAGCTGCAGGCGCTCATCGACGCGCGCTCGACGCCGTGGGGTGTGACCGTCCAGTCCGTCGAGATGCGCGACATCGTCATTCCCACGTCGTTGCAGGACGCGATGTCGCGCGAGGCACAGGCCTCGCGCGAGAAGCAGGCGCGCGTGATCCTCGGTCAGGCCGAAGTCGAGATCGCGAAGAGCTTCGAGACCGCGGCCGCGTCGTACGCGAACAACCCGACCGCGCTGCATCTGCGCGCGATGAACATGCTCTACGAAGGTCTGAAGGAAAAAGGCGCGCTGATGCTCGTGCCGAGCTCGGCCGTCGAGTCGATGGGCATGGGCGGCCTGATGGGCTCCGCCGCGATGATGCAGAAAGCGCTCACCGAGACGCCGCCGAACGGGCAGACGACATAAGACGAGCGAGGTGACCAATGCGTCAGCTCGCGCGGTTGATCGAAGCAGTCGTGTTCACGGTGCTCGTGCCGGGCACCGTGACCTACTGGCTGCCGCGCGCGCTCGATCTGTGGGGACCGGTTCCCGCGCGCCCGTGGCCGCTCGCGGTGTGGCCGTCGATCGTGTCGCTGGCGATCGGTTTTGCGATCTATGTCAGGTGCGCCTGGGAATTCGCCACGCGCGGACGCGGTATACCCGCGCCAATCGATCATCCGAAACAGCTCGTCGTCTCCGGCTTGTATCGCTACGTGCGGAATCCGATGTATCTCGGCGTCCTGCTGGTGCTGATCGGCGAATCGCTATTGTTCCAGTCGTCGTCGTTTTTGATCTACGCGCTGGTGTGGCTCGCATGCGTGCACGCCTTCGTAATCGTCTACGAAGAGCCGAACCTGCATCGTAAATTCGACGGGTCGTACGACGTCTACCGCACGCACGTCAGGCGTTGGATTCCGGGACGGGCGTATCGTGCGTAACAGTCTTTCACGTCGTCCCGAGCACGACGAAGCGCGAACGACCGGGAAGTGCGTAGACGCGAAAGTGGCGGTCGAACGAGAGAATGCGCGGCAGTCGATCGCGTTCCGCGACGCGCACCAATGCCGCATCGGCGAAATCCATCGGCAGATCGCGATACTTGCGCATGAGCGCCTTCATCCGCGGCAAATCATCGGCGTCGAGTGATGCCAGCTCCAGCGCCTGGTCCTCGACCATGTCGAGCAGTGCCTCTTGTGCGCGGGCGCTGTCACCGACCAGGTGCATTGCTTCGGTCAGCGCGGGCCAGACGGTGATCACTTGATCGGTGATGGACTCGAGCGCCCGGACACAGGCGGCGTGCTGGTCGTCGCCACGGTCGAGCAGCGCAACGAGTGCGCTGGCATCAACGAGCACGCCGCGCACGATGCTTCCGCTGAACGGCCTGGCGGTATTTCTGGTGTGTATCCGTCGAGGCCTGCGCCGACGTGTCGATGATGCCGACAAACGGCCGCAGGCGATCGAGCGCCGACCGCGCGCCCGGCACGTCGTAGTCCGCCTCGTACGCTGCGACGGCGTCACGCACGACCGCCGACTTCGACCGCGTCGACGACTTCGCCAGCTTCCGAAGCAGACGTTCGGTTTCCGGATCGAGGCGTAGACTGAATGGCATGACCGGCGTCCTACGACAGTGTAGGACGCACCGTCGTCCAAGAGCAAGCGCGTCGACCGACGCCGGCGGACGACAGAGCCGGGCGGCCACGGGGGCCGCCCCTACGCGGGTTTTGGACGCCGCGCTGCCATACAATCGCGCGCATGCGCCGCCGCGACTGGCCTCTCAGCGCCGCGTCCTGTGCGGTGACTGCCCTGCTCGCGCTCCTCGCATCGTACGTGCCGGTCGACACGTTCGTCGGCGGCGACTCCGGCGTCAAGCTCACTGCCGTTCGCACCGCCGTCGCGCATCCAGCGCGCCCGCTCGCCATCGCCCCTCCCGTTGTGGCCGGCGTACCGCTGCTGTCGATGATGGACCCGTTCTTCGTGCCGCACGACAACCACGCGGACGCGGTGACGAGTGTGGCGTTTCCGCTGATGACGGCGCCGTTCTACGCCCTCTTCGGCCTGCGCGGCCTCTACGTCCTTCCGCTCATCGGCCTGCTTGCGGCGCTCCTCGCCCTGGTCGCCATGGCACGCAGTCTCGGCTGGACGCACGCCGGCGCTGCAGTCTTCCTGCTGCTCCTTACGCTGACCCCGTTGCTGTTCTACGGGCTCGAGTTCTGGGAACACACCTGCGCCGCCGCGCTCGCATACGCGGGGACCGCCGTGTTTCTTCGCCCAGCGCGAACGACACGAGGGCTGCTCGCTGCCGGTATCCTGCTCGGCGGCGCCATCGTGTTACGGCCGGAAGCGATTTGCTTTGTCGCCGCCCTGCCGATCGCGGATCGATGCCTCGCCAGTTCCGCGCGGCCTCGCGAGCTTCTCGTGCTGTTTGCGGGTGTGGCGATCGCCGTCGCCCCGTTGTTCGCGTACAACCTCGCCCACTTCCATTCGCTGACCGGCTTGCATCTCGGCCGGAGCGTGGTCGCGCTGGACGCCAACTACCTACCGTCACACCTGGCTATCGCACGAGTGGCTGTCGACCGCCGGCGGGTTTCCAACCGTCATCATCATCGCGGCCATCGTCGCCGCACTCGCGCGGTGGCGCAGCACTCTGCCTGGCGACACGTTCCTGCGTGCCGGCGTCATCGCCGCGGCAGTCGTCGCCGTCCTGGCCGCTCGACGCGCGTTCACCGTCGATTCGATCTGGAGCGTCTTTCCTGCGGGCCTGCTCGTGTTCTTCTCAGTCGGCGCGCCCGGAGGACCGCGTGCGTTGGCCGTGCTTGCACTCGTCGACACCGCGCTCGTGCTGGCGACGACGCCGAATGACGGTGGCGCGCAATGGGGGCCACGTTATCTGCTGCTGGCGACTGGACCAGCGGCGCTGAGCGCCTGTTGGGTGCTGGCCGACATGTGGCGGCGCCGCTTGTGGATCGAGATCGCCGCGGCGATCGTGCTCGTCGCAGCGAGTCTCGGCGTCCAGCGGCACGCGTTCAAGGATCTGCGCTCGACGAAGGAGGGCTACAAACATCTTCAGGATCTGGTCGTCGACGCTGCGCACGATGGTGTCGTGCTGACCGATGTCTGGTGGCTCGATCAGATCGCGGGCACGAACGGTCCGCCGCCAGTCTTCCTCTACGCGCCGACAGATCGTCTCAGCGGACGCTGCTCGCCGTCTCGACGAGATCGGCGTGCGCGCATTCCTCGTCGTGACCGCGGAGGACGACGATGAGGACGCGTCCCGTCAGCTGCAGCGCACGCCCTTCGTCGTCGCATCGCAACGACGCGCCGATCCCGTGTTGACGTTTCGATCGATGGTCAGACGGTAGGCGGGCGGCCACAAGGGCCGCCCCTACGATTCGCAATCTGCACGTAGGAGCCGCCCTTGTGGCGGCCCTGTCCGCTTATTGATATCCAACCCCATGCACGCGCGTCTTGACGGCGTAGAAGCCCGTCCGCGCGGTGATGAAGAGCGTCTGCTTGTCCTTGCCGCCGAAGCAGACGTTCGACGGCACTTCGGGCACGGGAATCGACTCGATGTGCTGCCCCGTCTTGTCGAAGACCTGCACGGCGCGGCCGCTGGTCAGATACAGATTCCCTTCTGAATCGATCGTCATGCCGTCGGAGCCCGACGCGGCGAAGAACGTCTTGTTCGACAGCGTGCCGTCGGCGTTGATGTCGTACTTGAACGTCTGCCGGCCGCGGATGTCGGCGACGTAGAGCGTCTTGCCGTCCGGCGTGCCGATGATGCCGTTGGGCTGCTGCATGTCATCGATGATCCGCACGAGCTTCTTCGTGTCCGGATAGTAGACGTAGACCGTCTCCGGATTCTCCTTCGGCCCGCGGTTCCACCACTTGCGCGCGTAGTACGGGTCCGTGAAGTAGATGCGGCCCGTGCCCGGCTGCACCCACACGTCGTTCGGCCCGTTGAGCAGCTTGCCCTCGTACGTGTTGAACAGCGCGGTGTGCTGCTTCGTGGCGACGTCGATCGACCACATCTCGTTCTTCTCGTCCGCGCCGGTGATCAGATGGCCCTTGCCGTCGTACGTCGTCCCGTTCGCGTAGCCGCTCGGCTGCAGGAACGTCGTGAGCTGGCCGTTCGTGTCGTACTTCATGATCCGGTTGTTGTCCTGATCGACGAAGTACACGTTGCCGTCATCGTCTGACGTCGGACCTTCGGTGAAGATGAAGTCCCCGGCGATCTTCTCGACCTGCGCGCCGGGCGCGAGGACCTTCGATGGCTCGGTCGACGCTGCCGGTGCCGGTGCGGTCTGCTGCGCGGCGCCCACGACGCCGACGGCGCCGATCACGGCTGCCATTGCCACCCACGTACGAAATGCGCGACGAGACATCAGGCCCTCCAGGGAATTGCGATGCCGCCATCATATGGGAAGATAGGTCCGCATGTACCTGACACGACACGAGACGCCGGGCGGACCGCGATGGGCGCTCGACGGCCAGTTCCTGCCGGAGTCCTTCACGCTCGGCTTGCTGCTGCAGCTTCCCGCCTCGGCCATCGCGGGTGTCCTACAGGCCATTCCGCGATCGGGACCAGCCACCGGCGCATTGCTGGCACCGCTCGAGGCCGATCACGAAGTCTGGGCCTGTGGCGTGACGTATCTGCGCAGCCGCGAGGCGCGCGAGGCCGAGTCCACCGTGCGCGACGTCTACGCGCGCGTCTACGACGCGACGCGGCCCGAGCTGTTCTTCAAAGGCGTCGGCTGGCGCACGGTCGGCCATCAAGCACCGATTCGTGTTCGAGACGACAGCACCTGGAATGTCCCCGAGCCCGAGCTCACGCTCGTCGTCAACGCCGCGGCGGAGATCGTCGGCTACACCGTCGGCAACGACGTCTCGTCGCGCGACATCGAAGGCGAAAATCCGCTGTATCTGCCGCAAGCGAAGGTCTATGAGGCCTCGTGCGCCGTCGGCCCCGGCCTCGTGCTGACGACGACGGCGGCGCTGCGCGATCTGCCGGTCACGCTCGAAATCTCGCGCGGCGGCGCGCTCCTGTTCTCGAACACGATCCGGACGTCGCAGATCAAGCGGCCGCTCGAAGAGCTCGTCCGCTATCTCTGCATGGAGATGCCGTTCCCGCGCGGCGCGCTGCTGATGACGGGTACCGGCATCATCCCGCCGCACGAGTTCTCGATGGCCCGCGGCGACATCGTTCGCATCACGATTGGCGATCTCACACTCGAAAACCCGGTAGCTCCACGATGACTGCACCTGTTCTGATTGCTGGCCAGTGGCGCGACGCGCGCGACGCCGAAGGCACGTTCACGGCGACCGATCCGTCGACGGGACAATCGCTGCCTGACGCCTATCCCATCTCGTCCGAGCGCGAGATCAACGAGGCGTGCGAGGCTGGCGCCGCGGCCGTCGCGGCCGCGCGCGCGCTGCCGGACTTCACCGAGCGCGTCGCCGCGTTCCTCGACGGCTACGCGGATCGGATCGATGCCGCGGCCGACGCGCTCTGCGAGATGGCGGCGCGCGAGACGGCGTATCCGATCACACCGCGGCTGAAAGCGGTCGAGCTGCCGCGGACGACGAACCAGTTGCGGCAGGGCGCGGCAGCGGCGCGCAACCGCTCCTGGTCGCACGTGACGATCGACACGAAGACGAACATCCGGTCCCGCTACGAGCCGCTCGGCGGCCCCGTCGTCGTCTTCGGCCCCAACAACTTTCCGTTCGCGTTCAACTCGGTCGCCGGCGGCGATTTCGTCGCGGCGATCGCGGCCGGCAATCCGGTGATCGGCAAAGCGAACACCGGTCATCCCGGTACGACGCGCCTCTTCGCGGAGCTTGCGCTCGAGGCCGTGAAGGCTGCGGGCCTGCCGGCGGCCTGGGTGCAGCTCGTCTATCGCACGAATCCGAACGTCGGCTTCGCGCTCGTGTCGCATCCGCTCGTCGCTGCGACGGGATTCACGGGCAGCAAGTCCGCCGGCGTGCAACTGAAGGCCGCCGCGGAGAAAGCCGGCAAGCCGATCTATCTCGAGATGTCGAGCGTCAATCCGATCTTCGTGCTGCCCGGCGCGCTGCGCGAGCGCGGCGCGGCGATCGCGAAGGAGCTCTTCGACTCGTGCGCGCTCGGCGCCGGACAGTTCTGCACGCGGCCGGGCTTGACGATCGTGCAAGACGACGAGCAAGCGCGCGCGTTCGTCAACGAAGCGAGCGGACTGTTCGCGGGCGCGACGCCGGGCACGCTGCTCGGGACGTCCGGGCGCCAGGCGATCGGCGAGGCGCTCAAAGTCCTGACGGCTCACGGCGCCGAGATCCTCGCCGGCGGCAAACCGATCGACGGCGGCCGCATCAGCTTCGCGAGCACGCTGCTGCGCACGACGGGCACGGCGTTCCTCGCCGATCCGCACGCGCTCCAGACCGAGGCCTTCGGCACCGTCAACATGATCGTCGTCGTCAAAGACGAAGCCGAGATGACGCGCGTGGCCGCGAGCCTCGAGGGCAACCTGACCGGCTGCGTCTACAGCGACACCAACGGATCGGATGACACGCAGTACGCGCGGCTGACGCCGGTGCTGCGACAGAAAGTCGGACGACTGCTCAACGACAAGATGCCGACGGGCGTCGCGGTCTCACCCGCGATGAATCACGGCGGCCCGTATCCGGCGACGGGTCATCCCGGCTTCACCGCCGTCGGCATTCCCGCGTCACTGCTCCGCTTCGCCGCGCTCTGCTGCTACGACAACGTCCGCGCGCACCGCCTGCCCCCCGAGCTGCAGGACAAGAACCCGACCGGCACGATGTGGCGGTTCGTGGACGGGACGTGGACGACGAAGGACATCTAAGGTCCGTCAAGTTCGAAGTGCGAAGTTCGAAGTTCGAAACGCACAAGTCGCCGCGTCCCGGTGTCTAATACGCGGCATGCTGCAAGTCCAGAGCGTCTCCAAGCGGTACGGCGCGTTGACGGCCGTCAGCGGCGTGAGCTTCGACATCCGGCCCGGCGAGATTCTCGGCTATCTCGGGCCGAATGGCTCAGGCAAGTCCACGACCGTCAAGATGCTCGCCGGGCTGCTCGAGCCGACGAGCGGCACGATTCGCTACAACGGCCAGGACATCCAGGACGATCGGCTCGGCTACAAATCGATCGTCGGATACGTGCCGGAAGAGGCGCATCTCTACACGCATCTGACGGCGCCTGAATATCTGCGGCTGTGCGGACAACTTCGCGGCCTTCCGCCGGCACGGCTCGACGCGAAGATCGAACGCTTTCTCACGCTCTTCGGCCTCGACACGAATTGGCACGCGCTGCTCAGCGCGTTCTCGAAAGGCATGCGGCAGAAGGTGCTGCTCGCGGCTGCGCTGCTCCATCGGCCGAAGATCGTCATTCTCGACGAGCCGGTCTCCGGCCTCGACGTCTCGATGGCGCTCGTCCTGCGCGGCGCGGTCAAGGCGCTCGCCGACGCCGGCGCGATCATCTTCTACAGCTCGCACGAGCTCGACACCGTGGAGCGCATCAGCACGCGCGTCATCATCCTGCGCGCCGGACGTGTCGTCGCCGACGATTCCGCGACGAACCTCCGCGCGCTCGCGCACGCGCCCTCGCTCGAAGACGTGTTCGCGCAACTGGCCGTGAACGACGACGTCGATCGGATCGCGGAAGGATTGGTCGAGACGGCACGGCTGTGACATTCGCTCAGCTTCGCACGTTGACGCGCGTGTTCTTTGGACGGTTCTTCGAGTCTGACCTCACGTCCGGCTCGGACGCTCTGCGCGGATCGATCTTCTATCTGCTCGCGTTTCTCGCCGCGCCGGGCATCGCGGCGCCGTTCTTCATCGGCCTCGGCTCCAGCTACCAGACGCCGGGCGTCGCCGGCTGGGGCTGGAGCATGATCGCCAAGCAGCTCGGCCCGGACGCCCTGCGGCTGGCGTCGCTCAACGACAAAGCCTTGTATCTCGGCGTGTCGCTCGTGGTCTCCGGCGTCATCAGCGCGATCGCCTGGAACAGCCTGCTGCCGGATCGCCGGGACGCGCTCGTCCTCGGCACGCTGCCTGTGCGCGGCACGACGATCGTCCTCGCCCGCCTCGCGGCGTTGACGATGTTCGTCGCCGTGATCGCGCTCGCGATGCACGCGCTCGCATCCGTGTCGTTCGCGATCTTCCTGTCGCCGGGCAGCGGCTTCGATTTCTTCCTCCGCAACGTCGCCGCGCACTTCGTCAGCGCGTGCGCGGCCAGCCTCTTCGTGCTCTTCGCGGTCGCCGCCGTGCAAGGCGTCGTCCTCGCCATCACCGGTCCGCGATGGTTCGCTCGCCTCTCGCCGATTCTGCAGATGCTGCTCGCCGTCGCGATCGTCGCTGGACTCTGCTTCCTGCCGGCGCTCGTGGATGCGACGCGGCCGACGTTCCACGCGGGTGCTGACGCGCCGACACCGCTGTTGCGTCTCGCACCGCCGTTCTGGTTCCTCGGGCTCTACGAGACGATCCTCGGCACGACGAATCCCCTGTCGCACCACTTCGCGTTTGTCGGCGCGCTCAGCCTCGCCGCGGCGATCGCGCTCACCTGCGTGACGTATCCGCTCGCGTATCGCCGCGTGATGCGATCGGCGATCGATCACGTCGACACGTCCGCCTCACACGGCGTGCCGATCGAGTGGCTGTCGCGCGCGCTCAGCCGTGAGCCAAACGTCCGCGCGATTCTGCGATTCGCACTGGCGACATTTGCGCGCGTCGATCGCCACCGTTTCGTGCTCGCCAGCGCGATCGGCGCGGGCATCGCGTGGGGCGCGCCGGGCTGGCTGGCCCTTGCGCGCGCGCCGCACGCGCCGCCTTCGACACTCGTCTTGTCCGTGCCGTTCTCGATCCTGCTCTTCGGACTTGTCGGCCTGCGGACGGCCGCGGCGCTACCGGCAGATCCGCGATCGTCGTGGATTTTCGACACCGATCTGATCGCGTGGCGCACCGCGCGTCTCGGCCTCGAGCGTCTGCTCATCGCCCTCGGTGTCGCACCGATCGTCGTCCTCTCATCGCTGATGTGCTGGCGTCTATGGGGTGGACCTGCCGCGTTGGTTCACGCGGCGCTGCTCACGAGCGTCGGACTGATGCTCGTCCAGGCCCTGCTCTGGCGCATGCGCGGTGTGCCGTGCGCGTCTCCGTGGACGCCGCGACCAGGCCACCTCCGCGCGCGCTGGCCGCTGTACGTCGCCGCGCTGCTCGTCATCACGAGCCTCCTGCCCGCGCAGGAGCGCCTGCTGCTGTCCTATCCCGCTCCGGCGTTTCTGCTCGTCGTGCTCTATTCGATTGCCGCAGGCCTGCTTCGACGCGCGGCCATTCGTCGTGGGCCGGCGCAGGACGATGTGGTCCCGACGATCGTGACGTCCGGTGTCGACGCCGCTGCGCACGTCGTGACGCATGACGATGTGCCGGCGCGATCGCATCGGCGTGCCCGCGCCGACATCGCGCCAACGTTCCTCGTCACGCGCGAGGGACGGCTTTCCGCCGCGATCAAATGGACGCGCGAATCATTCGCCGAGCTGCGCGCGGACCTCGTCTGGCGTCACGAGCTATGGCATCTGCAACGCGACGTCGTCTTGGCGGGGAGAATGATCGCTCGACGGATCGGCTTCTCGATCTTCGCCGCGGCGACCATCGCGCTCGGCGTCGGCTCGACTGTGGCGATCTACACGATCACGTACGCCACCCTCTTGAAGCCCGTCGGCATTCCCGGCATCGACCGCGTCGTCAATCTCTACAACTACTATCCGGGCGCGAGCGCGCAGCTCACCACGTTCTCCTGGCCTGACTACCAGGCCCTGCGCGAACAGCAACATTCGTACGAATCGATGACGGCCTGGTCGATGTACGGCGGCGCGCTCGTCGCGCACGGCATCGCCGTGCCAGTCTTTGCGGAGGCCGTGGACGGCGCCTACTTCTCGTTCGTCGGCGGGACGATGCAACTCGGCCGGCCGATCGTGTCGAGCGACGACGTGCCCGGTGCACCGCTGACGATCGTGCTCGGCGACACAACGTGGAGGCGCCGCTTCGACGCCGATCCGGACGTCATCGGCAAGACCATCACCCTCGGCGGCCAGCGCGCGATGGTGATCGGCGTTGCCGCGCCGTCTGTGCGCGGCGTGATCTTTCCGAACGTGCATCCCACGGACGCATGGATTCCGCTCGCCGCCTTGCGCGACGGCGGCGCCTTTGCCGGAGCGCTCCGCGACAACGATCGCGACAGCCACGCAATTTTCGTCAAGGCGCGCCTGCGGCCTGGCGTGACCGTCGATACGGCGACGACGGAGCTTCGGACGATGGCCGCTCGCCTCGACGTCGCGTTCCCGCTCGATCGGGATCCGCGCTATCGCCGGCACTGGGAAATCCGCGCGGCCGCCGACATCCACATGCACGAAACCGCCACCGCGTACGCCATGCCGCTGACCGTCGTCTTGATGATCTCGGTCGGCCTCGTGCTCCTCGTGACCTGTACGAACCTGGCCAATCTCACGCTCGCGCGCGGTGCCGCGGTCAGAAATGCCATCGCCGTTCGGCTCGCGCTCGGCGCATCGCGCCGGCGGCTCGTGCAGCAGCAGATTGTCGAGGCGACGCTCGTGGCCGTCGTCGGTTGCGCCGCTGCGGCCGTCTTCACGCGGCTCATCGTCGACGCCGTGCGGCGAAGCGACAGTATGCGTTTGGGCGCCGGGCTGACGATGCAAATCGATCCGTCGCTCACGGCCGGCAGCTGGGTCGTCTTCGGTCTGGCCACGCTGCTCGTCATCGCCGTCTGTGGCGCGTGGCCTGCGTGGAGGCTCACGGCGATCTCGCTGCGCGCAACGCTCTCCGACACGTCAGGCGGCGGCGCGTCGAGCGGCTGGCGTGGCCGTCAGTGGCTCATCGCCGCACAGGTCGCTGCGTCCGTGCTTCTGCTGAGCGCCGCCTCCGTCTTCATTGGCGATCTCATGGCGCGCGCACGACCCACCGCCGATATGGATCTCGATCATGTGGCCACGGTGACGATCGAGCCGTCGAAATCGCAGAGCGGCACCGATCGCCTCCGCGAGACGCTCGTGCGCATCGTCGAACGCGCGCGGCGTGAGCCGGGCGTGGCGGCCGTGGCGATCGCGTCTCAGCTGCCGTTCAATTCGGGGACGACGTCCTGGGCGACGGGCCGTCTCGACGATCGCGTCGCGGTCAGTACGATCTGGGCGTCGTCGACGCTCTTCGACGTCCTGGGCACGCGGCTGATCGCCGGACGCATGTTCGATGACCGGGCAGGCTCCAGCGATGTCGTGATCAGCGCTTCGGCTGCCAGCGCGATCTTCGGCACGACGGACGTCGTCGGTCGCACGTTCGTCGTGCGTACCGCGCGTGCGGATCCGAGCGGAATCACCCGGCACGTCGTCGGCGTTGCGGCCGATCTGCCCACGACGACACCGTCGACATTCTTCGCGGGCACGATCTATCAGCCCATGACGCCGGACACGCTTCGTATCGCCGTGCTCGCGCGAGGCACCGACGGCGCGCCGGCGCCGACGAGCGTCCTGCCGGCGATCGTCCATCAGATCGATCCCGACCTGCTCGTCATCGAGTCGACGACGGCGTCGATCGCCGCCGGGATCGACAGCCCGTCCTCGCGCGTGATCGCACTGCTCGCCGCGATCCTCGGCGCCGTGACGTTGATGATGGCTATGACGGGACTCTTCGGCGTGCTGTCGCAGCGTGTCGCGGATCGCCGGCGCGAGCTTGGCATCCGTGGAGCTCTCGGCGCTGCTCGTGCCGACATCATCCGGCTCGTCGTCATCGACGGCTTGCGGCCGGTGGCGATGGGATTTGCAGCGGGCACGATCGCTGGTGTGCTCGTGCAGCTCGCGCTACGGCCGTTCCTCGCGCGCCTGATGCCATCGATGACGTGGACGATGCTGCTGCCGATTCCGCCGCTGTTGATGCTTGCGGCGCTGGCCGCGTGCTATTTCCCCGCGCGCCGGGCGATGGCGGTCGATCCGGGGACGGCGATCAGAAGTTTGTGAAGCGCGAATTTGTCGTAGGGGCGGCCCTTGTGGCCGCCCCTCCAGACGCTACTGGAACAGCTGCGGTGTGAACTCCGTGAGGTAGTCGCGCCAGTTCAGCCACGTGTGCGCGCCGTTGCTCTCGGTGAACTGCACGGTGAAGCCGTGCTTCTTCAGCAGATCCACGGTCGAGCGCGACGTCGTGATCAACCCGTCGTCCTTGCCCGTGCTGAACCACACGAGCTTGAGTCCCTTCTTCAGCGCCGCGTCGTCGAGCGAAGCGAGATTCTGCTTCTCCCATGCTTCGCCGAATGGCGGTGCCGGTGTGCCCGCGGCAGGACCGGCGCCACGGCCGCGGCCGCCACCGAGCAAACCCGAGCTGAACACGCCGATGTAGGCGAACTCGTTCAGGTGTGCGAACGCGACGTTCAACGTCTGCGATCCGCCCATCGACAAGCCGGCGATCGCGCGGTTCGCGCGATCGGTCAGCACGCGATAGTGCTTCTCGACGTACGGCATCACGTCCATCGTGAAGTCGCGCGTGAAGTCGTCAGGCGCGCCCGCGGCTGCCGGCGTCGCGGCCGGCGCGGCGCCGACGCCGGGAATCGGGCCGTTCGTGTGCCCCGCGGGCATGACGACGATCATCGGCTTGGCTTTCTTGGTGGCGATGAGATTGTCGAGGATGAATCCGGCGCGGCCGACCGACGTCCACGAGTCGTCGGAATCGCCGGCGCCGTGCAGCAGATAGAACACGGGATATTTCGTCGAGCCGTTCTCGTAGCCGGGCGGCGTGTAGACGTGCATGCGCCGATCGCGGCCGAGCGCGGTCGAGTAGTACGTCACGGACGCCACGGCGCCGTGCGGCACGTGCTTCGAGTCGAACAGATCGGAGCCGGCGACGTACGCGACGCTCCAGACGTTGTTGTTGGACTCGCTGATCGCGGGGCTGCGCGGATCGATGGTCGCCACGCCGTCGACGTTGAAGGTGTAGCGGTACGCGCCCGGCTCGACCGGACCGACCGTCGTCGTCCACACACCGTCGCCGCCTTTCGTCAGCGTCGCTGCGGGCGACTGGCCGATGTTCGGAATGTCGCCGGCATTGAGCCGAATCGACTGCGCCTGCGGCGCGTAGATGCGGAACGTGACGTGACGATCGGCCGAGACTTCCGGCGACACGACCTGCGGCGCCTGCGGGCCGCGGCCCTGACCGGGAGCCGGCGCGGACGGCGGCGCTTGACGGGCAAAGGCCGGCACGAACGACGCGCACAGCATCGCCGCAGCCGCCACGATGTGGCCTGCACGTAGTCGGATCATGGGGAAACTCCTGTGCCGCGCATTATACGCGTGCTAGAGTGATCGTCGCGCTGCAGGGCGCCTCCGTCCGCGGAAAGGGCTCGCCCACCTGTTCTCGTCACGTCATCACCGACTACGAACCTTCTGCCTCGTCGTGCGGACACGGGCGGCACTTTGGAGGTCGTAGTATGTCTGCTCCATCCGTACGCCGGTCGTCTCTCTCACTGATTCGGCAGGATGCCAAGCGGCTCGTGCGTGCCGCACGAGCCGGCGACGCCGCCGCGCTCGCCCGGCTGCGCGCGGCCTTACCGCGCGCAGCTCGACTCGACGACACGTCGCTGCGGCGCGCGATCAAGCTGGCCGACGCGCAGCACGCGATCGCGCGCGAGCACGGGCACGCCAACTGGGCCGCGCTCGCGCGGCACGACGATCCGCTCGAGCGCTTCCTCGTCGCCGTGCGCGGCGGCGCGCTCGCCGAGATCGCGCGCCATCTGCCGGCGTTCGCGCCGCTCGCGGCCGCGAGCGTCCACGCCGCGGCCGCGCTCGGCGATCACGACGCGCTCGAGCGGCACCTCGAGCGCGACGCGTCCAGCCGCGAGGCGACGCACCGCGGCTGGACGCCGTTCGTCTACGTCTGCGCGTCGCCAATCAACCGGCTGAGTGCGCGGCACTCGGCCGGCTTGCTCGACTGCGCGCGGCTGCTGCTCGATCGCGGCGTCGACGCGACCGCGTCGACGCCGGAGCCCGGCGATCCGGCGTCGGCTGTCCCCGCATTCGTTCGCGCCATCAAGAACGCGAACGCGCCGGTTGCCATGCTGATTCAGCGCTGGGCGCTGACGTCCGACTCCGGCCTGTCACCCGCAACGGCCGCGGACCTGCGCGCGCACATGACGAAGTGGATGCAACAGCGTCCGCCGTGGGCGGATGCGTTCAAGGAGTACTTCCAGCGGCCTGACGTGCGAGAACAGATGAAGGCTGGCATGGAGGAGTGGAAACAGCGCTACGGCGCACCGCACCACGAGATCCCCAGCGATCTCCGCGCGCCTCACAGTCCGCGCGCCCCTCGCGTGCCGCCGATATTGGAATCGGTCATGCCCGGACTGCTTGCGCGGGGCTACGACACGATGGCACCCGGCACAGACGGCCGCACGACTTTTCATCGTCTCGCCGCGGCGAGCTCGCCTGAGATCATCGCGCTCGCACTCGATCACGGTGCGGATCTGCACGTCCGAGACGACGACGGCTTCACGCCGCTGGCCGCGGCGATCCGCGCCGACAACCGCGCGGTCGTCGATCTGTTGCGAAGCCGCGGCGCGTCTGACGCTGAGGTCACCGACATCGACGGCTTCGTCGGCGCGTGCGCTGGCGCCGACCTCATCCGCGCGCGGCAGATCGTCGAACGCGATCCGTCCGTGCTCGACAGACTCGGCGCCGGCGACTACGACATCCTCATTCGCGCGGCCGCGACCAACGACGCCAACGTCGTGCGCACCATGCTCGACGCTGGCGTCGATCCCAACGGCGTCGGCCACAGCGGCGCGACCGCGCTGCATCTCGCTGCGTGGCACGGGCACGCGGAGATCGTCCATCTGCTTCTCGCTGCAGGCGCGCGCCGCGACATCGCCGACACGACGTACCACACGCGAGCGATCGACTGGGCCAAGCACGGATCGGTTCATTGTCGCGATGCGGCTGAAGATTACGAAGCGATCGTCGACGCGCTCGGCGGATGATGCGGTGGCCGGGGCGGCCACAAGGGCCGCCCCTACGCGGGCGACGCATGCGGGCGGGCACGGGGGCCCGCCCCTACGCCGGTGTGTGCGTCCCTTCGTCCCTTCGTCCCCTCGTCCCCTGGTCCCTTGGTCCCCTGGTCCCCTGCTCCCCTGGTCCCCCGCTCCCTCGGTCCCCTGGTCCTTGGTCTCGTGGTCCGAGTCCCCGCCCTGTCAGACACCCCGTGCTAGCATGACGGCTTCTTCGGAGGCCGTCATGCGCTCGGTGAAGTCGTTCGTCGTGCTCGGTGCGATCGCGTTGTCTGCGACGCTCGTCGCTCAGGCGCCCGTTGTCATTCATCTCTGGCCCAACGGCGCACCAGGATCGGAAGCGCGAAAGGACGAGCCGGAACAGGCGAAGGACTGGTGGGTGAAGAACGTCCACAACCCGTCGCTGACCGTCTTCACGCCCACGGCCGACGCGCCCGTCACGCACACGGCGATCATCGTCGCGCCGGGCGGCGGTCACAGCGAGTTGGTGTTCAATCCCGAAGGCGTCGAGCCGGCGCAGTATCTTGCGAAGCTCGGCGTCACGGCGTTCGCGTTGAAATACCGTCTCGCCCGCGAGCCCGGCTCGACCTACACGCTCGAGCACGACACGGCGGCGGACATCCGGCGCGCGATGCGTCTCGTGCGCACGCGCGCCAGCGAGTGGCACGTCGATCCGAACCGCATCGGCGTGATGGGCTTCTCGGCCGGCGGTGAGGTCGCGGCGATGGTCGCGTACGGCGACGCCGCGGGCGATGCGTCAGCCGCCGATCCGATCGATCGCGCCAGCGCGCGGCCGAACTTTCAGATCGTGATCTATCCGGGCAGCTACGGCGTGCCGGCGACGATTCCGCCCGATGCCCCGCCCGCGTTCTTTCTCGCCGCGAACGATGACACCGGACCGTCGGGCACGATCCTGACGCTCGTCGAACGCTACCGCGCCGCCAAGATCCCCGTCGAAGTCCACCTGTTCGCGCAAGGCCAGCACGCGTTCAACATGGGCAACCGCTCGAAGCTCGCGACGATTCACGACTGGCCGCAGCGCATGGCCGACTGGCTTAAGGACAACGGGTGGCTTCAATAGTAGCGACGAGCGGCGCACGGTTAAATAACACGTGCGCCGCGGACGCGTCATCAATTTCGAACTTTGAACTTCGAACTTCGAATTTCTCGTTTGTCTACCGTCCCACCCGCACGTCCTGCCGCTTCTGCTCGCCGTCGCCGACCGTCACTTTGATCGACGCCGCAACGAGTTGTTGGGCGAACGCAGAATCGACGACGCCAGTGTCGCTGCGCAAATCATCGGGATCGAAATCCGTCAACGCGGCGAGCAGATAGTCGCCAGGCACGATATCAGCGAACGTGAACGCGCCGTCGGTCGCCGGGCGCGCCGTGCGCACGCGGCGCGAGTCCGGCCGCCACAACGCGCTGTCAGCGGGCACGACGACGACGGTGAGATCGGAGACGGGGCGGCCGGTCGTATCTTGCAGCGTGCCCCACAGCGATGCGTGGCGATCGGAAAAGATCAACGTCGCGCCCGGGCGATCGACGTCCGTGAACGTCAGCGGATAGTCGAGCACGTCGCGGCCGCCGACGATTGCCGCTCGCAGCCACATCCCGCTCGGCGGCGTGACATTCAGCCGGTACGTGCCCGGCAGCACGCCACCGATCTCGAACGTGCCGTCCTCGCGGATCTGCGCGGGCGGCACCGGCACAAGTCCCATCACCGTGCCATTGATCGCCGACGATCCGCCCATGCCTTCGCGCACGATCATCACGCGCGCGCCGGTGGCGTTCGGTACCGCTTGCGGCGACGGCTCGTCCGTGATCATGCGTCCGGTCATCTTCAGCGCCGGTTGCAGGACGAGCGCGAGTCCAGTGACGTCCTCGCCATCGACGGCCACCGTCGTCGCGGCCCATTGCACGTCCGGCACAGTCATCTGATCTGCGGTCGCCGGACGAGGGCCCGGTCCGCCGATTCGTCCAGATGCCGCGCCCGCTCGCGCCGTGATCGTGTAGCGTCCCGGCGGCACATTCGTGTAGCGGAACCGGCCATCCGGCCCGGGCGGCATCAGCACGGGCGACGAGACGCTGAACAGCACCGCGCCGCGTGACGGCTCGTCCGACGTGATGACCATCGACAGCGGCGGCAGCGAGCCCTGCGGCGCCGACACGACGCCCTCGATCGTCGCAGTCCGCACGATCGACATCGCGATGTCGATCCCTTGCCGCTCTTCGCCCGCTGCGACGTGAATGTGCACGGCATCGGCACGCGTCGCCGTGCCGGGATAGTAGATAGCGGCGTAACCGGCGGTGTGCGGCTTCGACGCGATCGGCGGCGCGGCTGGCTTCGTAGTCGTGCCGGCATTTCTCGGCCGTTGCTGCAGCGCGGCGAAGATCGCGTCGACGTCGGACTCCGCCCGCGTGTCGACGTCGCCTGTGACGAGCTGCTGTGGAACGGCGGCGATCACGTAGTCACCCGGCGTGAGGCCGAACAGACGAAAGACGCCGCGATCGTCGGTGACCGGCAGCGCGACGAACGGCGAGCCTGCGGTGGACTCGGCGACATCCGTTCGCGTCGCGAGCACGCCGACGTCCGGGACCGGCGCACCCGTCGAGGCATCGACGACGCGTCCGGTAATGATGCCGCCGCGCGGAAGCGTCAGCGCCACGTCGACGCGCTGACCTGCGGCCACCGCGACGGCCGTCCCCGCACGCCCGGGCCGCGTCGCTCCGTACGCCATCGTCACGTACGCGGCTTTCTTCGCCGACAGCGTGAAACGACCGGCCGGCAATCGCTCGAACGCAAACCGTCCATCGTCGTCTGTCACGACGGCTCTCGACGCCGCGAGGTCGCCGCCCGCGAGCGTCACGATCGCCGCGCGCACCGGTGCGCCTTCGTCGTTGCGGATGATGCCGGCGAGCACGGCGGTGCCCATCGCGGATGCCGGCACGTTGTCTGGGCGCGCCGTGTTGTCGCGCGTCTGCTGCGCCTGCAGTGCGACCGTACACGTCAGCAACAGGATGCCGATCGTTTTCGTCATCGCACGGCGCCTTTCACGAGATCCACCGTCTTCGTCTCGCCCCAGTCGACGGACACGCGCGCCGCGCTACGTGATGCCGCGTCGAGCCACGCCGGGTCCTGCCACGACGCGCGCTGCGCGACGTCGACAGCCACGACGAGATAGTTCCCCGCGGACAAGCCCGTGAGCTGAAAGCTGCCGGCCGTGCCAGGCAATGTGGACCGGATGCGATCGGGCGAGATGCCGTAGTTGGTCCACGCGTCCTTCTCTGCGGGAAAGATCACGACGGCGGCGTCGGTGGCCGGACCGCCGTCGCCGCCGCGTACGGCACCAGCGATCGTCGCCGGCTTGTCCGTGAACGTGATCACCACGTCGTCCATGTCGCGACCGCGAAGATCGATCGGCGTGTGCGTGACATCAGCGCCGCCCGTCATCACGGACTTCATGGTCCACGCGCCGCTCAAGGGCACGTGCAGTAGATACCGGCCCGGCGTCAGTCCTTCGATCGCGAATCGATCAGGTGGATCGTTCGGCGAGAACGTGCGTGTCTTGCTCTGCGACGGATTGCCGTCGGCTGGCTCGGCGACGAGAAACGGCGGCGACGTCGGCGCGGCCGTCTGGCCTTCGTACACGAGGCGCCCGCGAATCGTGCTTGCCGCTTGCATCGACACCACGATGCCCGTCATGTCGTGGCCGGCGACCGTCACTGACGCGCGCCCCCAAGTGTCCTTGGACGCGCCAATGCTCTGCGTGCGAAGGCCCGTCCGTGGAGGCGCAGACGGCACGCTCATCCCCGACATGCTGTTGCCCGCGCCCGCCGGCATCGGCGCTCGTGGCAACTGCGCGAATCGCGTGGCGGCCGATTGCTGCGAGTACTCATACTGCGACGTGGCGCTGCTCGCGTCGATCGCGTA
>DASZVJ010000128.1:0-2415 GCA_035547155.1 Vicinamibacterales bacterium
GTGGCAATCTCAACAGCCATTTCGGCCAGCCGACGCTCGTCATCAACCCGCGCCGCGCGGACTTCGGCATGACGATCAATTTCTGAGATCGCGCGATGCGCTAGGCTGTTGGGCGATGGCGCTCGACGCCGAGATCGATCAGCTCTATCAGCTTCCGCTTCCGTCGTTCACCGCGGCGCGAAACGCGCTTGCCAAGAACGCCGGCGCGCGCGGTGCCGAGATCCGAACGCTCGAAAAGCCAAACGCCGCCGCGTGGGCCGTCAACCAGGTCTATTGGCATCAACGCGACGTCTTCGCGCGGCTCATGCGCGCGTCGGAGGACCTGCGAAAAGCGCACGCGCGACGCATTTCGGGCAAAGATGCCGACCTCACGCACGCGGAGGCGCGGCACAAGGCGGCGCTCGACGCCGCGCGGCGCGCCGCACAGGACGCGCTCGCGGCGGCCGGCGACGCCGCGTCGCCCGCGACGCTGACGGCGATCGAGCAGACGCTGGACGCCGTGCCGTCGCCGGACGTGAACGGCCGGCTCGTGCGGCCGATTCAATCGATCGGATTCGCCGCGCTGGCGGATCTGCTGGCACCGGGCCGCCGATCCCGGCAGGAGCCGGCCGACGTCGTTGCGATGACGCCGCGACGGCCCGCCGCGCCCGCGCGCGAGACGACGGGCGATCGTGCCCGCGCCGCGCGAGAACGGCGCGAAGCGGAGGCGCGGCGCCGCGAGCGCGAGCGGACCGCGCGCGACCTGCGCGACGCGCAGGCACGCGAGAAAGCCGCGCGCGCGGCCTTCGACAAAGCGAAGCAGACCATCGCGCGCGCCGATGCGCGCGTCGAGCGCCTCGAGGCCGAGCTGCAGGACGCGCGCACCGCGGCAGGCGTCGCGCGCGACGCCGCCGATCGCGCGCAGCGCGACGTCAACGCCGCGACCGCCGATCGCGTCGGCCTCGAGCGTCGCGCCCGCGGGCTCGCGTAAGATCGGATCCGCGTCGATGCACCTTTCGCTGTCTCTCGAGCCACACGACACGCTCGTGGTCCATCTGCAGGAAGGCCGTGAACAGGCGACCGTGCCGGTGCATCCGTCGCGGCCGGGCGCGCAGTCGCTGCTGCGCGCGCTCGACCTCGCGCTGACCGACGGCTACGGCGAGTGCTTCTGGCCGGGTGCGCCGGGTGGTCAGTACTGGTGGATCTTCAAGCGCGAGCACGAGTCCATCGAAGTGATCGCGATGTGGACGCGCGGCGGGGCCTCGCTCTGGGAGCACGTCTTCCGCGCGACGGACGCCGCGGTGTGGGTCGAAGAGCAGCTGACGTCGGAGATCGATCGCCTCGGCGTGCTCGCGCCGGACTGAGGCTCCCGCCCCGCGCGTGCGTGCGGACATGGTATCGTCCGCAGCCGGCCGGCTCTCCGCTGCATGTCTCCCCGTCTGTCTCGTACCGAATGGCTTGCGCTCACGATTGGCCTGTCGATCGCGACCGGCTTCTTCATCCATCAGTGGCGCTACCCCTCGTCGCTCTACGACGCCGCGCAGTACGCAGAGATGGGCCGCCACATCGCGACGCACGGTCCGTTCTCGCGCTTCACGGACTCGCAGGTTCGCACCTACGGCTATCCCCTGTTCCTCAGCGCACTCGTGCTCATCGCCCGCGCGCTTCACCTGCCGTTCGTGCTGGCGCTCTTTCCCGTTCAACTCGGTCTCTACGTTCTCGCCGCCGTCGCGCTTCGCCGCGCGCTCGCGTCCTGGTCGGTGCCAGCCGCGCGTGTCGTGTTCTGCGGCCTGCTGCTGAACTACTACGCGCTGCTCTACACGCCAGAGTGTTTGACCGAGAGTCTCTCGATCAGCGCAGCGATTCTTCTCGCAGCCGGCTGGATCAGCGCGTATCGACGTCACGGCCCGCTGCCGCTTCTTGCCGTGCTGAGCGGGCTCGCGGGATTCTCCGTCATGATCCGGCCGGCGAACATCGCGGTGGCTGCCACCGCGATTGTCGGGACCGCGCTGATCGTTGTTCGTAGTCGATTCGTCCCGCGACGCGCGATGTTCGCCGCCGTCATCGTTGCGGTGTGCGTCGCCCTCCCCTTTCTGCCGCAGCTCCGTTACAACGTGACGCAGTTCGGGCGATGGACGCCGCTGGTCGCGCGCGATCTCGGGAAAGCGCAGCAGGCGTGGGGCATCCAGGACATCAAGTACGCGACGGCGATGCCGCCTACTCCCGAGTCCGCCGTGCACTACGTGAATCCGTGGCTCGCCGGAACGACGGTTGACGAGGCCAATCCGCTGGCGTGGTACGTCAGCCATCCGCGTCGTGGCGCGCTGACGCTTGCGCTGCACTCGTTCAACCTGATCGATCAGGATCTCCTCTTCACGTACAGCCACGATCTCGATCCCTGGTATCGCGTGCCGCTCGGCCTCGTGAATCACGCCG
>DASZVJ010000129.1:0-12010 GCA_035547155.1 Vicinamibacterales bacterium
TCGAACGCGTGATCGAAATGGCTGTGTCCGGTGAGGAGGAGATTGACTTTCGCCGCGCCGCCCAGGGCCGAGAGCACGCGCGCCACGGCCCGGCTGTCCGACACCTGCGGAGTACGGGTTCGAGCCAGGCCGCTCGGCCCACCGAAGAACTCGCGCTCGGGGATCCGCGAGATGTACCCGTCAGTCAGCACGCCGGTCGTGCCGAAGTCGTAGTAGACGTTCGAGATCGACATCCACGTGATGTCGACCGACGAGGGCGGCGTTGCGGCGGGCACGGATGACGATGCCGTGACGGCTGCGACGATGGCGGTGAGGATGAGCCGGAGCATGGCCGTCATCCTACCGTCCGACGCGGGCGACCGAAATATTTTGTCGAACGGACCGAACTTTTTCCTCGTCGAAGGTGTCTTAGTATCCCGAACGTTCCCCGTACGTTCACTCATCTTTACCGGAACTGCACAGGCCTGCTGACTCGGCCGAGGTCGGCAGGACATGAAGGTCTCGGCCCAACCGCTCGTTGTGTGCGTACGTCCAAGGTCGCGGGAATGGGCGGCCGCTGCGCCACGACGTGCGATGCGCTGGTTCGTGCGTGAAGTGAAATGCTCGCGTCGCGGCGGCAGTAATACGCAGCATCGGCACGACAACAGGAACGATCACCTGTCAGCCAGGTGGCCGGAGTGAGGAGCAGGCACCGTATGCGCGCAAGGGCACGTTCGGGGATGGCGGCCGTCTGGGGGCTCGTCGCGGGGCTGGCGTCCGTCGGCGTTGCCGCGCAAACGCCGCCGCCGGCCGCGCCGGCATCCGCGCCGATGCCGCCGGTTGCGGCCGGACGTCAGGCTGGCGCGCCTGCTCCAGCGCCGGCGCCACCGCCGGACCCAGCTGCCGTCGCGCGCGCGGCGGACATTCTCAAAGCCGCGCGGCAGGCGCTCGGCGGCGACAAGCTCGCGTCGATCAAGACGCTCGTCGCGTCGGGGCAGGCCAAGCGCGTGCGCGGCAACAACCTCGTTCCCATCGAGTTCGAGATCGATCTGGAATTGCCGGACAAATACCTGCGCAAGGATGAGTCGCCCGCCGAGGAGTCCGATCCGACCTCCATCGGCTTCAACGGCGGGGATCTCATCCAGGCGCCGGCCTCGTCGATTCCAGCGATGCCGGCGCGACCTGGGGGGCCTCCGGCCCCCAGTCCGGCTCAGCTCGACGCGCAACGCACGGCGCGCGTCGTGACGATCAAGCAGGACTTCGTACGGCTCGCGCTCGGGATCTTCGCCGACTCGTTCGCCACGTATCCGCTGACGTTCGCGTACGCCGCGCAAGCCGAGGCGCCGCAGGGCAAGGCGGACGTGCTCGACGTCACGGGCGCCAACAACTTCAAGCTGCGCTTCTTCGTCAACAGCGACACGCGTCTGCCGATCATGGTCAGTTGGACGCAGCCGCCGACCAACGTCATCGTCACCGTGCCTGGCCAGCCGCCGCCGGCCACCGTCGCGCCCGGCGCCGTCGTCGTCGAGGGACCGGCTGCGCCCGCGGCATCGGCCACGCAGGACGAAAAAGCGGCGTACGCCAAGGCCGTGCAGGCGGTTCGTCAGAAGGCGCAGGCCACGCCCGTCGAGAATCGCCTCTACTTCGCGGACTATCGCGACGTCGACGGCGTGCTGTTCCCGTTCCGGCTGCGCCGCGCGATTGGCGCGGACACGACGGAGGAGACCACGTTCGATCGGTTTCGCATCAACGCGAAGATCGCTCCCCAGAAGTTCGTCGTCGTGAAATAGACAGGAGTCGTCATGCGTCAGTGGGTGTCGAACGCGCTCGCGATCGCGGGCGTGCTGGTGATGTGTGTGCGTCCGGTGCCGGCGCGCGCGCAGGGCAATCGCGGCCGCCTGTCCGTCACGGTGACGGATGCGACCGGCGCCGTGCTGCCGACCGCCACCGTCACGGTGACGGGCCTCGAGGCGTCGACGCGTGCGGCCACGCTGGCGCCCGTCACGGCGAGCGACGTCGGCGTCGCCACGTTCACCAATCTCGCGCCCGGCCGGTACTCGATCGAGGCGACGTTTCCGTCCTTCGACAAGACGATCCTCAAGGACGTGCGCATCCGGGCCGGCGAGAACCGGCAGACGATCGTGCTCCGGCTGAGCACGATGAGCGATGAGATCACCGTCGGCCGCGATCGCGAGGAGGCCGCGTCGGATCGATCGAGCACCTTCGGGACGGCGCTGACGCGGGAGCAAATCGAGGCGCTGCCCGAAGACGAGACGGAGATGGCGAACCAGCTGCGTGCGCTGGGCGGTCCTGACGCGGTCATCAAGGTCGACAGCTTCGAGGGGGCGCAGCTGCCGCCGAAATCGCAGATCAAGTCGATTCGCATCACGCGCGATCAGTTCGCGGCCGAGAACCACTACGCCGGTGGCATCTCGATTGACATCGTGACGCAGCCGGGCGTCGGCCCGCTGCGCTCGAACGTCCGTACCGGCTTCTACGACAGCGCCCTCGACGGCCGGAACGATCTCATCCGGCAGCGCACGCCGACGCAGAATCGCAATTACGGTGGCAGCGTCACGGGCACGTTGATCCCGAACAAAAGCTCCTTTTCCCTCGGCCTCAGCGGTCAGGACGCGTTTCAGGTGCCCGTGGCCTACGGCTATGACGGGAACAACGCGCTCGTTGCCGGCAACCTGCCGATTCGCCAGACGTCGCGAGGATGGGGCGGGTCGGGATCGATCGACTACGCCCTGACCAAAGATCAAACCCTGCGCGCCGGGTTCAACCGAAACGTCTCGAACAGCGACAACATGGGCCTGGGGAACTTCAACTACGATCTTCAGAGCGCGTACGCGCAGAAACGGACGAACTCGAGCTTTCGCATTCAGGAATCGGGACCGCTGGGACGGCGGTTCTTCACGAGCACGCGCTTTTCGATCGGCACGTCGCTCATGGACCTCCACTCAGCCGTCGAGGCGCCGACGATCATCGTCCTGCAGAAGAGCACCATCGGCGGCGCGCAGCAGGCCGGCAGCACACGAAACCAGTCGCTGTTCTTCGCGCAGGATCTCGACTACATCCGTGGCCGGCATTCCGTGCGGATGGGGCTGCAGGTCGACGGGCAAGGTTATCGGACCGATCAGCAGTCCAACTATCTCGGCACGTACACGTTCGTCGGCCTCGACGAGTACAACGCCGGTACGCCGCGCAGTTACACGCAGCGGATCGGCGATCCCACGATCAAGTATTGGAACTTCCAGACCGGCGTGTATCTCCAGGACGACATCAAGCTCCGCAAGAACCTGACGATGACGCCGGGCGTGCGGTACGAGCTGCAGACGCACGTCGGCGATCGGCGCAACGTCGGGCCGCGATTCGGCGTGACCTGGGCCCCGTTCAAGAGCGGCCAGACGACGCTACGCGGCAGCGCCGGCATCTTCTACGACTGGCTCGGGACGAGCACCTACGAGCAGACGCTGCGTTTCGACGGCTTCCATCAGCAGGAAATCAACATCATCAATCCGAGCTATCCGGATCCGAACATCGACGTCGACACACAGGTGCTGCCGACGAATCGATATCTGCTCGGTGACGACATCCGCCTCGCGAGGACGACGCGTTACAGCGCGGGCATCAATCAGACGCTGCTCAAGAAGCTCAGCCTCGGCCTCACGTACTCCGACAGCCGCGGATCAGGCCTGCTGGTCGGACAGAATCTCAACGCGCCGATCGACGGTGTGCGACCGGATCCGCGATTCGCGAACGTGATCCAGGCGGTGTCAGACGGCCGATCCCGGCAGCGCAGTGCGTCGTTCAACTCGAGCCTGAATCTGTCGAAGGGGCCATCGGGCCCTGCCGCGTCAGGACCGCTGTTCGACTGGCGTCGCGGGCTCTACGTGTCGGCGTACTACACCTACAGTCAGTTCGAGAACGACACGGACGGCGCATTCAGTCCGCCGGCGAGCGGCAATCTTGCGCTCGAATGGGGGCCGGCGCCCGGCGACGTCCGTCATCGCGGCTCGTTCTACATCAGCACGAGTGTGCTCAAGAATCTGAACGGTCAGTTTGGCATTTCCGTGTCCTCGGCGCCGCCGCTGAACGTGCAGAGCGGCGTCGATACGAACGGGGATCTGATCTTCAACGATCGACCCGACGGCTACAGCCGCGACAGCGAGCGCACGACCGGGCGATGGAGCGCGGACGGGTACCTCAGCTATTCGTTCGGCCTGGGTCAGCAGCGGATGACGCAATCGCAGGGCGTCATGATCCAGTCGGTCAACGGCGTGCTGTCGGCCACGGCGGCCGCAGCGCAGGCCGCGCCGCGCTATCGCATTTACATCAGCTGCGATATTCGCAATCTGACGAATCACGGCAATCTCATCGGCTACACGAGCATTCTCGGGCCGAACTTCAAGACGCCCACCGGCGTGGACGGCGTGCGCCGGATCACGTTCAACATGGGCGTGCAGTTCTGAGGCGCGCCGATCCGGCGTCACGATCCCTTCGTGACTTTCTTCACGCCGCGATCGGCGAGCAGCGCCGGCAGCCGATCGCGGTGATCGCCTTGCAGCACGATCGCGTCGCCTTCGATCACGCCGCCACAGCCCAGTTGGGACTTCAGCGATTTCAGCCAGCGCTCGAGATCGGGCGCGCGCAGATCGAGATGATCGACGATCGTCACCGCCTTGCCGCCGCGGCCCGCGCGCTCGAGCCGCACGACGGCGCGCGCGGGGCTCTTCGCCGGTGCAAGGGACGCCGGACCTTGCTCCTCGGAGCGCCGGACCTTCAGGTCCGGCGTCGCCATCGCCGCTTCCGTCTCCGGCCTTGTTCCGCGCAACCCTCCGAGCGCCGCAAACGGATTGTGAAACGGCTTGCGTTCGTCGGTCATCGCGCTCCAGTGTGCACGATCGCGCAATCGGCCCGTACCTTGACGTCATTCCCCGGAGGCCGGTATCCTTCTACTCCGGTCATGTCCCTCGTCCTCTTCGCCACTCGAAAGCGGTTCGACCGAAAGCGGGTGAAGTCCGCCTCGGCGGTGGCGAGGGTGTGCGCGTAGGATTGGCCTGATTCACGTCCGGCCGTCACGGCCCCACGAACCCGCCGCTGCGACCAGCACGGCGGGTTTTTTGTTGTCCACGAACCGATGGAACGGAACGACAGAGCAGAGCAATGACCACGACTGATGGAACGAACAGGCCGCGACCGCGCGTCGGCATCATCGGCTGGCGCGGCATGGTGGGCTCGGTCCTCATGCAGCGCATGCGCGCCGAGCGCGATTTCGATCACATCGCGCCGATCTTTTTCTCCACCTCGCAGGTAGGCGGCGCGGCGCCCGCGATCGACGGCACGTCCGCCTCGACGCTGAAGGACGCGAAGAATCTGGCCGATCTCGCCGCGTGCGACGTTCTGATCTCCTGCCAGGGCGGCGACTACACGACGGAGATTCATCCGCAACTGCGCAAGGCCGGATGGGACGGCTACTGGATCGACGCGGCGTCCACGCTGCGCATGTCCGATCGCGCGATCATCGTGCTCGATCCCGTCAATCGCGACGTCATCGATCGCGCGGTCGACGGCGGTATCCGTGACTTCATCGGCGGCAACTGCACGGTCAGCCTCATGCTGATGGCGATGACGGGCCTGTTCCGCGCCGGCCTCGTCGAGTGGGTCAGCGCGATGACGTATCAGGCCGCGTCGGGCGCCGGCGCCAAGCAGATGCGCGAGCTCGTCGCACAGATGGGCGCCGCGTACGCATCGGTGAAGACGCTGCTCGACGATCCCGCCAGCGCGATCGACGTGATCGATCGCACGATGGCGGCGACGCTGCGCAGCGACGCATTTCCGACGACGAACTTCGGCCATCCGCTCGCGGGCAGTTTGCTGCCGTGGATCGACAAGGACCTCGGCAACGGCCAGAGCCGCGAAGAATGGAAGGCGCTCGTCGAGTGCAACAAGATCATCGGGCGCACCGGCCAGCCGATTCCGGTCGACGGCATCTGCGTGCGCGTTGGCGCGATGCGTTGTCACAGCCAGGCGCTCACCGTGAAGCTGACGCGCGACGTGCCGCTGGCCGAGATCGAACGGCTGCTCGCGTCCGCGCACGAATGGGTGCGCGTCGTGCCGAACAACAAGGAACAGACGCTCGCGCAGTTGACGCCGGCGGCCGTTACCGGCACGCTGGCCGTGCCCGTCGGCCGCTTGCGCAAGCTCGCGATGGGATCGGACTATCTCGGCGCGTTCACCGTCGGGGATCAGCTGCTGTGGGGCGCCGCGGAGCCGCTGCGGCGCATGCTCAGGATTCTGGTCGGGGCCAAAGCGGCAATCACGAATCGTTTGACGCACGCGGCGGGACGATGATCGTCGTCGGCGGGCGGCCACAAGGGCCGCCCCTACGTTCTGGCACGAGCAAGGCGGAGGGATATTTTCTTCCATGATCGTCATGAAATTCGGCGGGACGTCGGTGGCCGACCAGCCCGCGATCGAACGGCTGATGGGCATCGTGCGTGCGGCACGTCAGTCCTCCGGTCAACCTGAAAGCCAGGACTGGCGCGGCCCCGTCGTCGTCGTATCCGCGCTCGGTGGCGCGACGGACAAGCTGCTGCGCGCGGCAGCGGACGCCGGTGAAGGCCGTGTCGACAGTGCGCTCGAAGAGCTGCGCGGCCTGCGCGCACGGCATCTCGAGGTCGCCGGCGTCATCGGCGCGAGCCCGGATCGCCCAAGCGTCGACGCGTTCATCAACAGCGAGTTCGACGAGCTCGATCGGCTCGTGGGTGCGCTCGGCGTGCTGAAGGAAGTCACGCCGCGCTGGCTCGACGCCATTGCCGCCGCCGGCGAGATCCTCAGCAGCCGCATCGTCGCGGCCGCATTGACGTCGCACGGATTGGCCGCGACGTGGGTCGACGCGCGCAAGGTGATCGTCACCGGAGACGATCACACCGCCGCGCCGCCGCTGATGAAGGAAACGGCTGTCGCGCTGTCGGCGACCGTCGATCCGATCCTGGCCGATCGCCGCATTCCCGTCATCGGCGGCTTCGTCGGCGCCAACCGCGAGGGCGTGACGACGACGCTGGGACGAGGCGGGTCGGACTATTCCGCCGCGATCGTCGGCGCGTGTCTGGGATCGTCGGAGATTCAGATCTGGACGGACGTCGACGGCATGCTCACCGCCGATCCGCGCCTCGTCAAGCACGTGCAGGTCGTGCCGCACATCTCGTTCGGCGAAGCATCCGAGCTCGCGTACTTCGGCGCGAAGGTCCTGCACCCGGCGACGATTCTCCCGGCGGTCGGCCAGAATATTCCCGTTCGCATCCTCAACTCGCGGCGGCCGCAGGATGCGCGCGGCACGCTCATCACGCGCGATCGCCCTGCGAGCGATCGGCCGCTCACGGCCGTCGCATCGAAGAAGGGCGTCACCGTCGTCGACATCACGTCCACGCGCATGCTGATGGCGCACGGGTTTCTCGCACGCATCTTCCAGGCGTTCGAGCAGCACCGTACGGCCGTCGACGTCGTGACGACCTCGGAGGTCAGCGTGTCTGTCACGGTCGACGATGCGCGGCGGCTGCCGGAGATCGCGGCGGCGCTGCGCGAGGTCGCCGACGTCACGCGCGAGGACAAGATGGCGATTCTGTGCGCCGTCGGCGATGGCCTCCAGCGCGATCCGGCGTTCGTCGGCCGCCTGCTCGAGTCGCTGGGCGGCATCCCGATTCGGATGCTCTCGCAGGCCGCGGCCCGGCGTAACATCACGCTGGTGATCCGCGAGGCCGACCTCGAGTCGGCGCTCGAACGGGTCCACGAGCGATTCTTCGGAGTACCGGTGTGAGAATCCTGCTGATCGGTCACGGACGGATGGGGAAGCTGGTCGAGCAGCTCGCGCACGAGCATGGCTGCGAGGTGGCCGCGATCGCCGAAGTCGATCGGCCCGTCGCGGCAGCGCTCGAGCAGGCGGGTGCGGTCGACGTGGCCGTCGATTTCTCGCAGCCCGTCGCGGTCGCCGGCAATTTGTCCGTGCTTGCCGCGCACGGCGTCAGCGTCGTCATCGGCACCACGGGATGGCAGGATCGCGAGCGCGAGATGCGCGAGGCCGCCAGCCAGGCGGGTATCGGCGTGCTCGCGGCTGCGAACTTCTCACTGGGCATGCACGTGTTCGCGGTCGTCGTTGAAGAAGCCGCGCGGAAGTTCGGCGCGCTGCGCAACGTCGGCGCGTGGATCCACGAAGCGCATCATTCGGCCAAGCTCGACGCGCCGTCCGGCACTGCACTGATGCTGCAGCGCGTGATGCAGGACGCCGGCTATACGCGGCCGATCAGTATGTCGTCGACCCGCGCGGGCGCGATTCCGGGCACGCACGAAGTCGGATTCGACGGCCCGGCCGAAACCGTGACGCTCACGCACACCGTTCGCGATCGATCCGTGTTCGCACACGGCGCGCTCGAAGCCGCCAAATGGCTGAAGGGCCGCCGCGGCTGGTTCACGATGCGTGACATGATCACGAGTTGAGTTGCGGATTCTTGGTGCCGGGTTCTCGTGGTTCCAAGGGTTCTGCGGTTCCGAGGTTCGGGTTCTGGCGTGCCGGGGTTCTGGCGTTCTGATGTAGGCCGGGTCTTCAGACCCGGCGGAGCGAGTGTATGAGATTGTCGTTCACAGGTCTGGGCACGGCGCTGATTACGCCGTTCACGAGCAGCGGTGCCGTCGACGATGCGGCGGTGACGAAGCTGGCGGCGCGGCAGGTGGACGCGGGCGTGCACTTTCTCGTGCCGTGCGGCACGACGGGTGAGTCGCCGACGTTGAGCGCCGACGAGAAAGCGCACATCGTCGGGCTCGTCGCCGATGCCGTCGAGGGCCGCGCGATGGTGCTCGCCGGCGCGGGCGGCTACAACACGCGCGAGATCATCCACGAGATCCCCGCGCTCGAGCGCGCGGGCGCGCACGGCATCCTGTCCGTCGCGCCGTACTACAACAAGCCGAGTCAGGAAGGCCTGTATCAGCACTATCGCGCGATCGCCGACAGCACGAAGCTGCCGATCGTCGTCTACAACGTGCCGGGCCGCACGGGGTGCAACGTCGAGCCGGCGACGCTCGCGCGTCTCGCGCAGATTCCGAACATCGTCGCCGTGAAGGAAGCGTCGGGCAATCTGACGCAGGTCGTCGAGATCTGCCGGCTCGTGCCGTCGGAGTTCATCGTCCTGTCCGGCGATGACGCGCTGACGCTGCCGATGATGGCGGTTGGCGGCCGCGGCGTGATCTCCGTCGCGTCGAACGAAGTGCCGGCCGAGATGACGCAGATGGTCGAGGCCGCCGAGCGTGGCGACTTCACGACGGCGCGCCGCTGGCACGCAGCGCTCGCCGCGCTGATGCAGGTGAACTTCGTCGAGTCCAATCCGATGCCGGTGAAGTTCGCGATGGCCGCGATGGGCTTGTGCGACGAGGTCTTCCGTCTGCCGATGGTGCCGCCGTCGGCGGCGTCCAAGGAAAAGATTCTCGGCGTCCTGAAGGAATTCGGCCTGCCGGTGGTGGCAGACGCGCGCGTCTGATCGGCGCCGCACGACGTGGCGTCTGCGCCACACGATGGAGCGTGAGTGTGGACGCTGCGACACAACTGAAGCTGACGCGTGAGCTCGTCGACATCGATTCGACGACGGGCCGCGAGGGCGAAGCCGGTGCGTTTCTCGCGCGCACGTTGCGCGCGCTCGGCTATCGCGTCGTCGAGCAGCCCGTCAGCGACGGTCGATTCAACGTTTACGCGTCGCTCGACACGCCGGTTGTCGTCTTCTCGACGCATTTCGATTGCGTCCCGCCCTTCTTTCCGAGCCGAGTCGACGGTGCGCGCCTGTACGGGCGCGGATCCTGCGATGCGAAGGGCCAGGCGATCGCCGAGATCGCCGCTGCCGAGCAGCTGCGCGCGTCGGGTGAGACGCGCATCGGCCTGCTGTTCGTCGTCGGCGAAGAGCGCGGCAGCGATGGCGCGAAGCGTGCGAACACGATCGCGCCGGGATCGCGCTTTCTGATCAACGGCGAGCCGACGGACAATCGTCTGGGCCGCGCCACGCGCGGCTTGTATCGATCGAGGCTGCGCACGACCGGCCGCGCGGCGCATTCGAGCCAGCCAGAGCTCGGCGAGTCGGCGATCGAGAAGATGATCGATGCGCTCGTCTCGCTGCGTGGCGTCGAGTGGCCGTCCGATCCCGAACTCGGCACGACGTATTACACGGCCGGTTTGATCAGCGGCGGCGTGGCGCCCAACGTCATTCCTCCGAGCGCCGAAGCCGAAGTGCTGTTCCGCACGGTCGGCGATCACGTGCCCGTGCGCGATCGCCTGATCTCGGCCGTCAGTCCCTACGCGACGACGGAAGAGCTGCTCGTCGTGCCGCCGGTGAAGCTGACGACGGTCCCGGATATCCCGACGGCCGTGTTCAACTTCACGACGGACATTCCCTTTCTCGACAAGTGGGGCGCGCCGCTGCTGCTGGGGCCAGGTTCGGTGACGCAGGCGCACACGGCGGACGAGTACGTCGAGATCGCGCAATTGCACGAGGCGGCGAATCTCTACGCAACGATCGCCAGGCGATTGCTGGGTGACTGACATTCGCCGGGCGGCCACAAGGGCCGCCCTACAACTTGGTGGCCCGTAGCCCGCGGCCTGTAGCCCGCGCAGGGGCCGCCCTTGTGGCGGCCCGGGTCCGACTTTGCTGTCGCGCTGCGGATAGCCCGCGTTTTGTCCGCTCGATACGATCGCGTCATGACTGCGAACATCAACGAGCTGTGGCGCCGCGTCCGGGCGCATGACGCGCGTGCAGATGGACTGTTCGTCTACGCCGTGAAGTCGACCGGTATCTATTGCCGGCCGTCGTGTCCGAGCCGCCGGCCGCACCGCGAACACGTCGAGTTCTTTCCCGTGTCTGCGATGGCGGCCGAGCGCGGCTATCGGCCGTGCCGGCGCTGCCGGCCCGATGAGCCGCGCGAACAGCCAACGTCGACTGTCCGCGTCCAGCGTGCGTGCGACGCGATTGCCCGCGCGCCCGAGCGATCGTGGACGACGACGCGCGTGGCCGCCGCGGCAGGCGCGAGCGTCGCGCAGACGCAGCGCGCGTTTCGCTCGCTGCTCGGCCTGTCGCCGCGCGACTACGTCGCCGCCTGCCGGCATCGACGCTTTCTGTCGCGCCTGCGCGAAGGGCGACACGTCACACCGGCAATCTTCGACGCAGGATACGGATCATCGAGCCGCGCCTATGAGCCAGAAAAGCAGGCGGGCATGACGCCGGCGACATACGCGAAAGGCGGCCGAGGCGCGTCGATCGACTGGCTGACGACGACGTCGCCGTTGGGAAAGATTCTCGTCGCGGCGACGACGAAGGGCGTGTGCTTCGTCGCGGTTGGAAATGACATCGACGCGTTGCGTCATGAGCTTGCGCGCGAGTTTCCGCTGGCGACGATCGCGTCACGACCATCGGCCGCGCTGCGGCCGTTTGCGATGGCCGCACGTGCGGTCGCGTCCGGCCAGAAGGCCTCGGACGATCTGCCTGCCGACATTCGCGGGACGGCCTTCCAATGGCGCGTCTGGCGCGCGCTCAAGAAGATTCCGATCGGACGAACGTTGACCTACACGGAGCTTGCGACCGTCATCGGCGAGCCGGCTGCCGTCCGCGCCGTCGCCCGCGCCTGCGCCACCAACCCCGCCGCGCTCCTCATTCCCTGCCATCGCGTCGTCGGCGCCGACGGATCGCTGCGCGGCTATCGATGGGGACTGGACGTCAAGCAGAGGTTGATTGAAAGGGAGAAAGCATAAGTTGGGTTCTGGGGTTCTCGGTTCTGAGGTTCCGGGGGTCGGGTTCTGAGTTCAGAGGTTCTGGGTTCGGCCTCGGAGATGCCTTGCGCGGAACTGCAGAACCCAGAACTCCAGAACCCGAACCCCAGAACCGCGGAACCCCGGAACCTCAGAACCCGGACCATGTATAACTACTTCCCATGTCTGGCTACGGAGCGCGGTATTGGGCGGAGCGGACGCCGAACACGAAGCGGGGAAGCTATCCGG
>DASZVJ010000130.1:0-8015 GCA_035547155.1 Vicinamibacterales bacterium
CAGCTTGCACGGCGAGTCCGGATCCGCGCAGCCGAGCTCGATCGACGTCGGCGCGCGGCTGCCTTCGCCGTAGCTCGCGTACGCGGTGAGATGTTTCGTCAGCGTCCCGGTGAAACCAGCCGACGGATTGAACCGGCCGAATGCGTCATCGCCGTCGAGCGATCCCTCGCCGCCGCCGGGATTGCGCAGGTCGTGATTCTCGATCGTCGTGTGGTTGTAGCGGCCGGACAGCGTCAGATTCACGCGCGGCGTCACCGCGAGGGTGTCCGTGACGTAGACGCTGCCGGTGCGCACGCGGCTCGTCATGCCGACCGCGAGATCGAACGGCTCGCCGTCGATGTCGCCGGCGTTGACGCCGTCCGCGAACACGCCGAGGCCGGTGATGCTGTGGTCGGGATTGATGTAGCCGAGCTCCGACGACTGTGAGAAGTCGATCGAGCTCCCGTCGAACGCCGCACCGGCGGTCAGCTGATTCTTCTCGCCGTTCGCGCCCCACGCGCGCGTGATCTGCGCGGTGAGGCCGCCGTTGTTCTGCGTCGACGCGGACCGGTTGTTCAAGCCGTTGCACTTCTCGCCCGGCTCGTCCTGGCGGAGAACGTTGGCGATGCAGCGCCAGGACGGGAACGGCGTGTTCTGCGCGTTCGCGCCGCTCGTCGGGAAGCCCGTATAACCGGCGGCCGTGAGCGCGTTGATCTCCGCCGCGCTCGGCTGATAGACGGACTCTTCGATCGACTCGTCGTTGATGTCGCCGTTGATCGTCTTGACGTTGAGATGGCGATAGTACGCATTGGCCGAAAGCGTGAGCGCCGGCTGCAGCTCCTTTTTCAGCGACACCGTCAGGCCCGTCGTGCGGTTCTTCGTGTTGTCCGGCGTCGTGTAGACGCTCGCGCGGTCGTTGGCGAGCAGCTGCTGATCCTGAAGGCCGTTGCCGGTCAACGAGTTGTCCGCCTGCAGCAGGGTGATGGCCAGGTCCGATGTCTTTTTCGTCCAGCCGACGCGTCCGAAGAACTGCCGGACGTCGGACGGCGACGCATCGCGCCAGCCATCCTCCGCGAAGAGGTTGCCCGTTAGAAACCAGTTCAGGCCATTCGCGCGCGATCCGCCGCGCTCGAACTCGACTGCCCGCCGCGCCGCACGGCCGCCGTACACTTCCACACTCGTGCCGGGATTCGTGCGGCCATTCTTCGTCTCGATCGCCAACGCGCCGCCGAGCGTGTTCAAGCCGAACACTGGATTCGATCCCGGCATCAACGCCATCGTCTGAATCGCGGATTCGGGAATGAGATCCCAGCTGACGACGTCGCCAAAGGGCTGATTGAGCCGGACGCCATCCATGTAGACGGACACGCCTTGCGGCGTGCCGAGCAGCGGCGACGCCGTGTAGCCGCGGTAGTTCACGTCGGGCTGAAACGGATTGCCTTGCACCTCGTTGACGTGGACACCCGCGAGGCGCTCGTTGAGGAACGACGACAGATCGAGCGCGCCGGACGCGTCGATGTCCTTGGTGCTCGCGGTCTGCACGGGCGCCGGCAGCCGATCGAGCGTGACGCCAACGCCGGGCAACGGCGTCGTGCCGACGACCGTGACCGTAACGGCGATTTGCGGAGGAGCGGGAGGTTCGTCGGTCGGCGGCGGCGTCTGCTGGCCAGCGGCCATCGTTGGCACACCGGCCAATACGGAAAGCAGAATCGCGAGACGAAGGCTTTTCATCAATGGGGTATTCCCGATCCCTGCGTTCTGTTCACGGTATTTTGCGTCGCGTGATCTCACCGTCCGATCCGCGATAGATTGCAGGACGCGCCACATGTCGTCGCCGAAGATGCCCCTTCCGTCGATCGATCTGCCGCTGCCCGTCGGGCTCGTCGCGGATCGGCCGGCCGACGATGCGGAGATTCAGGCCGACGTGCTGCGCCTGTTCGACGAGTGCGCCGGCGGCTTGCGCCGCTACGTCGCGGCGTTCGGTCTGACGCCGGCGGCGGCCGAGGACATCGTCCAGGAAGCGTTCCTTTCGCTGTTCCGCCATCTGCGCCTCGGCCGTCCGCGCGAGAACCTGAGAGGCTGGCTGTATCGTGTCGCGCACAACCTCGCGCTGAAGCAGCGCGAGCGTGGACGCCGATGGCTGAGCGTCGAAGCGGACACGTTCGCCATCCGTCTGGCCGATCCGACGGGCAACCCCGAAGAACGGCTGGCAGAAGCACAGCGCCGCGCGCGGCTGCGTGCCGTCGCACGCGCACTGCCGGAGCGCGATCGCCGCTGTTTGTATCTGCGTGCAGAAGGACTCAACTACCGCGACATCGCCGAGGTGCTCGGGGTGTCACTCGGCTCCGTCGCGAAGTCGCTCGCACGCGCGTTCGATCGGCTGCACCATTCGGAATCGAGGTGACCCGTGCGCAGGCATGATCATCTGACCGACGTCGAGCTGCTCCACCTCGTCGACAGCGACGGATCGATCGCACATGTCGCACGCCTCGTCGCACACGTCGATGCCTGCGACGCGTGCCGTGCGCGGCGCGACGTGCTGGCGGCGCAGATGACCGAGACGATCGCGGCGCTGCGCTCGTCGGCGGGCGTGGACGAGATGGACTACGCACGATCGCGCGAGGCGCTCGCGGCTAGACTCGCGGCCGCCGCGGCGCACGTCGATCGCCCCTGGACGATTCGCGCGCGCCTCTTCTCGTCATCGGTCGGACGATGGTCGACGGCTGCGGCAGCGATCGCCGCGGTGTTTTTGACCGCGCGAGCCCTTCGCTCTCGTCCCGCACCGGCAACGACGCGCGTCGGCGCTTCAATCGAGCGCGACGCCCTGCCCATCGCGGCCTTCACGCCAGGTGCAACGTCGAACGTCACTGCCGACGATCTGTGCCGCGGTGGCGAGTGGGAGCCAGAGCCCGCCGATCCCTCCGTGCGCCAACGCGTCCTCGCGAACTACGGGATGGCGCACGTGCCGGAGGATCAGTACGAGCTGGACTACCTGATCACGCCCGCGCTCGGCGGCGCCAACGATCCGCGCAATCTCTGGCCCGAGCGCTACAGCGACCGGACGTGGAACGCGAAAGTGAAGGATCAGCTCGAGGATCTGCTGCCGAATCTCGTCTGCGCCGGCCAGATCGACCTGCAGACGGCACAGCGCGACATCGCGGCGGATTGGATTGCGGCCTACAAGAAATATTTCAAGACGGACGTGCCGTTGAAGTCGGGAACGTAGATAGACAGATGAGTAGATAGAACGATGTATCTCGGGCTATCTCGCTATCTACAGCCCTTTCCTCCCCAGCACGCTCTCATTCACATAGACTGCGCGTCCGCCGACGATCGTCGCGGCGACGGCGCCTTTGAGCGACCAGCCTTCGAACGGCGTGTTGCGGCCCTTCGAGCGGAACGATGACGCGCGCACGGTGACGGACGCATCCGGGGCGAGGACCGTGATGTCCGCGGGACTGCCTTCGGTCAGCGTGCCGCCGGGCAAACGCATCACGCGCGCGGGATTCGTCGAGAGCAGCTCGACGAGACGCGACATCGAGATCAGTCCCGCGTGCACGAGGCGATCGACGCACAGCGGCACCGCCGTCTCGAGCCCGACGATGCCGAACGGCGCGCGATCGAACTCGAGCGCCTTCTCGTCGGCGTGATGCGGCGCGTGGTCCGTCGCGATGACGTCGATCGATCCGTCGCGCAAGCCCTCGATCATCGCGTCGCGATCGGCGGCTTCGCGCAGCGGCGGATTCATCTTGAAGTTCGTGTCGTAGCCGCCACGCTCCGCGATCGACGCGTCGGTGAGCAGGAAATGATGCGGCGCGACCTCCGTCGTCACGTGCACGCCGCGCGATTTGCCGTCGCGCACCGCGCGCAGCGACTGCCGTGCGCTCATGTGCGCGACGTGAAAATGCCCGCCCGTGATCTCCGCGATCGAGATGTCGCGCTCGACCATCAGCGACTCGGCGATCCCCGGAATGCCGCGCAGGCCGAGCGACGTCGCCGTCGGGCCCTCGTGCATCACGCCGTCGCCCTTCAGCGACGGATCCTCGCAGTGATCGATGACCGGAATGCCGAACATCGACGCGTACTCGAGCGCGCGCCGCATCAGGAGCGCCGTCTGCACCGGCCTGCCGTCGTCGGTGATCGCCACGCAGCCCGCTTTGCAGAGATCGCCGATCTCCGTGAGCTGCTGGCCCTTCGATCCGATCGACACCGCACCGATCGGATAGACGCGCGCGAGCCCCGCGTCGGCGGCGCGCTTGACGATGAACTCCGTCACCGACGCGGAGTCGTTGATCGGATCCGTGTTCGGCATGCACGCGACCGACGTGAACCCGCCAGCCACGGCCGACGCGGTGCCGGTGGCGATCGTCTCCTTGTGCTCCTGGCCCGGCTCGCGCAGATGCACGTGGATGTCGATGAGCCCGGGCGTGACGACGAACGACGCCGGCAGCTCGACGACGGACGCGCCGTCGACAGGCAGATCCTTGCTGACGCGCGACACGCGGTCGCCGTCGATGAGCACGTCGAACGTGCCGTTGCGGCCCGCGGCTGGATCGATGAGATGAACGGACTTCAGCAGCACACGCATGGAATCAGGACTCTCCGCCTTCGCCGCCGGCCAGCAGATACAGCACGGCCATCCGCACGGCGACGCCGTTGGCGACTTGATCGAGGATGACGGACCACGGACCGTCGGCGACTTCCGAGTCGATCTCGACGCCGCGGTTCATCGGACCCGGGTGCATGACGATGACGTCGGGCGCCGCGTGCGCGAGGCGCGCGGTGGTCAGACCGAACAGCGTGAAGTACTCGCGCATCGACGGCAGGAACAGGCCCTGCATCCGCTCGTGCTGCACGCGCAGCATCATCACGACGTCCGCGTCGCGCACGGCTTCGTCGAGCGACGAGGTCGTGTGGATGCCGAGCCGCTCCATGCCGATCGGCAGCAGCGTCGCGGGGCCGCACGCACGGACCTCGGCGCCCATCTTCGTCAGCAGCAGCGCGTTCGATCGGAACACGCGGCTGTGCACGAGGTCGCCGACGATCGCGACCTTCAGTCCCGCGAGCCGGCCTTTGCGCTCGAGCATCGTGAACGCGTCGAGCAGCCCCTGCGTCGGGTGCTCGTGCATCCCGTCACCGGCGTTGATGATGCTCGAGCGGCAGATGCGCGCGAGCTGGTGCGGGGCGCCGGACGAGGCGTGGCGGATGACGATCATGTCCGGCGACATCGCCTCGATCGTCCGCGCGGTGTCGATGAGCGTCTCGCCCTTGACGACGCTCGATCCGGACGTCGTCATGCCGAGCGTGTCGGCGCTGAGACGCTTCTCGGCCAGCTCGAACGACATGCGCGTCCGCGTGCTCGGCTCGAAGAACAGGTTGATGATCGTCCGACCGCGCAGCGTCGGCACTTTCTTGATGGGACGCGTGCCGACTTCCTTCATCGCGAGCGCGGTCTGCAGCACGAGATCGATTTCCGGCGCCGTCAGGTCCTCGATGCCGAGCAGATGCCGGCTGTGGAGCGTGGTGGCCATGGTCGTCATCCCTCCACCTCCACTTCGTCGCGGCCGTCGATCTCGGCGAGGCGCACCTGCACGCTTTGCTGGCGCGACGTCGGGATATTGCGGCCAACGTAGTCGGCGCGAATCGGCAGCTCGCGATGGCCGCGATCGACGAGCGCGACGAGCTGAATCGCGCGCGGCCGGCCGAAGTCGACGAGCGCGTCGAGCGCGGCACGAATCGTCCGTCCCGTGTAGAGCACGTCGTCGACGAGCAGAATCAGACGATCGTCGATCGAGAACGGGACGTCGGTGCTGCGAATCACCGGCTGCGGCCCGACGGCGTGCAGCGCGAGGTCGTCGCGGTACAGCGTGATGTCGAGCGCGCCGGTCGGCACGTCGACGCCGGTGATGCCTTTGATCTCTTTCGCCAGCCGCGCGGCAATCGGCACGCCGCGCGCGCGGATGCCGATGAACGCCAGGTCTTCGACGCCGCGATTGCGCTCGACGATCTCGTGCGCCATGCGCGTGAGGCTGCGCGCCATGCGGTCGGCGTCCATCACGATTGGCATACGCGCCTCCGTGACGGGCAATTGGCAAACGTTCGAATGGCGGTAACGACGAACAGCGGGAACGTACAGGCAGGAGAACGGTCGGACATGCAGCACCTCTTTGCGACCTCACAGGGCCGCGTTAAAGAGCGGGCCACAGTCTATCTCATTTCTCGTGGCTGGCCACGTACTTGACGGGATGCTCGATCGCGTACGTCGGCAGAAAGAGGTCCGTGCGCGCGAAGCCGTCCATGTCACGGCCCACGGGCACGTCCATGTAATACAGGACCGTGGGCGCGAGATCGGTCACCGATCCGCGCGGAAACTGGCCGGACGCGACGTTCGTGCCGTAGGCGAGCAGGAAGCCGTCTGGGCCGGACTCGTGCTGGCCCGTCATGTCGCGCTCGCCGAGCACGCGCGCGACGAGACGCTTCCACAGCAGCGTCGGCTCCATGCCGAAGCCGGACATCACGAGCAGCAGATCGCCTGGCGCGAGCTCGCGCATCGCCTTGCCGACTTCGCCGTCGAGATAGCTGTAGTAGCGATCGAGCACGGGCCGCTGCGGCGCGGCCCAGCGCGGATCGCCGAACAACTCCGGCTGCGCCTGACGCAGATAGATGTGCCCGAACGCGTCGAGCCCTTCGTACCGGATCGCCGAGAACCGCAGCGCAAATTGCTCTTCCAGCGACTCGGCCGTCTCGCTGTACGCGCGATCCCACCGCGCGCGATCGACTTCCATCGGCTCGACCTCACCGCGCGAGAACGTCGTCAACACCTGATACCAGGGGCGCGCCTGCCACGCGTCGAAGATCTCGCGGGCCGCGTCCACGGCCGTCGTCGGATCGCCGGCGTTGGCGTCCGCAAGCCGCAGCGGCGACGACTGCGCCGCGTCGTCGAAACGCTCGCTGAGGACGTACCCGATCCGCGCGTGCGCCGGATATGTGAGCGGCCAATTGACGACGCCGGAGGTGACGCCGTAGTCGCCGAGGATGTCCCACAGCGGCCGCGCCTGCAGCGACGCGGACGTCGGCTCCACGGCGCGGATGAATCGCTGATCGATCAGTCCCTGCGCCAGGCAGTAGTCCGGCAGCACGTCGATGACGTCCGTGTCCGCGTCCGTCACGCGAAAGATCCAGTTCGATCGGACGCCGTTCTGCTCGGCCGCCTTGCCGGTCGCGGCCGCGACCCAGACGGGATCGACCTGCGTCGGACGGATCGTCGCGAGATCGAGGACCGCGCCGTGGTCGAGCATCCGGCCGAGGTTCGACAGCTGCCCCGCCGCGACGCGCTGGCGGATGAAGCCGAGCGACGCGCCCTCGAAGACGAGCAGCCGGACGCGTGGCGTCGTCGCGATCGGCGGAGGCTGCAACCAGCGATGCGGCGCGCGCACGGGCGTCTCGCCCGGACCGCGCAGCCCCAGCGGCCCGGCGACCGATCCGATCATGGCCGCCATCATCAGCGTCGCCGCCATCCGGCTGCCGCGATGGCCGAACGAGTAACGCGCGATCGCGATGACGAGCAGCACCGCGGCGCAGCTCGTCGTGATCCACGCACCATCACGCATGCGGATCGCGGCAATGGGCGTCAACATGCCGCGCGCGAGGCCGAGGTTCGCCCAGGTGATCGCGGCCGCGCTGGCAGCGCCGAACGCGCCGATCCACGCGAGCACGCGGACGCTGATCCAGGCGGGCCGCAGCGCACGGGCGGCGATCACCTCGCCGACCAGCAACGTGAACAACAGCGCGACGCTCAGATACGGCGCATAGAACGCGAGCACCGCGCCCAGCCACTGAAGGGCTGTCGTCGAGATCAGCGGCATCTGCGGATTGAGCTGAAAGATCAGCACCGCGACGTACGTCGACACCAGCACGCCGCCGGCGACGGCGTTGGTCACCATCCGCAGATAGCGCATCGCGGGAACATTATGCGGGCTGCGGTCCGTGGCCCGCAGCCCGTCGCCTGTAGCCTGCTATGCTTTTCCTGCCGATGC